>CANJNY010000102.1 GCA_947475715.1 Prolixibacteraceae bacterium
CCGCGTTGGGGAAGGACCGAAGAGTGTTATGGAGAGGATCCATATTTGACCAGTCAGTTAAGTCTTGCTTTTGTGAAGGGACTTCAGGGGGATAATCCCCGATATCTCAAATCCACGGCAGGTCCCAAACATTTCGCACTCAATAATGAGGAGTGGTGCCGTCATAACGGATCATCCAATGTCGACGATCAACTGCTGCACGAATACTACCTGCGACCTTATAAAACGCTTGTTCAGCAGGGTAAGGTTCTGCAGATTATGGCCGCTTATAACCGTCTGAACGAAGTTCCCTGCATTTCGAATAAAAAATTGCTGACCGATATTCTGCGGGGAGAATGGGGTTATGAAGGGAATATTGTATCAGATTGCAATGGGATCCGGGATTTATACGAAGGGCATAAATATGTAGCCAATGTTCAGGAAGCCATTGCCCTGGCCTTAAATGCCGGAATGGATATTGAATGTGGCGATTGCTTCCGGGACCATCTGGCCGAAGTGGTCAAAATGGGACTGGTTTCTCAGGCAACGATTGACACCGCTGTTTCCCGCATTCTCCTTCCCCGTTTTAAACTGGGTTTATACGATCCGCCGGAGATGGTTCCGTATACCAGGATTCCCCATTCGGTAGTTGATGGTCCTGCAAACAGGGCTATAGCCAGAGAAGCGGCACAAAAGACAATCGTGATGCTTAAAAATGATGGCAATTTGTTGCCGTTAGATAAAAATACGATCCGATCAATTGCGGTAATCGGCCCTGTGGCCGCAATCGCTGAATTGGGTGGGTATACTGGTGGCTATTCCAAGGCAATCTCCCCCCTTCAGGGGATTATTAATAAGCTGGATAGCACCAAAGTCCATTATGTAAAAGGAACTGATGTTAAAATTACATTGCCGGTTATCCCAACCGAAAATTTGATTCCGTCAGGGGGAAAGCCTGGTGAACACGGTTTAAAGGGGGAATATTTTACCAACACAGCGTGTTCGGGTGAACCCCTCCTTACCCGGGTTGACCCGGTGATCGATTTTAAGTTTGGCAAAAGTGCCCCGGTCCCCGGCATACCTGCAACCTATTATTCGATCAGGTGGACGGGTACTTTTATTGCCCCTTGCTCAGGCCCCTATTATATTGGCGGTGAATTTGATGATGCAATTAAATTGTATGTCAATGGAAAGTTACAAATCGACCGGACCCTGAACCGAAATAAGTCATCGGATGTAGCAAAGATTGAGGTTGAGGCGGGAAAAAGGTATGATCTGCGGCTTGAGTATACCCAACAGTGGTATAATGCCGAAGTTAAACTTTGCGGTGCTGCTATGAATCCGGATAAATTCTCACCGGCCATTACGGCAGCTCTGCAGGCCGATGTTGCAGTGGTAGTATTAGGGACTGATGAAACTGTTGAAAAGGAAGGGGTTGACCGTCCGGATCTTAATATTCCCGGTGATCAGGAAGATCTTGTGAAGGCAGTATTCAAGGCAAATCCTAAAACTATTGTGATCTTGCAGAACGGAAGTACCTTGTCAGTTAGCTGGTTAAAAGCTAATGTTCCCGCTATTTTCGAAACCTGGTATAATGGCGAGGAGGGTGGAAATGCCCTGGCGGATGTCATTTTTGGTGACTACAATCCGGCAGGAAGATTACCCCTCACATTTTATAAATCGGCAGAGAATTTCCCGTCGTTCAGCGACTATGACATCCGCAAAGGGAGGACTTATATGTATCTCAATAATATGAAAGATAATTCAAAGATAAGCGAGGTGCTCTATCCCTTTGGTTTTGGCCTGAGCTATACAAACTTTAGCTACGGTAAACTGGAGGTGATCTCCAGGTCTGTTGATGAATCAGGAAATGTAACTGCAAGAATCACAATTAAGAACAATGGAAAACTAGCGGGGGATGAGGTGGTTCAGCTTTATGCACATCAGGAAAAGTCAAGTGTTCTGCGACCTGAAAAACAGCTGGTCAGTTTTGAGCGGATCAACCTTCAGCCGAATGAAAGCAAAACCGTTGAACTGGTATTCCCTGCCAAAGACCTGGCATTTTATGATGTAAATAAGAAATCATTTGTTGTAGAACCTGGAACCTTTAAATTGATGGTGGGCGCCTCTTCGATAGATATAAAGTCAACTGGAAAGGTTGAAATTAAATAATACTATATTAACAAAAGAGGATTTAAATCAATGAAGATTAAATAAAAAAATATGCCACCAAATCGCGAAGTCACCAAAAATGCACCAAAGCCCTTTATCCGATCGAAACGTTTGGTGTAATTTAGTGTTTTGGTGCTTTAGTGGCAAATTGTTTTTTTTTATTTTGATCTGATAAACACCTGATAATTTAGCTTGCCTTAATATTTTTAAAGATAGAAAACCAAACAAAATTTATAACTATGAAACACCAGCTAATTAGCATTTTAATTGTGGCGATGACCCTTGCCACTGCATGGGCAATCCGGGGACAGTTCGGACATGAGCAGGGTGCCGCCTGGGCCGGAGGTATTGGTGGACTGGCTCTTGTGCTTGTTTCAAAACGAAAAGACTGGTATTCAAAGATTTATTCTATCTCCATGGCATCCGCTGTCGGGTGGGGAGCCGGTGGAATGATGAGCTATGGACAGGTCGTCGGGTATGGTCGAAGCAGCAGTTTCCCCGATGCCTTTTATGGTCTGCTAATGCTTTTCGTAATTGGCGGATTGTATGGGATTTTAGGTGGTGGCCTGGTTGGATTGACACTGGAATCCTCAAAAGAGAAGAAAATCAATTGGGGTGCATTGCTTGCAGAGATGATTGCCGGAGGAATATTCGGTTATTACCTATTTGTTGTTCAGCTGGAATGGTTAATGACCCCTCCAAGGGCAGAAGCCTGGTCGGTTTGTCTGGGTGCCGGCCTGGCATTATTGTGGCATTTGGCACGGAATAATTATACATCGACTTTACGCGTTTCGCTCTATTCTGCGCTGGGCGCCGGCTTTGGATTTGCCTTTGGAAATTTCCTTCAGACCCTCGGAACAGGTCTGGAGATTCAGTTTAACATGTGGAACGTCATGGAGTACAGCATTGGATTTTTCGGCGGAACCGGTATGGCTTACGGCGTATTTAGTTCCGTCTGGCCTGAAGAAACCTCTAATTCAGAGAGTTGGGAATCAAAAATAGCCATGTTGCTGCTCTTTGTGGGTATCCCTTTTATCAATCTGATTGATTCAATGGGGTACCAGACGCTGATGGAGCGGATTAAAGATGTGGTCAATCCGGAAACTACCGCGATGCTGAGTACCCTTTTTAGTACACTGATTATTTTCTCAGTGGCCATTATTGGAACGTATAAATATACAAAGTCAAAAACCGGTTTTGAGCGAAAAGATATATTGGTGTTGTTTATCGTTTATCTGGCCGCCTATATTCTGGTCAGTTATATTGTTTCGGGAGTATTTGCCGGCAGGTTCCCTTCGAATCATCAACTTTATGTGGTTAACCTGGCTGTTATACTGTGGCTGGCAGCAAAGCAGTATACCCCATTTTTCGGGAATCCGGTTGCAGTTATGCCGGTGAATAGATGGTTCCTTTATCTGGTCGGGATTGTAATCATAATCCTGTTCCTCGCTTTTGTTTCAGTCAACACTCATGGCGTGATGGGTGGTGCACATGAACGGTTTATGAATTGAGAAAGTAGATAATAAAGTGATATGAGATTCCTCATTCCGCTGCGCTTCATTCGGAATGACAATGGACTGTAGTAATGGGTGTGGGTGAGGGGGCGGGGCCGCCGCCCCCTCACCCACACCCCCTTCAAAATGAAGTGTGTCATTCCGAACGCAGTGAGGAATCTCCTAATTGAAAAACGCAACAGAATGGTGTCCTTAGTAGTAGCTTCCGATTTGATCCTCCAATTACGCATTAAATTAATGATCAACGGAGCAATCTTTCTGAAAATGAGCAATATAAATAATGCGATATTTTACTATTAATTTAATAAAATGTGCGGAATAATATTTTTGAACTAAAAATAATTCATAAGATTAACAAATTTATGAAAACCTGTTATATACCAGTTTTTACAGCCGGATGCCTGATCTTGATAATTACACTTTTATCCCTGAATAATCAGGTTTCCGCTCAGGGTCGCCTGGTCAGAGGTATCGAAAAAGCAGAATTTAACCTTTCCGGGACAACCGCCGATTTTTATGTCTCTCCCTCAGGTAACGACAATTGGTCGGGAACATTGGCAACTCCAAACAAGAGTTTAACAGATGGCCCCTTTGCTACAATTGATCGCGCAAAAACCGCGGTTAGCAAACTGAAGGAGCAGATTTATAAACTCAAGAAAAAGGCTGTCGATAAACGGTTTATCGGGACTTCGCATCAGTACGGCGCTGGGCGCGATATTTTAGTCCTGATCCGTCAGGGGACCTATTCACTTGAAAAACCGCTGACTTTTGCTCCCGGCGATGGTGGTGAACGGGTTGAAACTGACCTGCCAACCGGTGCCTTTGAATACCATGAACTCAAAGATTGCTTTGTCACTTATGCCGCCTATCCCACAGAGTCGCCGGTAATTTCAGGTGGGGAGAAAATCACCGGTTGGGAGAAAAAGAAAAACGGAATATGGAGTGCCGCTATAAAACGAACAGAACTCAATGAACTGTATGCCAACGGTAAACGGCTCACCCTTGCCCGAACCCCAAATACCGGGTATTTTCTGACCGATGGTCAACCCTCCGACTCTGCCTCCTTTAAATTTAAGGCAGAGGATCTCAAATCATGGGGTGATATGGAATCGAACAGGATCCACATGACGGTTAGATGGGGAGGCATTCACACCAGCCTCGCAAGGGTTGATGCCAAAAGCCGCACTGCCTGGCTTAAAGAGCCCTCTCCCGAAATGCTGATTATTCAACCTAAATACTTTGTTGAGAATGTGGAGGCTTTGATGGACACAACCAGCGAATGGTATTTTAATGCCAAAACTCAAACCGTCAGTTTTATACCGGAAGAAGAACTGGGTGATCCCAATAAGGCATCGGTCGTATTTCCAAGGTTGGAAAACCTGGTCGATGTGTCGGGTACCCGCGAAAAACCGGTCCGAAATCTTCGGTTTTACAAGCTTAAATTTGAGAATACCCGGTCGGGTGGTAAAGGAACTGTCGCCTTTGAGTATGCCAAAAATTGTGAGCTTTTGGGAAACCGCATTGAAAATGTAAACCAGACCGCAATCCGGTTTGGATTAGGAAGCTATCACAACCTGATCAGCCGAAATGTGATCAATGATGTCAAAGGGAGCGGGATCAATGTCTCCGGCGTTCAGAAACCTGAAAACTGGAGTGATGTGGTGAGCGATAATATAATGTCATACAATAAGATAACAAATATCCCGATCGCTTCAACGGGTATCTCGACCTATAATGCAACCCGGAGTACCGTTTCGCATAATTATATTTCGAACGTGGGGAGTTACGGCATCACACTGGGTTCGTGGCCAAATATTGAGGAGAGCAGCGACGGAAGCCACCTTGCTGAATATAACCATGTCTCGTTTACCAATATGAAAAGGGACGACGAAGGTGGTATTGCCGTTTATGGTTTAAGCCCCGGTTCGGTGGTGCGCAATAACCTGATTCATGATGTCCATCCCGCTGCGACTAACGAGAATGTGGCCCTGTTTTTTCAGAATATGTCATCCGGATGGAGCGTTAAGGATAACACTTATTACAACCTGAAACAGGGAGAGATGAAGCTTTGTGCCTGCTATCTTGTAGATAATATTTATGAAAATAACCGGATCATTGAGCCACCACTCAATCAGCCTGAAGAGTTTATTGAAGGGAAAGTTGAATTGCAATTCAGTAATTTAAAGGTGGAACCTTCCGGAATTCTTTCAACGGGCAGCGATATAACGGTATCTGTAATCGTTGCAAATACCGGCTCGACGGGGATGGAGGATCTCTTTCTCTATGTTGACGGGAAGGTGGCTGGTACCCAAAAGCTACCCTTTATCGCCAAAAACAGTCGCAAAATTGAATTTAAATACAAGTTTTTTGATCCGGGAAAACACTCAATCTCCATTGGCACCACCGCAGCACAGGAAGTCACTGTCACGGGAGATCCACTCTATATTATTTACCGCAATTTAAATACACGACTTTCTGAAATACCCGTTGGGGATTCCTTGTCGGTTACGATAGAAGCTCAGAATGTAAGAGCCGAAGCAGTCACGAAAAAAATAGAGCTGACCGTTGACGGTAGGGTGGTTGCGATGAAGGATGTCCACTTTACGGGAAATGAGGTCAGACAGCTTAGCTTTACCTGGCTGGCAGAAGCGGGCGTTCACAACGTAACTGTGGCCAATCAGCCTCCGCTTCAAATTCATGTCTATGCCGTTAAGCTCGTGGATGTTGCAAATTCATCGTTCTTAACCTATTGCTCAGTAACAGCCAAACCGTGCAACTTCAACTACGATATCCGGAAGAATCATTTTCAAATCACTGCTGCCGGAACCGATTTCCTTCATGCCGAAGATTCATACGGAGCGGTATATCTTAAAGAGGCTGTTGAGGGAAATTTTGTAGCTACCGTAAAAGTCGTTGGTTTCAGCGAAGGGATTAGTGAATGGTTCCGCGCCGGCCTATTTACGCGAAACGACATGTCAAAGAGTGCCGGTTCAAAAAGCAGTACATTGGGATCGTTTCTGTTATTCTCAACCACCAAGCGATGTGGCGCAGAGTGGGACGAATTTGGCGACGGCTGCATGCACAATACAAGAAGCAAAAATTACGGTGTCGAAAAGCCATTACCGGTTTGGCTGAAGCTGGTTCGGCACGGAAACCGTTTCTCGGGATATTACAGTTTCGATGGAAAAACCTGGATCATCTCTCGCGAATCGGGCGATATCCCCGGTCTGGCCATGAAGATGGATATCGGTCTGGCGGGTGGCGCCAACGATCAAAAAGTCTCACAAGTTATTTTTGAGGATTTTAAACTGGTGGTTGAAAAAAAATAATTTCGTTAATCCTTGTAGAGATGCACAGCGGTGCGTCTCTACGGTCATTTTTATAGATGCGAAACAGGTATAGACCCACTGCTGTGCGTCTGTACATTAAATTTATAATAGATAAATATTTAATAACCAAATAATTAACATATGAAAAATAGATTTGTAATTCTCTGGATTCTCTGGACACTTCTTGGAGTCGGATTAATTTATGGTATCGCGGCATCTGATACAAAGAGCACCATGATTTCAATAATTGCCAACGTTTTAAGTCTGGCGCCTTTAATGGGAGTAATGCTAGCCTTAGGTTCCGTTCAAGCATCACTCCGGTTCAATAATTGGTTGCGCAGTGATCCCAATTCGCACTATTATGTAGCAGGCGGAATATCCCTCTTATTTATGGTGCCCGGAATATTGCTATTTAAATTCGATCCCTATTTCGCTGTCATTTTTGCTGCGATCGTTTTTGCGGTATTGGGAGTCTTAAAGCAGTCAAAAGATGAGCTATTTACCTTGACCTGGACCGATCTGTTGCTTTGGATGGTTCTCTGGATTCCATTTGACCTTCGCTGGTACATGGGGATGCTTCCCGCAGGGAGTGATTCATACGCATGGTTCTCCGTTGCACTCTCTGTGATCGCTTTAATTGGCTGGAATGGTTATCGGGGTGCCGCAATCGGGTATAATCTTGTCCCAAATTTAAAGGACTTGCGAGTTGTCGGACTATCAATGCTAATAATCATGGCATTTGTGCTTCCTCCGGGATTATTAACCGGCTTTCTGACTTTTTCAATGCCTGAATCGTACAATATTCCTAAATTAATCTTCCAGTTTATTGGACTTTTTCTCACCGTTGCATTGCCTGAAGAGCTCTTTTTCAGAGGTATTTTGCTTGGCGGAATGGAAAAGATGTTTTCAAAAAAATGGATTCCATTGGTTATCTCCTCATTGGCTTTTGGACTCATGCACTGGAATAACGTGAATACTTTATCCACACAAATTACCTATGTTTCCTTAGCTGCTATTGCCGGAATGGGGTACGGCTGGGCATACCGCAAGAGCGGGAATAACATCATTGCCGCAATACTGGTTCATACCCTGGTGGATTGGGTCTGGAGAATATTTCTGACAACTTAGTTTTGGATAAAGCCGGTGACGACCTGACTATAACACGTCACGAACAAGTCAGTCCGTCACTTATTACGAAGTGGTTTAATTCTATTTAAAATGAAAATATTACTCTCCTTAATTCTTTCTCTATTTCTGTTAAATTTATTACAGGCAAAAGAGAAAGACCACACCCAAAAGGTTAATGTCTTTGTTGGTACCGATGCCCATGGTCATACCTTTCCGGGAGCGACATTGCCACACGGAATGGTTCAGTTAAGCCCCGATACCCGCACCGAAACATGGGACGGATGTGCAGGATACCATTACTCTGACCGGAGTATTATGGGATTCAGCCATAACCATTTCAGCGGGGTGGGAAGTGGTGGCGGCGGCGATATTCTCTTAATGCCAACAACGGGGCAGATTCAGCTTAACGTACCGCAATCTGCCGCTGAGGTCTCCGGATACCGCGCCTCCTTTAACCATGAAAATGAATCCGCATCGCCGGGATATTACCGCGTTAAGCTTGACAACGGAATTCTCGTCGAATTGACCGCAACTGTACGTGCAGGACTGCATAAATATACGTACGCTGAAACCGATAAGGGGAATATCATTCTCGACCTCACCCATGGGATCAACGATACAAATGATTCCCTCTTTGTAAAAAAACTGTCTGCCACAAAAATCGAGGGATTCCGGCATTCATCCGGTGGTCTCGACGGAAACCGCACCATCTGGTTCGTGGCCGAATTCTCCCAGCCAATTTTAGAATATGGATTGTACCTTAAGGATAAATTGGTTTATGGCGCCCTCGAGGCTGGGGGTAAAAACGTTAAGGCCCATTTTACGTTTGACACACAAAAAAATAAGGACGTACTTGTAAAGGTGGCTATCTCGAGAGTTGATTTTAAGGGGGCTGAGAAGAACCTCAAAGGGGAGCTTCCCGACTGGAATTTTAATTTGATCCGTGAAAAGGCACGTAAGTCATGGGAGGTGGAACTCGGAAGAATTTCCATCGAGGGGGGCACCGAATCTCAGCAACGCACTTTTTATACTGCCATGTATCACACTTTTGTCCATCCAAATATCAATTTTGATGTTGACCGGCGTTATCGCAGCACCGATCATAAGGTTTACACCGCCACCGGATTTGACAATTATACCACCTTCTCACTTTGGGATACATTCAGGGCGTTGCATCCCCTTTATACGATTATCGAACCCAAACGGACCAACCAGTTTATCCGAAGTTTTATTGAAAAATATCAACATTTTGGCACCCTTCCGATCATGGAATTTGGCGGAAATGAGGGTTTTGCAATGATCGGATATCATTCACTGCCACTGATCGCCGACGCGTGGGTTAAAGGGATCAGGGATTACGATGTAAAAGGTGCCTACCAAGGGATGAAAAAACTCTCGGAAGGGTTCCGCGACGGCAAGGGGATTTACAAAAAGATTGGTTTCATCCCCTATGATGCCGAAAGTCAGTCTGTGGCGCGGACACTCGAATATTGCTACGACGACTGGTGTGTATCGCGGCTGGCCAAAAGTTTCAATAAGTCTGATTTTCAATTGTATTCTCAAAAGGGGGCGTTTTATAAGAATCTTTTTGATACCCAAACCGGTTTTATGCGGCCGCGGGGATCTGACTATAAGTGGTTGACCCCTTTCGATCCGATTGTGGAATCGGGTCATTATACCGAGGCAAATGCCTATCAGTATACCACCTTCGTACCGCAGGATATAAACGGTTTGATAAAACTGATGGGTGGAGATGAGCAGTTCGATCGTTGGCTTGATGTCTGCTTCTCACTTAAAAACAGTGGTTCATCGGGTAATCTTCAGGATATGACGGGTCTTATCGGGCAATATGCTCACGGGAATGAACCGAGTCACAATATGGCTTATTTGTATAGTTATATTGGAAAACCGTGGAAGTCGCAGCATAAATCGCGGCAAATCATCGAACAGTTTTATACCGATCAGCCAGACGGATTGTGTGGGAATGACGATGCGGGACAGATGTCGGCCTGGTATATTTTCACTGCGATGGGATTTTACCCAACCACCCCCGGAGTGGAAGATTATGTGATCGGATCACCCCTGTTTGATAAGGTGACCATCCACCTGGAGAATGGTAAACAGTTTATCATCATGGCAAAAAATGGCAGCCCGCAAAACCGGTATGTTCAATCACTCCTGCTTAATGGGAAGGATCATCCGAACTCCTATTTTAAACATCAGGATATTGTAAAGGGTGGAGAGCTGGTTTTTGAGATGGGGGAGAAGCCCAATGAACAATGGGGATCCAGGCCGGAGAACCGACCACATACTCCCGACTACCCTTCACCGGTTATGCCCCGGATCGAATCAAAGGAGAAATCATTCCTGCAATCGACCGACATTAACCTGAATTGTGATGAAACAGAAGCCGTCATTCATTATACGTTGGACGGATCTGATCCCACGGAAACTTCATCCATCTATTCAGGGACATTCACGCTGGATCATTCCGCAACGATTAAGGCTCGGAGTTTTATCAAAGGTCAGAATCCGAGTTATGCAGCATCGGCTGATTTTGAGAAAATGACACCTGCTCCGGCAATTGAGGTGAAGAATCCCCTGCCTGGTTTGCATTATGATTATCTTGAAGGGTATTGTGTGAAGGTTGAGGATATGAAAAAATATCCGGTGATCAGTTTCGGAATTATCCCTACATTTACTATTTCAGCAATTACCGATAAGCGCTCTTTTGCCTACACCTACCAGGGTTATCTTGATGCTCCGGCAAACGGAGTTTATTCGATCTATCTAAATTCAAACGATGGGGGTATCTTATCAGTTGATGGGAAAATAATCATTGACAATGATGGTTTTCACCGGGCGCAGGAGAAGTCGAAGAAACTTGCCCTGGCAAAGGGGTATCATGCTGTTTTGCTGAAATATTTTCAGATGGGTGGTGCCAAAGCGTTGAATGTAAGCTGGGAAAAACCCGGTAGTGCAAAGGAGGAGATCCCGGCGGGGGTGCTGTTCCATTGAAATCATAACGATGAAATAGGGTTACTTCGATGTATCTCCTTCTAATGATAATATTTATAATTAATGTCATATCAAATGAAACTAACTATCAGAATTTTTATCCTGTTCCTGCTCACCAATGCCTGCAGCGAAAAGCTCCAGGTAAGGGTAACCAATCTAAAGTGTGAGAATAAAACAACCCCACTGGGTGTGGATATTCCAAAGCCCCGGTTTAGCTGGATCTCAGAGTCTGACCAGCGCGGAGTGAACCAACGTGCGTATCAGATTCAGGTTGCCTCAAGTATGGAGAAGCTGAATGAGAATACCCCCGATGTGTGGGATAGCAAGAATGTCACATCCGATAAATCGAGCCAGATCACCTACGAAGGTAAACCACTGGAGAGTAATCGTAAATATTTCTGGAAGGTTCAGATATGGGATTCCAAAGGTGGGACTCATACCAGTGAAATGGCATTCTGGACCACCGGATTATTCCACAATTCGGATTGGAAAGCAAAATGGATTGGTCTTGACAAGGCGGTAGCCGGTGATGACCCAAACAACCCTCACACCATGCTCTCTGCACGGATGTTGAGGCACGAATTTAATGTTGAAAAGAGGATTAAATCAGCAACCGCATTTATCTCTGGTCTTGGACTCTTTGAATTATATCTCAACGGAGAAAAAATTGGCGATCAGGTTCTTGCCCCGGGTTTAACCGAATATAACAAACGTGCCTTTTATATGACCTTTGATGTGGCTAAAAATCTGCAGCAGAATAAAAATACGATTGGTGTGGTCCTTGGAAACGGGAGATTTTTCGCCCCCAGAACCGGTGGGTCGGACAAAATAAGGTCTTACGGTTTTCCCAGGATGGTCTGTCAGATCGAGGTTGAATATGAGGATGGTACAACCAATAGAGTAGTGTCGGATGAAACCTGGAAGCTCACCGCAAACGGACCGATCCGCAAAAACAACGAATACGACGGCGAATACTACGATGCGCGTATGGAGTTTCAGAATTGGAGTAAAACCGGCTTCAATGATACCAGCTGGATCAATGCAGAGCTTGTGGAAAAACCTTGTAAGGAATTGGTTGCACAACCTTCGGATCCGATCAGGATAATGGACCAAATCACCCCTGTTGCGGTGAATAAACTAAACGCGGGCACCTATATTTTTGATATGGGTCAGAATATGGTTGGCTGGGTTGAATTAAATGTAAAGGGGAAGAAAGGGGATAAGGTAACGCTTCGGTTTTCAGAAACTTTAAATAGTGATGGAAGCCTGTTTCTTGCCAATATCCGAAGTGCAGAGGTAACCGATACTTATATTTTAAAGGGTGATGGTGACGAGAAATGGGAGCCGCGCTTCACCTATCATGGATTTCGTTATGTCGAAATGGTCGGATACCCCGGAAGTCCGGCATTATCTGCAATCAAAGGGAAGGTGGTCCATGATGCGATGGACGTTACCGGATCGTTTGCAACATCCAATCCTCTGATTAATCGAATTTATAAGAATGCTTTCTGGGGGATCGGCGGAAATTACAGATCGATACCAACCGACTGCCCACAGCGGGACGAACGGCAGGGGTGGCTGGGTGACCGGTCGGCTGAATGTACCGGCGAAAGCTACATCTTCGACCTTTCGAAGCTCTATGCCAAATGGGTTACAGATATCCGGGATGCCCAGCTCGAAAGCGGCAGTATCCCTGATGTGGCACCATCTTATTGGCCAATCTACAGCGACAATACCACCTGGCCCGGAACTTTCATCTTCGCATCGGATATGCTTTATACCCAATATGGAGATTTACATACCATTGAAGCCAATTATCCGGCCATGCAAAAGTGGATTATGCACATGAGCAAGTACTTAAATAATAGTACCATGCCTAAAGATACCTACGGCGACTGGTGCGTTCCCCCCGAGGATTTAAAACTGATTAACTCAAGCGATCCTTCCAGAATAACGAGTTCAGAATTTATTGGAACAGTCTATTTTTATTATGAATTAAAACTCATGGAGAAGTTTGCCCGTCTTCAGGGTAAGGAGAGTGACGCAGCAGGATATTCGAAAACTGCAGATGAAATAAAAGCGGCTTTCAATCTGAGATTTTTGGATAAGACGGAGGTTAAATACAGTAATAATACCTGCACGGCCAATATCCTTCCACTTGCATTTGGACTGGTGCCCGATCAATACCGCGAACGCATCGTAGATAATCTGTTACAGAAAATTATGGGTGAGAATGGCGGTCATATTGGAAATGGCCTGATTGGCGGACAGTGGCTGATGAGAGCCCTCACTTACAACGGTCATGCAGATATTGCATATACGTTGGCGTCACAATCCACTTATCCGGGATGGGGTTACATGGTCAAACAAGGGGCCACAACGATCTGGGAATTATGGAACGGAGATCGCGGCGACCCGGGGATGAATTCAGGAAATCATGTGATGCTGCTGGGTGATCTGATCACGTGGTTTTACGAAAATCTGGCAGGAATTAAACCCGATCCAGGTATCCCCGGATTCAAACATATCCTCATGAAACCTTATGTTTTAGGAGATCTATCTTATGTTAATGCCTCGTATAACTCCATTTACGGAAAGATCAACAGCAGCTGGAAACTGGAGAATAGCAATTTTAAATGGGAAGTTACCATACCTGCAAATACCACCGCAACGGTTTATATTCCGACTTTAAACAACGAGGAGGTATTGGAGAACAATAAGCCCGCAGCTAAATCGGATGGGATCCGGTTTGTCAAATGGGAAGATAACCTCGAAGTTTTTGAAATTCAATCGGGAAAGTACTCCTTTACTTCACCAGGCGTAAAAAAGGTGTCATCCGGATCGTACCTCTCATCGCCTGTAATTTTACCTAAAGACACGATAATTGCAGCCGGAAATAAGCTGATTGTCACGATTAATTGTGCGGATGCAGCTGCGAAAATACACTTTACCATCGATGGAACTGAGGTTAACGAATCTTCTGCGGTTTATACCCGGCCAATTGAAATTTCAAAAAATACGGAGGTTAAGGCTCAGGCGATTCTTGAAGGATCTCACGCCAGTACCAAATCGCATGTAATCTACAACTATGTGGATAAGGCTAAGAATGGAGTCTTGTGGTCACTTTACAAGGGGCCATTTGCACATGTTCCCGATTGTGATCAGTTAAAACCGATTGCAAAAGGGAATATATTTCAATTTGGCCTCACTAAAATTGCCAGCCCAAAAGTGAATTTTGCGGCTCAGCTTAAGTCGTTCATTCAGATTGATAACGCCGGAAAATATACTTTTTACGTCACTTCGAACGATGGGAGTAAATTGTATATCGATAACAAATTGCTTATTGATAATGATGGCGAACATGGGTCCAAAGAGATGAGCAACTCTATCAGCCTGGATAAAGGGAGACATCAGATTCGCATTGATTATTTTCAGAGTGGCGGACAAAAAACGCTTTTAGCTGCCTACAGCTCTGACGATATAAGGTATCAGCCAATCCCGGAATCAATTTTATTTAAATTGAAAGATTAACCGGTGAGCGGGTGACTCTTCAATTTCTAAACAGTCACCCGCTCACTCTTCTAATCTGTCGACTCTTCAATTCATGAACAGTTCCCGCGCGAAACACTTTAAAAAAATCCCATTTTCAGAAAAATACTTGATAGAGATAAGCGATTAAAAGATGAAATTCATCGCTTAATTCTTAATCCTTTAAACTAATATTTAATGTATTTTTTCCAATATTGCAGAAGTATTAAGCAATTGTTGGACGTATTTTTGAGCATTATCCTTTTTGCGGATTACCAAACAAACTATTCATAAATGCAAACAATAAAATTTTTAATACTCCCGTTATTAAGTCTGATAATATACACCGGCTATTCTCAGAACAATTCTCAAGCCATTGATTTCACTAGGTTTGTCAACCCCTTTATGGGAACCGGCGACCATGGTCACACTTATCCAGGGGCCGTCCTTCCGCATGGAATGGTTCAGCTAAGTTCCGATACCCGTATGGAGAACTGGGACGGTTCATCAGGATACCACTACTCCGATAAAACGATCCTGGGTTTTAGCCATACCCATCTAAGCGGAACGGGTGAACCGGAGTTTTGCGATATTCTGTTCATGCCCACTGTGGGTGATGTTAAGCTTGTTTCAGGTGATGAAAATAAGCCGAAAACCGGATACCGTTCCACCTTCAGCCATCAGAACGAGGAAGCATCTCCCGGATATTATAAAGTGTTACTCGATGATTATCAGATTCTGGCAGAGCTGACGGCCACCGAACGAACAGGTTTTCACCGGTACACCTTCCCTGAATCTGAGAATTCCAATATTATCATCGATCTCAAGCACCGGGGACGTATCGTTAATTCAAACATCCAAATCGTTAATGACTCCACAATTTCCGGCTTTACAGTAACATCCAAATGGGCAGTCGATAAGCATGTCTATTTTTATGCCAGATTTTCAAAACCGTTTCAGAAGTTTGGAATTGCAGTAAATGATTCCGTTGCTGAAAAAATAACCAATGTTGAGGGGAAGAACATCAAGGGATTTTTCACGTTTAACACCAATGCAAAGGAGCAGATTATGATGAAAATTGGGATCTCAGCAGTTAGCACCCAGGGGGCAAGGAAGAATCTTGAAACAGAAAATTCAGGGTGGGATTTTTCTCAGATCAGGAATGAAGCCAAATCCAAGTGGAATCAATACCTTTCCAAAATAGAGGTTGATGGAGGAACAGAAAAACAACGACGCATCTTTTACACTTCACTCTATCATGTTGCCCTTGCTCCAAACCTGTTTATGGATGTCGACGGGCAGTTTCGCGGCGCCGATCATAGGGTTCACCAGGCAGATGGGTTTACGAATTATACCATTTTTTCCTTATGGGATGTCTTCAGAACCCAGATGCCGCTTCTGACTATTATTGAACCGGCACGTATGAACGATTATATGCGGACATTTATCGGGATGTACCGCATTGGCGGAAGTTTGCCAATTTGGGAGATCCAGGGGACACTTTCAGGGAATATGATCGGAAAACATTCCCTCCCATTAATCCTGGATGCTTACAACAAAGGGATCAGGAATTTTGATTTTGAACTGGCATACAAGGGGATGAAAGAAGCAATGGAGCATCTCGAATATTACAATAATTTAGGATTTATCCCTGCCGATATTGAAGGAACCGGAGGCTCAGTGGCTAAGGTGATGGAATATTCGTTCAATGAATGGTGCCTGGCTGAAATGGCTAAAAATCTGAACAAACAGGACGATTACCTGCTTTATCAGCAACGTGCACAGTTTTATAGAAACATGTTCGATCGTTCTACCGGTTTTATGCGTCCCAAAAACAGTGATTACACGTGGGTGAAACCCTTTGATCCTGCAGAACCAAGCGGCCATTTTGTGGAGGGTAACTCCTTTCAATACAGTGCCTTCGTTCCTCATGATGTAAACGGGCTGATTAATCTCCAGGGTGGGGATGCTAAATTCGTACAGTGGCTCGATACCCTTTTTACCCACAAAAGCCGGTTTGACAAGAATGTGGTGGATGCCAGCGGTTTAATTGGCCAGTATGCCCATGGAAATGAGCCAAGTCATGAGATTGCATACCTCTATAACTATGCGGGTGCTGCTCCGAAGACTCAAAAATATGCGAGTGAGATTCTGAGTTCACTCTATGATGATGCTCCTGCAGGTCTCAGCGGGAATGAAGATTGCGGGCAGATCTCGGCATGGTATGTGATGAGTGCAATGGGCTTTTACTCTGTTTTGCCGGGTGACCCTTCCTATTCAATCGGCTCCCCAATGTTTGATAAAGTGACACTAAACCTTGAAAACGGGAAACGGTTTACAATACGTGCAAACCATGTCGGGGCAAAAAACTGCTATATTCAGTCAGCCATCCTGAACGGAAAACCGTATTCCAAATCGTGGTTCAAACATCAGCAGCTACTTGACGGGGGTGAACTTGTATTTCAGATGGGCGAAAAACCTAATTATAATTGGGGCACATCAAAAGCAGACCGGCCATTTACCCAAAAGCTTGCCGCTGCGGTTGCGATGCCGTGGTATAAAATTAAGGAGAATTATTTTTTTGATAAGGCAACAATTTCCCTTGGAAGCGATACCGAAGGAACCTCGATTTATTACACCGTCGACGGAAGTGAACCAACCATCTTGTCAACCAGATATTTAAAGCCATTTGAAATAAATAACACCTCCGAAATTAAGTTTTTTGCAAAAAAGAGCGGCTTGCTTACCACTACAATTGTAAGTGCAAAAATCGAGAAGCTCGCAAAAATTGAGCTCACTCAGTTTAAGAATTATGATATTATTGATTTAAAGCCAGGATTAAATTATTCTTATTTCGAGGATCATGTGATGTATGTTGATGAGCTGCAGAAACTTAAACCAAAGAAGGTTGGGATAACTTCCGACTTCAATATTGAGGAGCGGGAAAATGACGGGCTTTTTGCGTTTACCTACTCCGGATATATTAAAATTCCCAGTGACGGAGTCTACACCTTTTTCCTCTCAACCAATGATGGAGGTGTCCTTTATATGGATGGTAAACGGTTTATTGATGCAGATGGTCCGCGAACGGCAACCCCTTCATCGCGAACTGTATCCATAAAAGCGGGAACCTATGAGATCGCAGAGAAGTATTTCCAGATGGGTGGCGGGTTTTCGAATGTAGTAAGCTGGAAAGGGCCGGGAATTACAAAAGAGGTGATTCCTGCATCCGTCCTGTTTCATAAATAGACGTTTTTATAATAGTCAAATGTGAAGATTAATTTTTCCCATTTAGATCGGGGTAACCCGGGATCAATAGTAATGACCTCCTGTGCAACCGGAGGTAGTCGAATAGGTGCAATTCGGAATCCCGAAGCGGGTTCAACAACAATTTGAATAAAATTTGCAGCCAATAGTATATGAGTTGCGAAACGATAAATTTATTTTGAATATCTTGAAGCTATGGATAATAAGATCAAATGGGGTATCCTCAGTACAGGGCACATCTCGAAAAAATTTGCCGAAGCCCTGGCAATATTGCCCGACGCGGAGCTTGCAGCTGTTGCATCCCGCGATATCGATACAGCCCGGAAATTTGCCGAAAAATATAAGGTTTCCAAAGCCTATGGCACCTATGAGGAACTTGCCGATGATCCCGATATCGATGTGATTTATATTGGAACCCCCCACACTTTTCACCTCGAAAATAGCGTGATGTGCATGCGGAAAGGGAAAGCCGTCTTATGCGAAAAGGCATTTACGATTAATTCCATTGAAGCCAGGGAGATGGTTCGCGTGGCTCGCGAAGAGAATGTCTTTCTCATGGAGGCGATGATCACGCGTCACGTACCCCTGATTAAGAAAGTATTAAACTGGATCAAGGAAGGGCTTATCGGAGAAGTGCGCATGGTAAGGGCTTCGCGCTGTGCACGTGGGGTATTTCCTCCCGGAGCGCGGCAGATGAATCCCGAGTTGGGGGGTGGAAGTCTGCTCGATGTGGGTGTTTATGTGATCTCCTTTGCCTCAATGATCTATCAGAAACCACCCGTCGAAACAGTGGGCGTCAGCCATATTGGTGACTGGGGGTCCGATGAACAGGGTATTGCAATCCTGAAATATGGGAATGGTGAAATTGCCGATTTATCTTTTGCCTTGAGAACCGCAGCGGTAAATGAAGCCTATATTTTTGGTACAGAGGGATATATTAAAATCGAGGATGTTTTTGCTGTCCCGACAAGGGCTTCATTAGTCATCAACAAGC
>CANJNY010000103.1 GCA_947475715.1 Prolixibacteraceae bacterium
GACAACATAAGGGACCTGCTCCAGCCTGTAGAGGTGGAGCAAACCCAGGATGACGGGCAGTTGCAATTGGAGTTCGATGCGCGTTAACATAAATTAAGAGACACTAGTGTTAATTTTACTTAAATGACTAAGGGAAAAAATCAAATTGAGAATCTCTATGCCCTAAACCTTAAAGACGCTGAAATATATATTCTTGATGCCCCAAGCGGAAGGAAGGGTTATTTTTGCATAGGGTGCAAACGAGAAATGCAGGCTGTAATCTCGAAGAAACAGAGCAGAAAATCGTATTTCAGACATGATCCCAAAGATGTTCAGGGCAAAGGTAAGTGTACATACTCTGACGAAACTTATCGACATGCTTTGTCTAAGTCTATCCTGCAAGAAATTAAAAAAATTAAGGTTCCCCCCGTTTACAAATACCCACCAAAGGGAGTCCCAGGATTCGCAAATTTAATTTCTGACTCAAAGTATATTTATGCTAATTCAGTGGGGATTGAGTATTGTTTTTACGAAAATGAGGATGGCTCAATTTCATTCGGGAAAAGTTATGAGCCTCAATCTAAATATCTACTGATAAAACCTGATGTTACTTTTTTTGATGAAGGACAAAAACCAATTTTATTCATCGAATTGGTTGCAACGCATAAAATTTCAGAGGAAAAATTAATTAAAATCAAACGATTAGGAATTAATACGATTCAGGTTATTATCCCTAAAGATTCCCCTGAAGCAATCTCACGCGCATTTACCGAAACTACTAATACAAAATGGGTCTATAATTATGAACAAGAATCTGCCAAGTACATTCCAGTTCCCGTATCAACTTCAACTGGAATACAACCTATTGATGAAATCCAAAGGAATCTTTTTGAGGAAACAATTAAATGCAGATCCTCACAAATTAGAAACCTTATACGAACAATTAATAAATGCCTGGAATCAGAATCATACCGAGGCATTGAACAAAACATTAGATCTGAAATATCAAGAACTGAGAAGAATACAGAATCTAATAGAATCAAATGGAACAGCATACAAAGCAGAAGAAGAACAGAGATTCAGGATTCACATAGCGACGAAATATCAAGAATTGAAGGAAGAAGAGAAGACATCGAGAGATCACATTACGATAAAATCTCAGGAGTTAACTCAGAAATTGAACGACTTAGAAATGAGGAGGAACGATTTCAAAGGCGCTGTAGAAATCTGGAAGACCGATATCAACGAAAGAAAAGCGAACTTAATACTGAGATTAGCCGAATTCGAAGACCAACAGGCTTTGCTGACAGACCTGGAGAAACTATTGGACAAGCTATTACAAGAGAAAGATTCGTTATTGAATCAATTAACCGAGAGCAAGCAGACTTGGATGAAAAATTGCGAAATTTTGGATCAGCAGAAGACCAGCTTAGGATCCGTTTTGGAAAAGTTAAAAAAGAAACAATTGAAAGTTTTAAAAAAGATAGATCAGACAAAATCGAACAAATCAGCCGAATACAATCAAATATTGAATCTTTACCAGATAAATTTGCAAACCTCGAAGAATCAATGGATGAAGAATTTAGAAACGCTGAACAATCAGTTAAATTGGAATATGACCAAATCTATCGATCAGTTATTGGAGAAATTGAAATTGGAGAAAGTGGAAAGCATGGAACCATTTCCGGAAACATTAAAAATTTCTTTCAGGCTATTTCCCTACTCGGCGATATTAACAACAAGTACAACGATCGAAAGCGATATCAGGAAGCTCTCGATTCAATTAGATCAGGTGCTTACAAGAATTGGAATAAGTAAGGAGGATTTTTTTAACCGAATGGATCAAAATAAAAAGGTTTAAAATGCATCAGATAATACAATGTTTTTATACCTGAAGGAGATCCTTAAAATTATTAAAAAATAACTCCCCTTAAAAGGATACCAGCCGTTTAAATTTTATAACTAATTTTAGCCAACCTTATTTAAACTGCTCATGAACATTGCCCAGATTGAAGCGAACCTCCAAAAACTCATCCCGTCATTCTCAAAATCATCCTTTATATACGATTTGCTTCTAGCTTACGGACAACCAAAGGCCTCGATTACCCGATTGCAAAAAGGATTAAACCTATCGAAAACCGCAGGTGAATTGCTGTGGAAGAAAAAGCTCTTTTTTAAAGAGGTTGAAAATGAAGATATTCATCAGGTAATTGATGACACGAAAAGTGAAAGCAGAATTGCAAAGCACGACCCTCGTTTTGTGATTGTCACCGATTTTGAAACGCTTCTGGCCATCGACCGGAAGACAAATGAAACGCTCGATATTGCGTTATTGGAAATCCCAAAATATTTTGATTTCTTCCTTCCATTAGCCGGGATGGAAAAAGCACAGCATGTTAGCGAAAATCCGGCAGATGTAAAGGCGGCTGAGCGGATGGCAAAGCTCTATGATGAAATTAAAAAGGAAAATACCACAGAAACCTCCGAAGCAGTTCACAGCCTTAACGTATTTCTTTCACGACTCCTTTTCTGCTTCTTTGCCGAAGATACCGGGATTTTTGAGCCTGACTTATTCACAAACTCCATTCATTCGCATACACAACCCGATGGGAGTGATCTAAGCGAATACCTCCGGAAAGTATTCGAAGTGATGAATACCGAATCAGCCAACCGCCATTCCTTACCGGCTTATTTGGAAACCTTCCCTTATGTAAATGGTGGCTTGTTCCGCACCAATAACCCTGTTCCATTATTTACGCGACGAAGCCGACAGGCAATTATTGAAAGTGGCGAATTGCAATGGCGCGATATCAATCCCGATATTTTTGGTTCGATGATCCAGGCAGTGATCACCCCCGAACACCGTGGAGGATTGGGAATGCACTATACGAGCGTCCCCAATATTATGAAGGTGATCGAACCGCTGTTCCTTAATGACTTACAGGAGGCCTTTGAGGAGGCCAAGGGAAATATTAAGAAATTAAATGCGTTGTTGCAGCGTATCTGGAAGATCAAACTCTTCGACCAGGCTTGCGGTAGCGGGAACTTCCTGATTATCGCGTATAAGGAATTGCGCCGATTGGAAATGGCTATTTTCAAGGAGATTGACCGGATCAATCAGTTCCATTCCAACCAGTTTTCGGGCATCTCTTTGGCCAACTTCTTTGGTATTGAGCTTGACGATTTTGCGCATGAGGTGGCAACCTTATCCCTTTGGATGGCAGAACACCAGATGAATCGCGAGTTTTTTGCAGCTTTTGGGCGCACCAAACCAGCATTACCTCTTTGTGAAACCGGAAATATAGTCAATGGCAACGCCTGTCGTCTCGACTGGGAACAGGTTTGTCCGAAAATGGAGGGGGATGAAATTTATATTATGGGGAATCCACCATATTTGAGTGCAAGAATTCAGGATGAAAAACAAAAATCTGATTTAGATTTCGTTTTTAAAGGATTTTCCAAGTATAAAGATTTAGATTATATCGCTTGTTGGTTTTTTAAAGGTTCAAAATATATTAAAGATTCAAATTCAAAGGTTGCCTTCGTTTCTACAAACTCTATTTGTCAAGGTGAGCAAATCGTTCTACTTTGGCCAATTATATTTAATTTAGGAATAAATATATTATTCGCACATACTTCCTTTAAATGGACAAATAATGCAAAAGCTAATGCAGGCGTAATCGTAATAATTGTGGGACTTGAAAATAACTCTAAAAAATCAATCAAAAAGATTTATACAAATAACCTAAGTAGAATTGTTGAAAATATAAATCCATATTTAACAGAGGGTAAAAATAATTATGCCGAACGAAGAAATGATCCTTTAGCCAATTTCCCGAAAATGAACTTTGGTAATATGCCAAATGATGGCGGTGGATTAATCTTAGAGGCAGAAGCAAAGGAAAGAATCGAAAAAGAGTATCCGACTTCTGCAAAATATTTCAGAAAACTTATTGGTTCATTAGAATTTATAAGAGGAACAGAAAGATGGTGTTTGTGGATTGAAGATGATAATTTGTCTTCCGCAATGCTAATCCCACCTATTCAAAAGAGAATAGAGATAGTCAAAAATCATCGTTTATCAAGTAAAGATGAAGGAACTGTAAAATTAGCTAATAGATCTCATCAGTTTAGAGATTTGAATATTGCAAAAGATCATTCCCTAATCATTCCAAGGGTTTCTTCTGAACATAGAGATTATATTCCAATAGGTTTTTTGAAAAGCGATATTATAATATCGGACTCGGCCCAAACAATTTATGACGCAGAGTCTTATCTTTTTTCAGTAATTACATCTCGAATTCATATGACATGGGTTAGAGCAGTAGCAGGACGTCTTAAAACAGATTATAGATACTCGAATTCATTATGTTACAACGCATTTCCATTCCCATTGATATACCCTACTCAAAAGCAGGAACTCGAAAAGCATGTTTACCGTATTTTGGAGGAGCGGGAGAAGCACAGCGAAAAAACCCTTGCCCAGCTTTACGACCCCGACAAAATGCCTGAGGGTTTGCGCGAGGCCCACCGCCAAAATGATCTTGCCGTTGAACGTTGTTACCGCAGCCGCCCATTTGAAAGCGATGAAGAGCGGTTGGAATACCTGTTTAAGTTGTATGAGCTGATGATTGAAGAGGAGAAGACAAAAGGGACATTGTTTGAAGTAGAAAAAAGAAGTAAAAACCGAGGAAAAAAATAATGCAGGCAGAAGATCAAAATCGTGATTACAAAAGCCTTCGCAAAGCAGTTGGCAGACAGGCTGATTTAAAATCGCTTGCCGAAACATGTGTCGCCTTTGCAAATGCACAGGGAGGTGAACTTATCATTGGAATTGAAGATAAGCAAAGTGAACCACCACTTAATCAAAAGATCAGCATCGAAGAGATGAATGAGGTGGTAAAGAAACTTCGTGGTTTAACTGACGGTGTAGGATTGGTAAATCCGGAGATAGTAACACATTCCAATGGTGGTGAGTACTTTGTTATTCGGGTCATGGCTTCAACACGTACCATAGCAACCACTACTTCAGGCAGAGTCTTTATCCGTATTTCCGACAATTGCTTTCCGGTAGGAAGTGACGAGTTAACCAACCTGGCATCCGAAAAATCGGCATTTCAATGGGAAATTATTGTTGCACAAAAAATTACCTTGGACCAGGTGGACCAGGATAAGGTTAAAGATTTTATTGCTGACATCCGGCAATCCGATAAAGTATCCGACTTTATTAAAAACAAAGAATCTTCCGAAATTCTTGGTTTCTACCAGATGCTTAATCCCGAAGGTTTTCTTACCAATCTCGGAGTTTTATGGTTGGGAACTCCTGCTCAGCGGGCCCGATTGAGTTATCCCATTACTGTTCAGTATATCGTTTATAATGAACGCGAGGAGAAAATACGAAAGAAGGAATGGCATTACCATTTGCATAATCCAAAAGAGTTGGTGCTTGAAATAGAGAAAGAAGCTGTTGAGCTGACCTACAGTACTGAACTCCCGGACGGGTTATTCCGGAAAACAGTAAGAAAGTACCCCAAAGAGGTTGTTCGTGAATTGCTCATCAATGCCATTGCCCATAAGAAATATACCATCTCAGGTGATATCTTCATTGAGGTCTATCCGGATAGGATGACCATTACAAATCCTGGCAGTTTGCCATTGGGGATTACCACAAATAATATTTTGCACGAAAGGCACCGGAGAAATCCACATTTGATTCAAACATTAAGTGATTTGAAGCTCATGGAAGGAGAAGGTTCCGGTTATGATTTAGTTTATGAAAAACTGGCAAGAGATGCAAAACCGCTTCCTGTAATAGTGAGTGAATTTACAAAAGTGGCTGTGACTGTTTTCCCGGGGATTGTTGATACCGAAGTAATTTCTATCCTTGATTATATCGACAAACATTACCAATTAACTCAAAAGGAATACATTACCTTAGGATTAGTGGCAACGGAAAAGAAAATACTTTCGACCCAATTGGCAATCAAACTTCAACTGAATCAGGAAGATAAAATGCGAACATGGGTTGGAAGCCTGCTCGAAAAAGGGATTTTAATAACCCATGGGATTAAAAAAGGAACAGACTATTTGCTAAATCCGGAATTATTTGCACAGGCCAAACTAAATATTAAACCATCCTTAAAAACTTTGGAACCTTACAAAATTGAAGCATTGATTGTTGAGGATTTAAAATATAACGGACTTAGCAAACTCGCTGATATACAAATCCGACTAAAGGAAATCTCAGAAAATGAGATCCAAAAAACAGTTTACAGGATGGTAAAGAATGGTGATTTAACAACTGATGGAGGAAAAAGAAACCGGAATTATTCTCTGTCCAAAAAAAAATAAAACAAAAATAAAAACAAAAATAAAACAACTCAATTATCTATAATACTGCATGTTGACTTATTTTTTACCTATATCTATTTAAAAATAAAAAATGCCTGACCTGGTAAATGTAACCTACGCCCAAACAGGGCAAAGCTCTAAAAATAATGGACTTGGAATGCGCGAGATGCAGGAAAAGGCCTATCAATCACGCGATGCGCAATACCTGTTGTTGAAAGCTCCACCGGCTTCGGGAAAGTCGAGAGCGCTGATGTTTATCGCGTTGGATAAATTGATCCATCAGGGTTTGAAGAAAGTAATTGTTGCGGTCCCTGAGAAATCAATCGGTGGTTCTTTTGCTACGACAGCTCTTAAAGATTTTGGTTTTTTTTCCAATTGGGAGCCAAATCCCAATTACAACCTTTGCACCCCGGGAATGGATGGGAGTAAAAGTAAAGTTCAGGCTTTTAAAAACTTTCTCGCAAACGGCGAAAAGATTTTGATCTGTACCCATGCCACGCTTCGCTTTGCCTTTGAAGAACTCGAAGAGGAACAGTTTAACAACATCGTATTGGCAATCGACGAGTTTCACCATGTTTCAGCCGATTGCGACAGTCGATTGGGTGAATTAATCAGGTCGGTAATGCAAAAATCAACTGCTCATATTATTGCAATGACAGGGTCCTATTTTCGTGGTGATAGTGTCCCGGTTCTTTTGCCAATTGACGAGGCACGCTTCACCAAGGTAACTTACAACTACTATGAACAATTAAATGGTTATACGTACCTCAAATCGCTTGGAATTGGATATCATTTCTACCAGGGTCGATACACCTCAGCCATATCAGAAATATTGGATACTGATAAGAAAACAATCCTTCATATTCCCAACGTAAACTCAGCCGAATCGACAAAAGATAAAAGCAGGGAGGTTGATACCATTTTAGATTCTATTGGAGATATTTCGATGGTTAATCCTGAAAACCAGGTAATTTATTTAGTAAGGAGGAGTGACGGAAAAACGTTACGTGTAGCTGATTTAGTCAATGATAATCCCGCGGACCGCGAAAAGATTGTGGCATACCTGCGTGAGATGAAATCTGTAGATGATATGGATTTAATTATCGCATTAGGAATGGCTAAGGAGGGTTTTGACTGGCCGTGGTGCGAACATGCATTAACCGTTGGCTACAGGGGTTCACTGACCGAAATCATTCAGATTATTGGTCGTGCTACCCGGGATAGCAGTAATAAAAATCATGCCCAGTTTACCAACCTTATAGCTCAGCCTGATGCTGCCGATGATCTGGTAAAAATCTCCGTCAATAACATGCTTAAAGCTATTACCGCCTCCTTACTGATGGAGCAGGTTCTGGCACCCAGCTTTACATTCAAAACCAAACTATCGGATGAGGATAAAGCCGGTCCGGGGGAGATCAAAGTCAGGGGCTTAAAGACACCTTCTTCAAAACGCGTAAGAGACATTATTGAATCGGACCTGAACGATCTGAAAGCAACCATTCTTCAGGATAATACCATGTTGAGGGCAATGCCAGGGAACCTGGATCCTGAGGTAATTAACAAGGTTTTAATTCCCAAAATCATTAAGGTTAAATATCCTGAATTATCAGAAGAAGAAGTAGAAGAGGTCAGGCAGCATGTGGTTCTTGATTCGGTTGTCAAATTCGGCGAGATCAAAGAGGTTGGCGATAAACGATTTATCCGCATGGCAGGTCAGTTTGTGAATATAGATGATTTGCATATTGACTTGATTGACCGGATCAACCCATTTCAAAAGGCGTTTGAGATCTTATCCAAGTCGGTAACAACAAAGATTCTAAAAATCATTCAGGAGGTTATCGAATCTACAAGAATAACAATGGATTTTGAAGAAGCAAGAATTTTATGGCCTAAAATAAATGATTTTAAAAAGACCCTAAACAGAGAACCCAGCCTGAATTCCAATGATCCGCTTGAACGGAGAATGGCTGAATGTCTTATTTATCTGAAAGAGGAAAAACGAAAACGTACAAATGGATAAATATTCGATACTCGATGAAATTTTCTCTAATGATCCTCTCAGATTATTGGACATAAAGGCCAGCTCCTCACCTGCCCGTAATGCTGACGAAAGGCTTATTGCCTCATTTGAAGAGATTAACAACTTTTATGAATTAAACCGTCGGGAGCCGGAACAGGGTTCCGGAATTCAGGAGCATGGTTTGTATTCAAGGTTAAATGGTATCCGCAATGATCAAACCAAGATTAGTATGCTTAGAGACTTTGATCGATTTGATTTGTTGAGCTTTAAACAAAAAGAAATCAATACTCTGGATGACATTCTTGGGGATGATTCCCTGGGGTTATTGGAGGATGATTCGGAAGGTCTTTTTGATCTCAAAAACATTACAAAGCCTGATGAAAGAGCCTCCGCTGATTTTGTTGCCAGACGACAACCCTGCATTGACTTCGTTAAGTATGAATCCCTCTTTAAGGAAGTCCAAAAAGACCTCTCCACCAGTAAGCGGAAACTGATTGAATTCAAACAGGACAATTTACGGGAAGGTGCATTTTATGTCCATAATGGAGTACTTTTCCTTTTAGAAAACATTAATATAACGAAAAAAGAGCATTATAAACCTGACGGGACCCGGGTCAGGGAAGATGGACGAACCCGCTGTATATTTGAAAATGGTACAGAATCAAATATGCTGAAACGGTCCGTAGAAAAAATACTTTATGCGAATGGTAAGGTAGTCTCAGAAAATATTGACAAGGTAAACGAAGGTTTCATTGAAAAATTCAGCAACATATCGGATGAAGATCAGGAAGCCGGATTTATCTATATTTTGAAATCCAAAAGTGGGAATCCAAAAATCCGGGAAATCCCGAACCTTTACAAAATCGGATTTTCAAAGGTTACTGTCGAAGAACGGATTAAGAATGCAAGTCAGGAACCAACCTACCTTATGGCAGATGTCCGGATTGTTATGGCCTACAAATGTTTTAATATGAATACCTCAAAACTTGAACTAATGCTGCACAACTTCTTTGGCAGCTCTTGTCTTAATATTGATGTATTTGATAAAAGCGGTACTCGTCACACTCCAAGAGAATGGTTTATAGCCCCTTTGGAGGTGATCGAAGAGGCAATTCATCTAATTATCTCCGGTGGGATTGTGAATTACCGGTATAATTCAGTTAGTGAAGAGATTTTAAAAAAATGAAGACTGTTTAAACCTCAATTCTTATCAGGATTTATTTTTTTAGCTAACACTTTGTTTTTTATGAAAATACTGGAATCTCCATTTCAAGCGAATTTAAAAGAATCCATAAGTTTCTTTTCGAATTGGTTTTGTTGGTTTTTTTAATTGCCGATACTCTACTGTTCCGGTTAAAGCATCTGGCCCATCGTCGTGTTCATTTTTCCCGATTTTCCTATAAAACTTCAATGATCGGTAAAAATCAGGCAATAGCCTTTCCCATCCAACAGGCATGAAGCAAAGATTTTGAACAGCTGCGGAACTTGTAAATATTCTTTCGAGTTTATTTTTGCTCTGGTGGAACCATTGAATTCGGGTATCGTTATTACCCATTAAACGACACTGGGATTCGACCGCCCTTGCAAAACCCTTTCCGCCATTATTCGATTCTATAATAGCATCAACAACCCTGTACTTGGTAAGTAATTCAGCAGTTCGTGGCTCAGTATACTCCATTGGTTTTTGGGTGTAAAGGACATCAATAATGTAGTTGGCATGTTCTGTCTCATCATAAACAATAGCGCACAGAAAATCTTTACCCTCGTCTGCGGTATCAATATAAGCCTTCCGGGTCTTTATACAAGCAGGAATAATAGAATAATCTTTAAATCCCTGTTCATACATAAGCCCTTGCAATGGTTTTGGGTCTTGCATATATTGGGTGTCAAATACATACGAATTGATTTCCCTGAGTCGCCTCAGCTCTTCCAGAGTATGCTTAAATTCCCAAAGTGCAAATTCTTCGCCATCTTCGTTAATCTGGATGCAGGGCAAGGACAAAATTGTCCATTCGCCTGGTTCCTGCAATTCGAGAAAACCACACAAATCTTCTTCATGGACACGTTGCATAATGATCACAATAGGTGTATTCCGGCTGTTTACTCTATTCCGAATTGTCGAGTCAAATTTGGCATTTACTTTATTCCTGATCACCGGTGAAAGTGCGTCATCAGGTTTTATTGGATCATCTATAATAATAGCACCTCCAAATCCTTCACATAATATTGGAGTGAACTCCTCAACGTTAATTTGTTCCTGTTCCTCATCTACCAATCCGGCCCCAAATCCTGTAACCTGACCGGAAGAACTTACAGCATAAAGTCCTCCCCCCTCTTTGGTATACCATTTTTTGGAGTTAGTACTTGTTGCCTTTGCACTAAATAAACGTTGATATTCGGGCTCTAAAAGGATGTTCTGAATATCATTTGAGTTGTCCAGTGCAAGATCTTCGGAATATGAAAGGTGAATAAATTTAGCCCTCGGATTAACCGCTAAACCCATTGCAATAAAATTCTTGACTGCGAGCTCTGTTTTGCTATACCGGGGAGCAATATTAATAATCGCCTTCTTAACCTTTCCTGAAAGAACATCGTCCAAAAGAGAGCAAACCTTTCGGTGATGATCTCCAACAACGAATTTTCGTTTGTTCCTGACTTTGAAGAAAAAGCGCGTAAAATTCAGGCTGCTTGAAAGGCACCAGGTTCTGAGTAAATCAATGTCCCTGACTGATTCCTTAGTATTCATTTTCAAGATTGTTTAGATATATTTTTGCTTCTTCTTTGGTTAATGTTCTGGCAGGTGGGAAAAGGTCTTTACCATCAGCACCTGTTATCTCAGCACTTTTCATTACCGGAACAATAAACTTGATCAGTTTCTCATAGAAAGTCAATTTCTGGACCGGATCAAGTTTCTTAAATTCCTCCTGGATTTCATCAAAGGTTGATTCCAGAAAAAGTTTCAATTTATCTCTCAATTCGGCAGTTTTCTTATTTGGCCTCCCTTTTGGTCTGCCGCTTCTGTTATTGGTTTGATTCTTGTGTAGTCCCATAATGTTTTGTTATTTTTTGTTATTTTCAAAAACTGCGATAATTTTTTTACTTCTCTGTTCTTAGATTTTGAAAAATAAGTGAGAGGGTGGCACCGAAAATGTTTCCCAATTTCGGTGTAAGTTCCCCCTATTCTTGAATTAAAAGTATAACATGAGTATTAAGTATCGTTTAAACATGCAATATCTCATGATGCACACTTGAAGTGCTTCTTGAAGTCCCTCTTGGTGTACTCTTGATGTATTATAAACTTGCTGCCGCAACTCTTATTCGATTTCTTAAATTCTGGTTTTTTTTTGTTGCCTTAACAAGATTGGATAAAGCTTCAGGCTCCATGCATTTACTAAAATAGATCACGGATACTTTCTCTTTTGATAGGAACATAATGAATTTGCGATTTGCGAGTGTTAAAAGCATTTTATCCATATTATAGCGTTTGCCGTATTTGTGAACAGTAGGCAAGAAACTTTCATAATTTTTATTCATTTTTGATGTACAATATTCAAATGCCTCCTTATTCTTGCATCCAATCATTCGCGAAAGTACAGCTGGCTTGTTACTGCTCACAAAGTTGCGCCTACCTATCATAGACTTAATACCAATGTAAGCTCTGAACAAATCCAAATCTTTGCCTGAATCTCTGAACTCAAAAATTTGTGAAGGTTTAACACCTGGCATCACATCCTTGCCAAATTTTTGTTCAAAATCTTTTTGGTATTCAATCGCAATTTTATACCGGCTTATTATAGCATCCATACTACCAATCCGAATATTTAAAAAATTGGTGGCTTGAGCAGTTTGATATCGAAAAATTGCGGCTGTTTTAAAATCTCGGTCCAACTCAAACAATTCCAATAGATCTTCAATACTCTGATTCGGATCGAATTCTGTACCATTAAAACCGTTGCAATCTTCATCAATAAATAATTCTCCCGACTCCGCATATTTATCCATTGCAATAATTAAACTTTCTTGTATTAATGGTCTGTTTCGATAGTAAGCGTACATCAGCTGTCTTGCAACTTCTGTAATATTGTATTCAAATCTCATCCCAAAATGAACAATCCCGAAATTGAGAATCGTGTTAAGACCTTCATTGGGATTAAGATAAGTAAGTTGCAAAAGGCACAAAGGGAATTGAATATACTTGTCTTCCCTTACTTTTTCCTCAGTGGTCATGGCTCAAAACATTTGATTGTACCAATTGAGAAATGAAGTAAAATCCATGGCAACGTAAAAGACCCCGCCTGCTGCCTCAATTTCAGCTTTATAGTCCATTTGTGCTTCACTCATCCGGTCCCTTCCAATCTTAACCTCGATTTTAACACTTCGCCCATTAATAGTCGCGGATATATCAGCGCTTCCATTAGTAGCATTACCCTTAATCCAATTTAAGGAACCAATTACGCGTTGGTGGCCTAAAACATCTGTGAAAATCTTTGTATTATCAATTTGTCTGCCTGTGGTGCAAATGCGTTCACATTGGCCACCTTTAACTTGAATGAAAGATTTGATACATCGAGTTAAACCGTTTGCTGTATTATCTCTGAATTTTTCAGGTGCGAGATAATTGACCGGAATTGTGGGGTATTTTAACTTTTTTGCTTCAAAGACCAGATTTTCAAGATATTTAACTGAATCTGGTTTACTATATAATGGACTTTTTGTATCTTTGGAATTGTTAGAAAGGGTGGTTCTGTTAAGGGACTGCTCTTTTTTCATAATATTTTTATTTTAAAGTTTTTTAAATTACTTATCCAGTAAATTCTATCGCCTTCTATATTTGATTGTTGGGATATCTTTCAGCGCCTCTTTGAGTTGTGTCTCATCGCAAAGGACACGGGAACCAACACGGGAACCTTTAATAATTCCTTTGTGAGTATATTCGTTGAGGGTGGGTAAAGATATTTTCAACAGGGTTGCAACCTCCTGTCGGGATAAAAATCGGGTTACTACCTCTTTTGTGTTTACGGTGGCTAACTCTTCCCGCACAATTGACCGTATAAGTGTTGAAAGTCCCTCTATAGTCAGATTTTGAATTAAAATTGAATTTGAAGTCATCATATCTCAGTTTTTTTTGAGTTGCGTTCAATTGCTTCAATAATTTTCTCAGGTTCAAACAGGCAAATTTTTCCAATTTGACAATAAGGGATTTTCCCGCTGTTTTTAATTTTTTGGGCTGTTACAGTACTGCATCCCAAAAAGGCTGCAAGTTCTTTAATTGAATGAAGCCTTCCTGTTTGGAATGCTTCCGAACACTGAATTAAGTTTGTCATGATGAAGTGTTTTAAAATGTGATTACTTTACTTAAACTCATCTTAAAATAGGTTATTCCTATTTTTTGACGCAACAGGCTTCATCCTTTCATTCTTTACTATGGGGTATCAAGAAGACATTTCCCTAAACAAAAAACCGCCTCAACTTTTATTGAGACGGTTATGGGATTTTAGGTGATATTTTAGCAGAACTATGTCTGATTTATAGCACTACTTTGCTATAGATAATGGGTTCCCGATAAAGTACGAATGAGTTGAGAGAATGTCCGCGTTCTGCTGTTTTGAAACTTTGATGTATTTCAAAAATTCCCTCTCTGTTTGGTGTCCTGAAATCTTCATTATTCCTATGGTCGGTACTCCGGCCAAATACATATTTGTACAACCCGACCGGCGCGCAGTGTGTGTTTTAATCAGTTCATTTTTAGGTAACGACTGTTTGACTGTTAGGCCTCCTTTTTTTTCCTCGAAATTTACTTTCTCTTTGATCCCTGCCAGCTTCGCAATATCCTTGATGTGTTCATTAACTTTCTGTTCCCATGTGTGCGGTAATGTATAGTCATACTTCTTTAAAATGGTCTCCAGTTCCGGTTTAATGGGAATAATAACCTGTTCGCCGGTCTTTAATTGAGTTAATTTAATCACTTTCCAGCCTGATTCTTCGCTAATCATATCTTTTGAAATCCGGCTGTAATCAGAATAGCGTTGAGCGGTGTAGCATCCGCAAAGAAATACATCCCTGATAATCTCTAAATTCTTCATTCCTGACAAATCGAGATTATGGATTTTTTTTATTTCGGCCTCAGTCAAGTACACATTTTCAACCTTCTCAGTCAAGGCCTTAAAACTCTTTCTCTGATATTCAACGTTGGCGTGTAGGCCTTCCTCCTCTGCCAGTCTCATAATTACCTTAAGGTGTTTAACGTGCCTTCCTATCGTGTTGGGACTGTAATTTTTGGCAGTAAAGAACTGAACGAAATCCTTATAAAAGTCAATTGTTATGTCCCTAAAACTTACAACTTTCTTTGGCCTCAACGTTTTCCCCTCTTTTTGAAGTTTCTTTTTATTCTTCTCAGTATAAATGCCACAAAACTCAAGAAACTGAACTTCAAAACTAAGGTAGTTTTTAATCGTTGATACTCGGTATCGACTACTATCCTCCTCCGTTAGTCGGGTTCCATTTGTGGCCTCAACGATAAACCGGCGAATAAATTTAATAAGGGTTTCGGGTTCTAATTTGGTTTTTTTCTTTTTGTAAGACTTGTCTAAAAATGATTTCAGCCATTTACTCGTTATTTTCTCCCCGTTTAGATTGTTTATTTCCTTAAGTAGGGAAAATTTCAAATTGTGAAATTTCTCTTCAATATTTATCTTCTCCTCCTCAGTAAATTCAGAATCTATTGTTTCAACTTTTCTAAATGATTGGGTTTTATTATTCCAATATTTTGGGAATATCCTTTCCGGCGTTTGTACATAAATGTCATTTACTGTGTCTCGATACCTTAAATAAACAATCGCTGGTTGATCATCCTTGATGGACTTAACAACAAATTTAATAGTCGGCATAATAATAGATTCATTTGTGATATAACAAAGATAATCAATTTTTTATCCTTCCCCGTATCTTCCCCGTAAATGTTTAATCTATCTTAATCTGTACCTTTTACTTTTAATCTATATTATTGATTTAATGTTTTTTAATGTTTATATAGAAGTAAAATAAATACAGAAAAAACAAATTTTGAAGTCCGCCATCGACCTCAATTTAAAATCCCACAGCATTGATTATCAATGGTATGGGATTTTTGCTTGCCCGATTATTCCCATATTTGTCCCACGAAATCAAAAACTCGTTTCACAAAGCTCAGTAATCCCACTCCGCATGACTCACCGGCAACTGATTCAGTTCATCCTTTAATTGCCTCCAATTCGGAAGATGGGTCTCAAGATGATAATGGAACCGATCGTTATGATGTCGCTCAAGCAGATGGATCATTTCATGTACGATGATGTATTCCAGGCAATGCTCAGGTTTCTTCGCCAGTTCCAGGTTAATCCATATCCGCTTCTGCTCAATGTTACATGATCCCCATTTGGTTTTCATCTGCTTCACCTGCCATTCGTCGACTTCCACTCCGAGTATCTTTTCCCACTTCTCAATCAGATCCGGTATCAATTTCTTTAACTGCACGCGATACCACTCATTCATGATCTCAAGCCTTTTCGCAGTGGGGGTCCCGGGTCTGACGAAAAGATTGATATAAGTCTTGTTCTTCAGGATAACCTTAGGTGGCGCCTCAGTTTCAATAATATTCAATAAATATCGCTCACCCATGAAGTAGTGACTTTCCCTGTTCAGGAATTCTCTTGGAGTGATTCGTTCCTGTCCCTCAAACTTACGTTGATTTCGTTTGATCCAGGCTAATTTTGATACTGCAAACAAACGGATGGCATCTTCACTTACCTGAAGTGGAGCTGCAAGTCTTACCCTACCTGTAGGTGGATAAACCGCTAGATGTATATTCTTTATGTCCTTTCTGACTACATCAATAATGATGTCACTAATCATTATCTGCTCCATCTAATATTCCTTTTGATTTTTCACCAGGTTAAGCAAACTCTCTGCGTCGGGTTCACTCACTTCATGCTTGTCAAGTATCTCCTGAATCGCATATTTCACCTCTTTTAACTTTATTTTGTGATCACGCCAGCCATCACGCTTTGTGAGTCTTATTTTTTGATCCATATCAATGGTCAGAGTTTCATTTCTTCCCAGGTTATCGTAGAGATTCCTTTTTACTGAAGTGTCCAGGGATATGGGATAATCTCCCGTTTTGTTAGGTTTCTTAATCTTCGCCGAGAGTGCGATAATCTCTTTCAGGTACTTCTCATATTCAAGTGTCTCTTCTTTTCTCAATCGGATCAGTTCACTGAGCAACACACTCATTTTTTCATAGTAAACAGGATTAGTTGGACTGTCTTCAATGATAACCCTTCGTAAATTGTTCTCAATAGTCTCTGCCATCGCCTCCTGGTTCTTCCTAATACTGTCAGGCATTTTCTCTAATGCACCTTCTCCATGATTAACCAACAGATCAACCAGGCTCATTTCATCAAAATTGGCAAGTATCCTGCTCTCGTCGGCACCAATGTAACTGTCAATTAAATGGCGCATGGCTGGCTCGTATTGTTTAAGATCAATATAATCGCCACTTGCAAGTTGAATCTCTTTCCGGAGGTTCTCAAAATGAGTCAGGTCACCCTTGATACTTTCAGCCTGCTTATCCGAATACCCGGCACCAATCATATCATCGGCAACATTGGCATAGGCTCTGATCAGGGCAATGGTCAGCGTGTAAAGAGCAACCCTTCGTGGTTCTGTGTCTTTTAGTCCCTCAACGTTTTTGGAGTCATTCCCGCAGAAATAAAGGATATGGGACAGCGTATCTCTTGGAGGTTCTACCGGTTCGCATAACGCTTTGATCGCTTCAAGCGCTTCATCCAGCCGTTCCTTTCCTTTCTTTAGCCTATCCTTGAGTAAACCCTCAACATCCTTTTTTTCGTAGGCATCAAATGCGCCTGACGTATAGTCGTTAAATGCATGTTCAAGGGAGTCAAACAGATCCATGTAATCAACGATATAGCCATAATCTTTATCCTCACCATCCAATCTGTTCACCCGACAAACAGCCTGAAACAAACTGTGGTCTTTCAGTTTCTTGTCAATATAAAGGTAGGTTGCAGAAGGTGCATCAAAACCTGTGAGTAGTTTATTGACAACGATGAGCAGTTTCATCTGTGCCGGCTCGTCAACAAATTTAGTCTTCACCTCTTTCTCAAATTGATCGACCTTTGTCATTGCTGTTTCAGGATCCTCATTGAAATAGGTCGCCAACATCTTCCTGTAAATCTCGAAACGCTGTAATTTCTCGGTATAACCCTCTCCCGTTTCTTCACCTTTAATGTCTGTGTGATTGGGGACAAACGAGGTGATAATGGCACAATTTTTTAATCCTGCCTTCTGAAACAACTCAAAGTACCTGCAGGCATTATAAATACTATCGGAAACGAGCATAGCATTACCTCTCCCATTTTGAAGCCTTTCCTTTTTCTCCATGTCCATCATCATATCGATGACAATCTTTTCAAGTCGCGACCTGGAGCTGAATACTTTCTTCAGGGTTCCCCATTTCTGTTTTAGTTCGGTTTTGGCAAAGTCTGTCAATCCCTTTGTCTTTAAATCGAACCACTCATCAATCTTTTCGAGTGAGGTAATTTTCTGTTCAATATCCCTGGCTTCATAACGTAAATCAAGAACAACCTTATCGGCAACCGCCTCATCAAATTTATAGGTGTGGATATATCTTCCAAATATTTCCATACTGGTTTGCTTGTCAGCCTTTAATAGTGGTGTTCCGGTGAAACCGATAAATACTGCGTTCGGTAGCAGACTCTTCATCGCCTCGTGGAGTTTGCCTGATTGCGTCCGATGACACTCATCAACAAAAACATGGATATCACCTTTGGCTTTAAAGTCTTTGGGAAGATTCCCTTTGAGCTCATTAAGAAATTCATCCACATCTCCTTCTTCCTTCCCCCCGAATTTATGAACGAGCGAACACATTAACCATGGTGAATTATCGTTTAGATTACTCAGGAGATCTTTCCCACTCTTTGTCCGGTATATTTTTTCGGAAACACCGTTGTAAACCTTTTCAATCTGCTCATCAAGTTCCTCACGGTCGGTAATGATAAGCACTCTGCCATTGGGGTTGTATTCCCGAATCCATTTTGTCAGCCAGACCATTGTAAGACTTTTCCCGCTTCCCTGGGTGTGCCAGATGATTCCTCCCTCTTTACGGGCAATAAAATCCTGTGAAGCCTTAACCCCGAAATATTGGTTGTGCCGGCAAAGTTTCTTGATTCCACGGTCAAAAACAATAAAGTCATGGATCAACTCGATGAAGCGCTCCTTGTTGAGCATTTCAACGATATGTTTATCAATCGCATATTTGTATTTAGCAGACCTTTCGCGGATGGGTTTTGTAAGTTGCAGCAGGTAGGGATCATTCTTATTGATCTCTTCACTGACCTCTTTCCATTTCAAAAAATATTTCTCCCGGGTCTCTATTGTTCCATAGGCAATCC
>CANJNY010000104.1 GCA_947475715.1 Prolixibacteraceae bacterium
AGGATAAAATCTATTTCGGCAGTGTTCCTTTTATTGTAAAAGCACAAATCTCCATAATAGCCTAATTGATTTGCGATTGCAGTTTCAAGAAGTTGACCGTTGGTTACCTTTGCCACAAGATTGAGTATTCCGGTATCAGAAAAATACACCTTTTTCCCTCCGGCCACACTTCTGTCAATGCTCTGAGCAAATCGGGGAAGGAGTCTAAGGAAAAAGATACTTTCGAGAAATTCCAGATAATTATACATCTTAACCCTGTTGACTCCGAGCTCAGATGAGAGTTTCGTAATATCCAGCAGATTGCCGTTTCTGACTGCAAGTAACAAAATCAAGTCTCTTAATTCTCTGACATCCTTTAATTCGGAGAATACCCGGATATCTTTTTCGAAAAAAGAGGCAAAAATATTTCTTAATATAACCCTTTTTGTCTCACGGTCACTGGTCAGCACAACTTCCGGAAATCCGCCAAATTCAAGATATTCAGGATAAAGATCTTTCCATTGGAGAATCTCCGCTTTTGATTTTGGTTTTAGAACATCGTCGATACCCCTTGTCAATTGATTTTCGGAGATCCTTTCATTAAAAACCAGGAATTCGCGAAACGAGAGAACCGGCAGAATATAAAGGAATTTGCGACCACTCAAAGATTCAGGAAATAAATTTCGCAGGTAATAGTTCGATGACCCGGTTACTATAAATTTAACCCCGAAGTGATCGATCAGGTATTTAATGATTTTGGTAATCTCGGGAAGATTTTGGATTTCATCGATACAAACCAACATGCGTTCATCATTTTCAATGCCAGAAAGGTTTGCCAACTCCCTGTAAACGGAGTTATAATCAATACTCTCAAAAACCATCTGGTCTAATGGATTATCCAGATCAAACCATAGCCTTTTCCCGACAAAATCGTCGTATAACTGTCGCATTAAGGTCGTTTTTCCAACCTGTCGCATGCCGGTAATTACAATCGCATTTTTATGCTCAAGCTGTGGCCGGATTGTATGGAACAGCTCCCTTTTATACATATTCGTAAATTTATACATACAAATATACATCTATTTGTATAATTGTATTTACACATAAACTCATTTTTGTAATTTATTTTTTACACTTTTACATTAATAACAAAATATAAATTTGAATTTGTTTTTATTATCTAATTAATAGACCTTTATACTTATCCATTTAACAGAATAATGATGTCACACCCTCCTTTTCCGGTATTCAGCCGGTGACATACCCATCACCTTTCGGAAAGTGCGTGAAAAATAGAACTGGTCCTCGAATCCCGTTTCGCGCGAAACATCGGCAATAAGCCACCCTGAGTTATCGAGCAACCGGCAGGCACGCTGGATTTTTAACTGGATGAAATATTCGATGGGCGAATGACCGGTCCGCTTCTGAAAGAGGGTTGAATAATAGGACGCAGATAAGCCCGTTTGAGAAGCGATTTCATCAAGACGTAATTTGCGGCTGAGATTCTCGAGCATAAAGTTGATACTTTGGGCGATCGGATCATGCTCTCCTGCCTCTTTCACTAACCGGAACTGACCGATGTGCGTAAAAGAGGAAAGCAAATAAGTCAGAGCAAGGTTAACAAATTCAAGTGTTTCGATGCTGAACCCGCGATCCAGATTTCTGAAAATTTCAGAGAAAAGCTCGATACGGTCATTTACCCGCGAAGTTTTCCCCCGTTCAATGGCAATACTTTGGCAGGCAAGACGGGCGAATAACCCGGCTTTGGCTCCGGCGAAATGAATCCAATAGATCGACCAGGGGATTTGTTCGTCGGAATGATAGGTGTGAGATGTGCCGGGGGGAATGATAAAGAATTGGTCGGTAGCGAGGGTATGCCAGGTTTTTCCAACGCTGATCTCACCTTGACCGTCAACGCAGTAAATCAGAATATACTGTGTAGTGCCTGTGCCCCTCTCTCTGAAATGGTGACTCGCCTGCGGATAATAACCAATATCGGTGAGATACAGGTCCGATATCAGCGGATTTTTCCTTATCAACGCTACGATCTTCTCAGGCATAACAAAGCTGATCTGCCCCGGAAATCCATCTGGTTTCTTCATTTGCACAACAATAAAAGAATTCTAATTGAGTTCAGTAAATCGTCTGGCAATTAGCGGCTTACTGCTGACAACAGGCAATTTGCTGCTGGCAATTAGCGGCTGGCGGCTGCCAGTTATTCGACAGTTAAGATCTAATTCAATCCATACTTAACAACCGGGAAACCTCACAGGAAGATTTATGCCAGAAGCCAATTGCCAGAAACCAGCAGCCAGCAGCCAGCAGCCAGAAGCCACCAGCCTGAAGCCAGAAGCCAGCAGCCACCAGCCATATTCTCAATATCACCCGATTTTACTATTTTTGAATAGGTTTATTAAAAATACAAAATAACCTAATTTTCAGCAATTAACAGAAGTAAATATTTAATTTAGCATTTTAATTTCATAATTATAATTTAGTGATATAATCCATATTTTCATAATATTGTTCATATTATAATGAGCATTTTCAGACTATTTTTGTTTTAACTAAATCAAACAACGTGGAAAAAACCAAATTCAATCAGCCCTTCATCATTGGAATTACCCTGGTGTCGGCCATGGGAGGACTTTTATTCGGCTACGACTGGGTCGTGATTGGCGGGGCCAAGCCCTTTTATGAGCGTTTTTTCGACATTTCAACTTCACCCTATCTTCAGGGATGGGCGATGAGCAGTGCACTCATCGGGTGCCTGATTGGTGCAATGGCTTCGGGCTATCTTACGGATCGTTATGGCCGGAAACGACCACTAATCGGAGCAGCTGCACTATTCACCATAGCAGCCATTGGTACCGGAGCGGCCAATACATTCACACTATTTATCCTCTTCAGGCTGATCGGCGGGCTGGGGATTGGACTAGCCTCGGCCCTTTCACCCATGTACATTGCAGAGATATCACCGGCCCACATGCGCGGAAGATTGGTTTCAATCAACCAGCTTACCATCGTGATTGGAATTCTTGGAGCCCAGATTATCAATTACCTCATTGCCGATAAAGTTTTGGAAAACGATTCCAGCAAGGTGATTTTGGAGTCATGGAATGGTCAAACCGGGTGGAGGTGGATGTTCTGGGCAGGAACCGCTCCCGCATTACTGTTTTTTATACTCTCCTTTTTTATACCGGAGAGCCCGCGTTATCTGGGCAAAAGAGGGAAATGGATTGAAGCCTTGCAGATTCTCGAAAAGATTGGGGGAAATGATTACGCAGTTCGCGAAGAGAAAGAGATTTCTGCCACCTTGCATGAAACGGGGTCAAAGATCGACTGGAAGATGTTAACCTCAAAAAAAGCACGTCCGGTTCTGGTCCTGGGCATCGTACTGGCAGTTATTCAGCAGTGGTGCGGAATTAATGTGATTTTCAATTATGCAGAAGAGATCTTTACTTCTGCCGGATATTCTGTTGGCGATATGCTTTTTAATATCGTCATAACTGGAACTGTTAATTTGATTTTCACCATTTTGGCTATGCGTATGGTTGACAGCTGGGGTCGGCGCAAGTTAATGCTGCTGGGATTTAGCGGATTGGCAGTAATTTACTTTATCCTTGGAGCTTGTTATTATTTTAAATTACAAGGGCTGGCCATCCTAATCATCGTAATGGTTGCAATTGCAACTTACGCCATGACTCTGGCACCAATTACCTGGGTGGTACTCTCCGAAATATTTCCGAATAGCATTCGGGGAGCAGCTATGGCCATTGCCACAACATCCTTATGGATTGCATGTTTCGTACTCACTTATACCTTTCCAATGTTAAACAGACTGCTCCATGCCAGTGGAACTTTCTGGTTATATGGTTTAATCTGTCTTGCCGGATTTCTGTTTATCTTTAAAAAACTCCCTGAAACAAAAGGAAAAAGCCTTGAAGAAATTGAAATACAAATATTTAACTGAAATGAAAAAAATCTGTCTGTTTCTCATTGCATTGATCACCATCCCCTGTATGGTTGTTCAGGCAAACTCCCGGCCAAATTCATCCGGTAAATACGGCGTTGCTTCTGAAAAGGCAAATCAAATTAGCAATCAGTTTATGACTGCCACCTTTGATACAGCTTCTAAAACTATTCGTTTAACAACCAATAAAAATCATAAAACATTTTTAAGAAACCTTATTCCCGATAACTCAACCGCCGTGATCCGAAAAGAGAAAGTTACCAACCCTGTTTTCGGTGAGGGGAACTCCTTAATGATAAGTTCATCCGGCGGAGGTTCAGTCTCGTTCGCACTTTTCCCATCTCAACCTTTTCTATTTGTGAACCAGGTGATCAGGAATGAGGGGACTCAGACAATAGATATTGCGAAGCTGCACGCGGTGTCATTTCTGGTTGATCTTGGGAAACCGGCGAGCGAAGTAAAGACTTTGGGAACGGGTGGTTTACTCCCGCCAGACAGTAATCCCGGGAGTTATGTTTTTCTCACAACCGTCGACCCCTCAACACGCAATGGAGTAGTTGCAGGATGGCTCACCAATGAAAAAGGGTGTGGAGTGCTCTTCTCATCGGTCAAGGATAATCAGGTCGAAATAAAAACTCAGATCGATTATGGACATTTTCTCGTTCCTTCGGGTAAAACAGAGGCTACAGAGACTTTGGTTATTGGCTATTTTGACGATGCCCGTCTGGGTGAAGAGTGTTTTGCCGATCTCCTTGCCAGGGAGCATGCTATCAAACTTAAAACGCGAAGTGCCGTTTATTGCACCTGGTATTCCGAAAAAAATGGTGGCGCAGGAAGCGAATCATCCACTATCGAACTGACAAAATATATCAAAGAGAACCTCAAACCGTTTGGCCTTGGTGCGATTCAGATTGATGATCAGTGGCAGGGGGGCGACCAGTACAATGGTCCTCACCGAAGATTTGACCAGGTTGATCCCAAAGGTGGCTATCCCAATGGAATGACAACCACTGCACAAGCGATTAAAAAAGAGGGTTTAAGCGCCGGGATCTGGTGGATGCCATTTTCGCGGAACCATCAGGACCCCGAATATAAGGAGCGTCAACATTGGTTTGCATACCGGCCAAACGGAAAACCATATGAAACACCCTGGGGAGGAACATCACTCGATCTGACCCTTCCCGAAGTTCAGGATCATCTTGTATATATGGCCAAAACGATGCAAAACTGGGGATTTGACTATTTCAAAATGGACGGACTGTGGACAGGCACCGTTACTGAACAGATTTACATTAACGATGGATATAAAGATGACAGCATCGGAAATTGCAAACCCTTACATAATCCAATGATCACTCAGATTGAAGCCTTTCGGAACGGGCTCAGACTGATCAGAAAAACCACCGGTGAAGAAGTTTTTCTCTCCGGCTGTTGCATAAGTCAGAACATGCGTTCATTTGGCCCTTCGATTGGGCTGGTTAATTCGATGCGTATTGGCCCCGATTTCAACTCCGATGGTCAGAGTATCCGCACCGGCGCCATTCGTGCCTCAAGGCTCTATTTTCTCAACGGAAGAGTCTGGTGGAACGATCCCGATCCTTCGATGCTAAGAGAGAACGGTTTATCTACTGCTGATCCAGGTGCAAGCGGCATCGGTGGTCTGATCAGAGCACGGTTGCTCCCTTCGTTCGTGGCGGTTACAGGTCAGTTCTTTTTAAGCAGTGACTGGCTTCCCGATCTTCCCGAAAACCGGATCGAAATAATGAAACGGACCATGGCCTCTCATTCAGGTGTTGCCCGCCCGGTAGATGGTTTTGACAAAAATCTCCCCTCAATATGGACGGCCTCTGATCAAAAAACAGGAACCCTGCGAAATATCATTGGATTGTTTAACTGGGAGACCAGCACTCAAAATATTGGATGTCAGCTTAAATGGGCCGGACTAAAAGAAAATACAACTTATCACTCCTTTGATTTCTGGGGAAATAAACCTTTGCCGGATATCAGAGATTCGATTACATCGGAACTCTCCTCAGAATCGTGTCTGGTAATTGCGCTTCGTGCAAAATCGGATCATCCGGTCGTTGTCTCCACATCACAGCACGTTACTCAAGGGATGATCGATTTAACGAAAGAAACCTGGAATAACGGCACCTTATCGGGTACGAGCAAAATAATTGGCGGAGATAATTATGAGATCCGTATTGCAGGAATGGATGACGGAGCAACATGGAAATTGGCATCTGCCACAATTATTGGCAATTCCGGAGGTACTTCCATTGAGCCGCTGCCTCAGAAAGAAAATGGATGGTTACGAATATTGGTTAAAAATAAAGAGAGCCAAATTATACAATGGCAATTAAAGTTTACTAAATAGCGTTTAAGAATAGCCCCTAAACATTATAAACCAATACTTTAAAAGGATGAAGCATCGATTAACCTGGATTATCTTTGTCATAACCCTGACTGCCTGCAGTCATAAAATTGAGAACACGATTGACCTTTCCGGAACCTGGCAATTTGCTGCCGATCCCACAGATAAGGGAATCTCAGAAGGTTGGTATAACATGACCCTTCCGGATAGTGTTACCTTACCCGGATCGATGACCTCCAACGGCAAAGGGGATGGCATCACCATGTCGACACCCTGGACGGGTCAGATAGTCGACAGTTCATTCTATAAAAATCCCGAATATGCCAAATACCGGGTACCGGGGAATATAAAAATCCCGTTCTGGTTACAACCTCTCACCTATTACAAAGGTGCCGCATGGTATCAAAAAGAGGTAAATATACCACCTCAGTGGAGTGGCCGGGCTATTGAACTATTTCTCGAACGTTGCCATTGGGAGAGTCGTCTCTGGGTTGACAACAAAGCTGTTGGAATGCAAAACTCGCTGGGGACACCGCACAAATTCGATCTGACCAATTTATTGTCTCCGGGAAAACACCGGTTAAGTTTATGTATCGATAATCGGGTAAAGGAGATTGATCCCGGATTAAATTCACACAGCATCTCGGATCATACCCAGACAAACTGGAATGGCCTAATCGGAACACTTTCCCTTCAGGCACGTCCACTTGAGCATATCAAAAATATTGAAGTGTATCCGGACATTAGCTCAAAAAAATTCAAGGCTAAGATCAGAGTCCGCAACGACTCCCAGCTACCTGTCAGAGCAACCATCACTTTAGCCGTTTCGGGTGAAGGAACGCATAAAAACCAGACTCAAGATTTTACACTGATACCGGGAGAGAATATTCTGACGATGGAATACCCAATGGGAAGAGAGGTTAAACTCTGGAGCGAATTTCATCCTGAGATTTATACCCTTACGGCAACACTATCTGATAAGAATTCAGAAACCACTGACACTTATCCGACCACTTTTGGGATGAGGGAGTTTAAAGTTGTTGGAAAGCAATTAATGATCAATGGAAAGCCCACATTTATGCGGGGAACACTGGAATGTGCAATCTTTCCGAAGAGCGGATATCCGGCAACCGATCTAAAGGAGTGGTTACGGATTTTTAATGTCTGCCGCGCACACGGTTTAAACCACATGCGATTTCACTCGTGGTGCCCCCCTGAAGCTGCCTTCGAAGCGGCTGACCAGACCGGTTTTTATCTTCATGTGGAGTGTTCATCATGGGCAAACGGCTCCACAACCATCGGTGACGGAAAACCTTTTGATAAATACCTTTATGAAGAGAGTGAGCGGATGGTTGAGAATTATGGCAATCACCCTTCATTTTGCATGATGGTTTACGGTAACGAACCTGCCGGCCGAAACCAGATTCCATTCCTCACCGATTTTGTCAATTACTGGAAGAAAAAAGACAACCGCCGGATTTATACTTCAGGGGGAGGCTGGCCTGCTCTTCCGGAAAACGATTTCCTAAGCTCCCCTGTTCCCCGGATCCAGGGATGGGGACAGGAACTGAAAAGCGTAATTAATGGTGAAGCGCCAAAAACAGATTACGACTGGTCACCGTTTATTGCCCGGTTTAACAAGCCGGTAATCAGTCATGAAATTGGCCAGTGGTGTGTATATCCAGATTTTAAGGAGATTGCAAAATACGATGGGGTAATGCGGGCCCGCAATTTCGAAATATTCCAGGAAACCTTGAAAGAGCATGGCATGTCACAACTGGCCGACAGTTTTCTGCTTGCTTCAGGAAAACTACAGGCCTTATGCTACAAAGCGGATATTGAAGCTGCCTTGCGGACAAAGGATTTTGGGGGATTTCAGCTGCTCGATCTCCACGATTTCCCGGGACAGGGAAGTGCACTGGTTGGAGTACTAAATGCTTTCTGGGGCGAGAAAGGGTACATTTCACCGGCAGAATACAAACGCTTCTGCAACAGTACCGTTCCGCTGGCAAGGTTGAGAAAATGCATTTTCACCAATAATGAAACGTTTGAGGCGACTATCGAGGTAGCTCATTTCGGAGATAGTTCAATCACAAACTGTGTACCTAAATGGAGCGTTTCAGACAAGAGCGGGAAAATAATTCAGCAGGGGCAGTTCCCATCAGTCGATATTCCATTAGGGAATAGTTTCAAACTGGGAAATATCAGGTTGCCCTTATCCTTCCTTTCATCTGCGGAGAAACTGACCCTCGAAGTATCGGTAGAAAAATTCAGCAACAGCTGGGATTTCTTTGTTTACCCTGAAAAGAAGGAGGTGATAACCGGTGAGCAGAATATTCGGATGATTCAGAAAATTGATTCAAAAACTGCGCAATATCTCGAAAAAGGGGGAATTGTTTTACTTAATCTCAAAAAAGGAACGCTTGCTAAAGAGGTGGGTGGCGAGATCAAAACCGGTTTCTCGAGTATCTTCTGGAATACAGCATGGACCCATGGCCAGGCCCCTCATACCCTTGGAATCTTATGTAATCCCTCCCATCCGGCACTGACCGATTTTCCGACTCAATACCACAGCAACTGGCAGTGGTGGGATGCAATGAGTCATTCCGGCGCTATTGACCTCAGCAATTTTCCATCGGGAATCACACCCATTGTCCGTGTGATCGATGACTGGTTTACCAATCGGCCTTTGGCTCTGATATTTGAAGCCAAAGTCGGCAAAGGGAAAATCCTGGTTTCAGGAATTGACCTTACTGCAGATTTGGAGAAACGTCCTGAAGCTCACCAGTTACTTTTCAGTCTCAAAAAATATATGACAGGTTCCAAATTCAACCCTGAAGCTGAACTCACCTTAGAAAAACTTCAAACTCTGGTCAAATAAATATTCATTATTAAACATACAAATATGAACATAAAACTATTTACGCGATCACTCGCACTGATAGCAGTTATCCTGATGAACATCGCGTTGCTAACTTCGTTTAGTAATGGAATTGAGTTAAACAAAGGCGATGAAAACGGCGAAATACTTACACCTGTTCCAAAACCTGAGCCACGGATTAACGGACCGCTCGTTTATGGGTGTCGGCCCGGTCACCCGTTTCTTTACCGGATTCCTTGTCAGGGTGAACGCCCAATAAAATTTAAAATTAAAGGACTCCCTGCCGAATTAAAACTTGACCCTGCCACAGGTATCATCACAGGTACCGTTCCCCGCAAGGGAGTATACGAAATTTCGATTATGGCTAAAAACGAGGCGGGGAAAGATAGCCGGAAATTAAAAATCATTGCGGGAGATCAGCCTGCCCTTACCCCACCGATGGGCTGGAACCACTGGTATGCCCATTATGACCGGATTACAGACCAAATGATGCGTGAGGCAGCTGAGGTAATGATCACAAGCGGAATGGCTGATGTCGGATATCAATATGTGAATATAGACGACTGCTGGATGAATGCAGAAAAAAACAATGATCCGTTACGTATTGGTCCTCTGCGTGACGACAAGGGGAATATTAATCCGAACAAACACTTTCCCGATATGAAGGGGCTCACCGACTATATACACAACAAAGGATTGAAAGCCGGAATCTATACCTCACCCGGTCCCCGCACCTGCGGAGGTTTTGCCGGTGCCTGGCAGCATGAAGAACAGGATGCGAAACAGTTTGCAAACTGGGGTTTCGATTTTCTCAAATATGACTGGTGTTCGTATGGTGAGCTGGCTGGGGAGAATGTCACCCTCGAGGGTTATCAAAAACCGTACAAACAAATGGGGAAAATTCTCACGTCACAGGACCGCGACATCGTTTTTAACCTCTGCCAGTATGGAATGGGTGAGGTCTGGAAATGGGGTGGCGAGGTAGATGCTCATTGTTGGCGAACCGGAGGTGACCTCGGTTTTGAACTCGACCGGATCTTTGATGTCGCATTAAAGAATGCCCAAATCGGTCAGTACAATAAGGCAGGAGAGTGGAACGATCCCGACTATATCCAGATTGGATGGATTGGCAATGCCGGCAAAATGGGAATTCCTGAACTTACCCCCATGCCGGCTAATATGCAATATGCCTATATGTCGTTATGGTGCCTGCTGGCTGCACCGCTGATCTATAGCGGAGACATGTCAAAACTGGATGATTTCACCCTAAACATTCTTTGTAATCCGGAGGTTATCGCAGTCAACCAGGATCCTCTGGGAAAATGTGCTACGGTTATCCAGCGGGATAAGGAGTGTTTTATAATGATCAAAACACTTGTTGATGGATCAACGGCAGTTGGTCTGTTCAACCGCGGGAAAAACCAGGCTGATGTTTCGGTCGACTGGAGTGAGCTAAAAATATCGGGTGACCATCATGTGCGTGATTTATGGAGAGAGATTGAACTGGGTGCATCGGCAGATAAATTCAGTGCAGCAGTTCCTGCGCAGGGGGTAGTGATGATTCGGGTATCCAAATAATTTAAGACTATAACCAAGTGGACCATGTGAGAAATAAAAAGCCTTTCCCAAAAAAATACCATTGGTTGTATTTTGGTGGCATTTAGTGTTTTGGTGATTTGGCGGCATTTTTTTTATTATTAAAAAATCCGTCCATTATGAAAATACAACATTAAATCCTTCTTTTATATAACTTTACAACTATTTTGTAAACAATAAAATCAACATAATGAATAAACTGAATCTAATATATTCACTGATTCTTTTCCTACTGGTTGCCGCGGGATGTACCCAAAACGAGCTCTTTACGGCCAGAATTTCAGATTATGGTCTGAAACCTGGAACCGGAGAAAACGCCATTCCGGCAATAATAAAGGCGATAAACGAATGTAAAAAACACGCTCATTCAATGCTCCTGTTTGAAAAAGGGCGTTACGATTTCAGTATAGATACCACGCATCGAAGGGTCTATTTTGAGTCAAATACCACCAATGATGCACCCAAAAATCTGGCGATTCTGATTGAAGGTTGCAGCGGCCTTACGCTGGATGGCGGAAACTCAGAATTCGTATTCCATGGTGCAATTCAACCCATCTCGGTTGATCAGAGTGATAAAATCACGATTCAAAATGTGAATATCGACTGGGATATTCCGCTTACCGCCCAGGCAAAAATCGTTGAATCTTCACCTAAGAACATTGACATTGAAATCGACACCAAACAATTTCCCTATGAAATAACCGACGGGAATTTGGTCTTTACCGGTGAAAACTGGAAAACCAAACCCTCCGGATTTATGGAGTACGAGGTCAGCACTCACCGGATTGCAGCCGGAACTGGTGATGAAGGTTGCATCAGAGGCGATTGGAGCCCAAACCCGGCCCAGGAGCTCAAGCCAGGAACGGTGCGGATGAACGGAAAATTCACCCGCACTCCGGCAGTTGGAAATTACCTGATTTTGCGCCACAGCAAGCGCGATCATGCCGGAATATACATTCAGGAAAGCAGTCATGTAAATCTCGAAAATGTGACGATTTACCATACCGCAGGATTAGGTATCCTATCGCAATTTACCCGAAACATCAATTTCCGGAATGTTAAAGTTATTCCCAATAGTGCCAAAAACCGTTACCTCAGCGGGCATGACGATGGTTTTCATATTTCCAATTGTGCAGGAAAAATAGCAATTACAGACTGTGAATTCGGCGGGTTAATGGATGATCCGATCAATGTCCACGGAACCAGCGTCCGGATAATTGAAAAAATCGATAACCATCAACTGAAATGCCGTTTCATGCACGAACAGAGCACCGGAATGAACTGGGGCCACCTCAATGACACGATCGGTTTTATTGAGCACAAGAGCATGCAAACCATTTCAAAACAGACGGTAAAGAGTTTTAAAAAACTAAATCCTGAGGAATTTGTGGTTGAATTCACCAATCCGATACCTGTGGAAATAGTCACAGGAGATGCATTGGAGAATTTAACATGGTCACCCGAAGTAACCATTCAAAATTGCAAATTCCAAAGTTGTCGTGCCCGGGGCCTATTACTCTCTACTCCCCGAAAGACCTTAATCGACAATAACGAATTCGACTCAAGCGGCTCGGCTATCCTGATCGCAGGTGATGCCAACGGCTGGTACGAATCGGGGGCGGTTACCGATGTAACCATCACAAACAACATTTTCAAAGATGGCTGTATGACCTCCATGTACCAGTTCTGCGAAGGAATTATAAGCATATTCCCCATTGTGCCCGAAGTAAACTCGCTAAAACCGTTTCACCGGAATATTACCATTGAGCACAACACCTTTAATCCGTTTGACTATCCGGTTTTATACGCCCTTTCAACGGATGGATTAAAATTTAGAAATAATACGATCAGACCATCACATCACTTTAAACCCTTTCACAACCGCAAACACCTCCTCACCTTTGAAGCATGCTTAAATGTCGAGGTGAAAGGAAATCAGTTTGAAGGTGAAGCGCTGGCAAAGGATATTCAACTTGAGAAGATGGACGCAAAACAAATGAATACCGATCTGAAATGACCAGGGCCACGGGTTGCATACGAACCATAAGATCTGATAAAAACCTTATTTTCTGATTAATACCTTAGTAGCTAAGTTAGAATTGTTTAAATCAACCTTATTACCTTATTTCAAACATTATGAATTCTTTCATCTCAAATTGAATAATTTTTAATTCCATTCCAAAAAGTTTAATAAGGTTTGTTCTGTCAGATAATTTTTCTCTACTAAGGTTTAAGAATTAAAATAAGGTTTATTAAAATAAGGCTTACCGAAATATGGATCAATTAAACTAATTATTTATTGGATGGATCGATTATTATCCAAAATTCTACTTCTGATAACTTCTGTTACATGTCAAAAGATATAAGTATTCCACCAGATACCGAAATGAAGGTCAAAGCCTGGTACGAAAAGGTAACCATTCCAACCTACGGGATTGGGAAACCGGAGAAGAATCCGATGTTTCTTGAGAAGCGTGTTTATCAGGGTAGTAGTGGCGTGGTATACCCTCATCCGGTGATTGAGAAGATTCTGGACGGGAAGGTAGATCAGGAATATAACGCCATATACCTTGAAAACCAATACCTGAAAATCATGATCCTTCCTGAACTCGGGGGGCGTGTTCAGATGGCATTTGATAAGACGAAAAATCGCCACTTTGTCTATTATAATCAGGTGATTAAACCGGCTCTTGTTGGATTAACCGGACCCTGGATATCGGGCGGAATAGAGTTTAACTGGCCTCAGCACCACAGGCCATCAACCTTTGAAGCTGTAGACCATTGTATTGAAGAGAACTCCGATGGCACCATAACCGTCTGGTGCAGCGAAGTGGAACGGATGTTCCGGACCAAAGGGATGGCCGGATTCACCCTTCATCCCGATAAGGCCTATCTCGAGATCAAGGTAAAACTGTTCAACCGGACCAACCTGCCGCAGACATTCCTGTGGTGGGCGAATCCAGCCGTTAAGGTAAACGACGATTACCAATCCGTTTTCCCACCCGATGTAAACGCGGTCTTCGATCATGGGAAGCGGGATGTGTCGGAATTTCCCATCGCGAAAGGAACCTACTACAAAGTCGATTATTCCCCCGGAACGGATATCTCGCGCTACAACAACATCCCGGTGCCCACGTCGTATATGGCCATAAATTCGAAATACAGTTTTGTGGGAGGGTACGAAAATGACACCAAAGGTGGATTGTTGCATGTAGCCAATCCCCATATCTCACCCGGAAAGAAACAATGGACGTGGGGGCATAGCGACTTTGGACGTGCCTGGGATCGTAATCTTACCGATGAAGATGGTCCGTACATAGAGCTCATGTGCGGAGTTTTCACCGATAATCAGCCCGATTTTTCATGGATCATGCCCAACGAAGAGAAAACATTCTCCCAATATTTTATGCCATACCGTGATCTGGGGGTAATTAAAAATGCGACCAAAGAGGCGATGTTAAATCTGGAATTTGAGGACGGAAGAGCTATTGTGAAAGGATATGCCACTGCGATATACCCGGAAGCCAGGATTATTTTGATGGCAGGGGAAGAGATTTTAATTGATGATTATTTTGATTTCAATCCGGCTGTATCCTATGAAAAATCGGTTGAACTACCGCAAGGGAGAGATCCTAAAACTGTGGAGGTTTCAATTCATACCAAAGAAGGAAAGACACTTGTAAACTGGAAACAGGAATCCGGGGACAAAAATTCTATTCCGGAACCGGCCAAGGCGGCTAAACGACCCTCGGAAATTGAAAGTATAGAGCAGTTATATCTTACAGGGCTTCACCTGGAACAATACCGTCATCCCACCTATTTCCCTTGCGACTATTATCTGGAGGCGTTACATCGCGATCCGAAAGATAGCCGTTGTAATAATGCCCTTGGGTTATGGCACCTTCGCCGCGGGCAGTTTTCAAAGGCTGAATCTTTTTTCAGAGCAGCTATTTCTACTCTCACGCAGCGCAATCCCAATCCTATTGACGGAGAATCTTTTTACAATCTTGGCCTCGCCCTCTGTTTTCAGGAAAAGGATGATGACGCTTATGGTGCTTTTTATAAATCGGTATGGAATGCAGCGTTTCAGGATAGCGGATATTTTGAACTTGCCAAACTTGCCTCAAAAAAACACAACTGGGAAGAGGCGTTGGATCTCATTGACCGCTGTCTGATCAAAAACTGGCATAACCATAAGGGGAGACAGCTGAAAATAAGTATCCTCCGAAAAATGAAACGGATTGACGAGGCCGAAAAATTAATTGAAGATTCTCTTTCTCTGGATAAATTTAATGTTGGGGTTTTATTTGAACGTTATCTTCTCATTCCTTACAGCGTTTCGAATCCTGTCAGATATGAGAAGATAAAGACCCTTCTTCGTGGTAATATTCATACTTACATCGAATACGCCCTCGATCTTGCCTCCGCTGGACTATTCGCTGAAGCCATTGAACTTATCTCTTTAGGAATAATGGAGCTAAAAGAGCATCCGGTTTATCCGATGGCTTTGTATTATAAAGCGTGGTTCGAAGCACAAAATGGAGATCCTTCGGGATCATTAAAATCCTTAGAAGAGGCGGCGGCGGCCGATCCGGACTATTGTTTTCCCAATCAACTGGAAGCTGTTCCGGTTCTGGAATGGGCCAAAAAGCAAAATCCGCGAGACTCAAAAGCTCCCTGGTATCTTGGCAATTTCTGGTACCATTCGCGTCAGTATGATGAAGCCATTGAAAATTGGGAGCTATCACGAAATCTTTATGACCGGTTTCCTACCGTACATCGGAATCTGGCTTTGGCTTATTACAATAAATTAAACCAGCCAAAAAAAGCACTGTCCGCACTGGAGAAAGCGTTTGCTTTGGATCAAATAGATTCCCGAATTTTTATGGAACTGGATCAACTGCTCAAGCGTTTAAATTATTCCCCTGATAAAAGGTTGCAAAATCTTGAGAAACATCTGAATTTAGTTGAACAGCGTGATGATCTTTATCTCGAAAGAGTAACTATTTTAAATCAGACAGGAGAACACAATAAAGCTTATGAGCTGATCATGTCCCACAAATTCCATCCATGGGAAGGGGGCGAAGGGAAGGTTACTGGTCAGTATGTGTTTAGTCTTACAGAAATGGCCAAAAAAGCGATTGAAAACAAAAAGTATACTTACGCCATTTCCTTGCTTAATAATGCCCTTCATTATCCGGAAAATCTGGGTGAAGGAAAATTATACGGAGCCATGGAAAATGTAATTTTTTATTGGCTGGGAATTGCCTATGATCATATGGGCGAACACGACAAGGCCACAGAATCGTGGATTGCTGCATCCCATGGTCTGAAAGAACCGGCCACAGCGCTCTTTTATAATGATCAGCAACCGGATTCCATTTTTTACCAGGGACTGGCACTGTCTTGTCTGGGAAAAAACGAGGAAGCCAAAGCACGTTTTGAAACATTGATCCGTTTTGGAGAAAGTCACCTGAATGACCTCCTAACCCTCGATTATTTCGCAGTCTCCCTCCCCGACCTGCAAATCTGGGATGATGACCTGACTGAGCGAAATAACCGAAACTGCATCGAACTTATCCGGTTAGGTGAGCAGGGACTGGGACAATTATGAAATCGAAGACTTTATGGAGAACCCTAATGAGCAAAAGTAACCAGGTACTGATTTCAAATTATAGTATTTGATCTGACGATTAAACACTATAATTTTTGACTATAATCCGGCTAAAATGATGACCTAATAAGATGTAGCACCTGTGTGGCTTTAGCGGTTTTGTACCGGTCAGTTAACGGACAATAAAGAAACAGCAACAACGTGGCCATAATCAGGCAGCGGAGCAGTCATATCTTTGTAGAACCTTCATTACGGTGAAAAATCAAGCCACGTCGTGGCGAAATCTTTGTATAAAACTAATCAACTGACAATTAAAAAAATTCTCGATTTTAAACGGAAACCAATAAATAAGTAGTAAGAATAAAAAGATGCCGTATTAGTATTAAACCCTTAATGTGATAAAAATTCTTCTCGCCACAAAAACTCCCAGGCACCAAAAGGGACGAAAGATATTTGTTGGATCTATTTTAGTCCCGCAAGTGCAGGAAAGTGTTTTCGTGATTTCGTGCCATTTTTTTTATTTTGGATCATTACGAAATCAGTCCATTATGAAAATACGACATTAAATCCTTCCTATTACATATTTGATCCAACGATTTAAACTAAAATTTATTTATCGAGACTTCAATTCTGAACTTTGCGAACACCAATTGTTCATCGTCCAGGAACCTGACTCTTATATTTTATCTGGTGATTAATCTCCAAAGACTTAGTGGCCGGTAAACGAAATGGTGCAACATTCTGCATTCCAAAGTTGGTCGCCCATTTGGAAAAATCAAGCACCGAAATCTGGCCATCGCCGTCAATATCGGAAGGAAGATAGATCTGCAGTTTTCCAAAATCGGTTGCCCAGGCAGAGAAATCGAGCACAGAGAGACTCCCGTCGCTATCGGCATCACCACTGACCATTCCAAAAACACCGGGGACAATTTCCCGGTAACCGGCTCCGCCGCCATTTGCTTTAGAAAGGGCATCTGTAAAATCATAGACATAATTACTCCCCGTAAGATTCATCCCAGTAGAACTTATGATGGCAATATGATTTCTGTGATAAATGATCACATAAAGATTTTTGCCCTGATCAATGGAAGGATTTCCGATTTCGGGGAGTAGGGAACCATCCAGGCCAACTACTGCACCATCGGATTTTACAAAATAAGTTTTCGGCCATCCGGCGATTTTTGTGTCAGGCAGTGCCTCAGCCGCGGTAGCAGCCTGACGCAGCTCAACAAGGATCCAATCGACTACCCCCTCAGGTATTACTGTGACACTATCTCTGACTGCGTAATTCCATGGTACCACATTATAAGGCTGGAACAATGGAATCAAACCGGAAGACCTTAGCGATGTACTCATACCCATACTATCTGTATTGTAAAATCCTTCGAGGAAGAGTGAAACCTGCAGGTGCTGTGGCACACTTGCAACAGTAATTTTAACCACATTTGATGCCACGGCTTCTGTCCAGTCCGTTTGGCAGCTCGCCCGTACCAGACGTTTATACCAGGTTGTGTTGCTCAGCGTTGACGGTGCATAAGTAGCCGAGTTCGAGGATGCAATATCTGTAAAACCGGCGGAAGCACTGGTTGTCGAAGATTGCCATTTATATTCAATGTCGCCTGATTGTCCCGATGCATCTGCTGAACTTGTAAACGATAACGGAGAAGTACCACTACTTATGGTTTGGTCATTGGCAATGATTCCGCCATTATCAGGAGGAGTACCGGAGATATTCCAATTACAACCATCAAAGTCAGCCGTTTCATAACAGGCCAAACCTGTTGGCATATCTGGAGGTGATCCGGTGACACTCCACTGACATAATCCCTGATCCCAGTATGCTGTTTCATAACAAGCCAATCCGGTTGGCTCATCCGGCATAGCCGGCTCAGTAATTGTTTGGGATCCAAGATCAACCATGCAAGATGTAGAGGCGGCATCCTGAATCCAAACCTCATAACTATTGGCAGTTAAACCTGTAAATGAACCTGTAGTATTGGAAAAATCGTAGCCATCGATACTGTAGTTATAGGTACCCGATCCTCCCGAAGCTTCACCCACCGTGATTGTTCCGTCACCGGCTCCATTACACGTTATATCTGTCGCTAACGCTGAGGCATTTAAAACATCGGGCTCGTTAATCGTTGCTGAAGAGGAGGTGACAAAACATCCATTTCCATCAGACACATCAACCGTATGATCGCCACTACTTAAACCAGTTGCAGTCTGGCCTGTCTCTCCGTTATCCCATAAATATGAATAATTACTATCACCACCGGTGACATCAACACTGGCTGAACCATCTCCAGCGCCGTTGCACGTAACGTCCGAAATCTGATTCGCTGTAGCAGTTAATACATCGGGCTCGTTAATCGTTGCTGAAGAGGAGGTGAC
>CANJNY010000105.1 GCA_947475715.1 Prolixibacteraceae bacterium
CTTCCAATGCCATTAAAAAGTTATTCTCGTTTTAAGCCGCTAATACATATTTCTCCTTTGGAGTATGATAACCTAACGACTGGTGCAACCTTTGATGATTGTAAAATTGAAAATATTTTTCCAATCCTTCCCATAAAGATAGACCATTTTCATATACATTCAAATATATGTTCTCATACTTTACAGATCTCCACAAACGTTCAATGAATATGTTGTCAAGTGCTCTTCCTCTTCCGTCCATTGATATTTTTATGCCATTATCAATTAGCGTATTAATAAATATTTCACTGGTAAATTGGCTTCCCTGATCGGTATTGAAAATTTCAGGAGTGCCGTGATTTTTGATTGCTCCGTTTAATACTTCAGTGCACCATTCGGCACTCATCGTATTTGATAACGACCATTGAACAACGTATCTGCTATTCAAATCGATAATGGCGGCCAGATACATAAATCCGGTTTTCATCGGGATATAGGTAATATCCATTGCCCAGACCTGATTGCATCTCTCTATTTTCAGACCTCTGAGTAAATACGGATATTTATAGTGCGTTTTGTCGCTGATTGTCGTACGAGGTTCTCTATAAATTGTTGGCCAGTTTACAATCTTCATCAAACGACGAACTCGCTTTATATTTACCTTATAACCAGACAATATTAGTTCCGCTGTTAGCCGTAATGCCCCATAAAAAGGGGTCTTGAAATACTGTTTATCCATCTGGAGCATGATTGCCAGGTTCTCTCCGGACTCTGCTGTTGGAATGTAGTAGAAGTTGCTCCTGTTCAGCGAAAGCAAGCGACATTGAGCCGATACACTCAATAGTGGACAGCAAGGTTGAACCATTGCTTTTCGCTCTTCAGAACTGATCATCGCAGCTTTTTTTTTAACCAATCATTCTCAACCTTTAACTGACCGATCTGGGCATACAAAATCTGCTCTTCTACTCCATCTTTTTTTGTCTCTGATGGATCTGTTGAAAATACATTACCGAAATTTTTCAATGCCAGCGCTTTCCATGTTGAAATCTGGGTTGGTGTGAGTTCATACTTTTTGGCCAATACTTCAAGCGGTTCAAGCTCTTTCAGAGCCTCCAATACAACTTTGGACTTGAATTCTTTACTGAATTTCCTTCGATTTGTCGACATAAATTTAAATTTTAAAGATGCTAAATTTATATCTTAACTCCTTGTCCTATTTTTGGGGAGTATCATAAGGGAAAAAAACAAAATCTTTAATTCGGTTAACAAATTATGTTAACTAATTGAATTTTAATCAAAAAGTATAAAATATTTATAAATGTTTTAGTTTACAAATAAATAAAAATATATACTTTTGTAAACCTTAAATACAATTACCATGAACAACATTAAAGAAATAGTATCGCTAAGAATAAAGTCCGCGAGAACCATTGCAGGATTGTCTTTGCGTGAGTTATCTCAGAAAATAAACGGTGTTGTTAGTCATACTGCGATTACCAAATACGAGAGTGGTCTAATAATGCCAGATAGTAAAGTACTACTGGCGCTTTCCTCAGCTTTAAACGTTAAAGTTGATTACTTCCTAAGGCCTTACAATATTAATATTGACAATATCGAATTTAGAAAAAAAAGTAAATTGCCTGTTAAGACAGTTAAAGGTATTAAAGAAGAAGTCACCGACATGATAGCCAGGTATATTGAGCTTGAGCAATTTCTCAACCTATCTTCTGATTTTATCAATCCTTTACAAAATGTAGTAATAAATTCTGGTGATGATATTGAAAACGCTGTAAATTCTCTTCTTATTGAATGGAGAATAGGGTTTAATGCGTTACCAAATGTCATTGAACTTCTTGAAGACAAAGAAATAAAAGTTATAGAACTTGATGTTAATGAGCATTTTGATGGTCTTTCAGGTTGGGCAAATTCTAATATTCCTGTCATAGTTGTCAATAAAAATTTCCCTATTGAACGAAAAAGATTTACGGCACTTCACGAGTTAGCTCATTTATTACTTCGTTTTAATAACAATATTGACCCAAAGATGATTGAAAAGTATTGTAATCGTTTTGCTGGGGCAATGCTGATTCCAAAAGATACTTTTTTTACTGAGATAGGGAAAAACAGAAATAATATTAGTATTTCTGAATTGATTAATGTTAAGGAGACCTATGGGATTTCTATTCAGGCAATTATGGCTCGTGCTAAAGATTTGGGTGTAATAAGTGAAGATAAATTTATTCAATATAGAATTTGGGTAAATAAAAGTGAGAATCATAAAAAAGAGATCGGAATGGGAGAATTTATTGGAAAGGAACATTCTTCAAGATTTAAACAATTATTATATCGTGCTACCGCAGAAGAGGTAATCTCTATGAGCAAAGCAGCAAATCTTGCAAATCAAAAATTAGCCAGTTTTCGTGATGAATTCATTGCAATATGATAATACTTGTAAACGATGCCAATGTTCTGATTGATTTTATTAAGCTTGAGTTATTACATCCATTCTTTTCTTTGAATTTAGTCTTTCATACTACAAGCTTAATTTTAAATGAGTTATATTCTGATCAGATTGAACGTCTTCAAGAATTTATTGATAATGGCCGTTTAATTGTGAATGAACTTTCAGCTGATGAATTGTCCGATGTTGTGGCGTTACAAACAGAAAAACCGCAACTCTCTGAACAAGATTGTTCGGCCATCGTTTGCGCGGTAAAAATAAATGGAGATATTCTTACCTCTGATAATAACCTAAGGAAGTTTGCAAAAACTAAAGGAGTATCCATAAAAGGACACCTATGGATTTTTGATCGTTTAGTCGAATACCAAGCTATTTCGGGCGCATTGGCTATCGAGAAACTAAAAGAGTTGAGAGAAATAATAAACCCAAGGTTAGGCCTGCCAAGACTTGAATGTGAAAATAGAATCGCAGATTGGGACATCTTGTAATATTAACTCTATTTAGAATATTTTTTAGTCTTAAAGTTTGTTCAGCTGGACTCGAAGTAAGCCCATATTGAATTATTCACCTTTCGCACTTGACTTGCTAACTTCATTGGACAACCAATTTATCAATGCCCCATGTCTCAATTTTGCTGGTATTTCGGCTCAACGAACCAAACTACATTAAAGCCACCCTTTTTTGTTTGCCCAATGATTTTCACCATCGGCAACAGTCTGACTCAGATGTCAACTAGATCGGTGGAGAAGACTAATATCCTTTTAAAATTTTATTGTGATTATTAACACTTTACTCAGATCCGTTTACCAATTTCTTGATTTAATGCAGATTTAGCCTTTTAAATGCTGCAAGAATAAACTCCCAGCTGTACTTTAGCTCTATTCAAAGAACCGATATTAACATGGATGAAGGGTTGTGAATGCCTCAGACTGCATCCGATTGTAGTTCAATGATTAAGTTATACAACGTTATTAAATTTGTATTATAATATTGATATACAGACACTAATAACTAAAATAATTGTCATTTTTCCTACATAAAATTTCGTTTTGTCGCTTTTTTTCTTTATATTTTTAAATATTCGGAAACGGATATAAATAAAAGTTAAAAGAGCAAGTAAAATGGAAGAACGTTTTTACGATGTGCCAGGTTTGTCAAGGTACATCCATTTATCAAGGAGTATTATATACAGGATGGTGCGGACACAAACAATCCCGTATATCAAGTTAGGAACAAGAACCCTGTTCGAGAAAAATCAAATCGACAATTGGGTGATAAACGGTGGTAAAGTGGGAGATTCACTTCCGAAACTTCCACAATATTTAAATCGGTAATCTTATGGCTACATTTAATATAGTATTGGACAAAAGGACAGAATTAAAGAACAATAAGTACAATCTTGCCATTCGTATGGTTAATGTGAATGATGTCATGTACGTCAATGTGGCTAAGATGACAGAGAAACAGTATAATATGGTCTTCACACTGAAAGCGAAGGATAATGAAAGTATCGCCTTTCGCGAGACGTGCAATGGGTATATCATCAAGTGTGTAAGGATTTTCTCTGAGTTAAAGCCGTTCAATAAGACCAGATTTAGAGAACTGTTCAAGGATAAAGATAAGGATGCACAACACTCCATGCTTCTGTCAGATTTATTTGATTCCTACATTGAAAAGGATGATAACCTCAAGCCCAAAACCAAGGAGGCGATAAAATACACGAAAAACAGACTGGAAGATTTTAAGCCAGGGATCTCAGTTGGTGACGTGACAGTCAACTTTCTCAAGAGGTTTGAAAAGAAAAGATTGAGTGAAGGGACTTCACAGGCGACTGTTGATCACCACATGAGAAACCTCAGATTAGTAATCAACTACTTCCGTGATGTTGTAAAAATCATTCCTATAGAATATGAATACCCGTTTGGGAAGGGGAAATTTTCAGTTTCAACTTGGTTTCCTGATAAGCCTGTTCTCGAAGAGCCTGAAATAAAATCCGTAATTGAATTAGATGATTTTGAGACTAAAGACCTGGAATATGCCAGAGACATTTGGTTACTTCTTTATCGGTGCAACGGGGCAAACTTTGCAGACCTCCTTCGAATGAAATGGGATCAGATACAAGGAGATTATATTGTTTTCACTAGAAAGAAGACTGAAAGCACAAGAAAGAATAAAAAGAGGAAAATCGTTATTCCTCTGACAGATAAACTTAAAGAGTTGATTGAGAAAGTTGGGAATAAATCCAATCCCTTCATACTTGGGTTGTTGCCAGAAGAATATACCGATAGGTTTTTTGACAATAAGAACCATAAAATCAAACAACAGATCAACCAAGATCTGGCTAAGATTCGTACCAAATTGAATCTATCAACCCCTTTGCAATTGGGTAAGGCCAGAGATTGTTATGCATCAACCCTTCACAGAATTGGTGAATCAGTGGATGATATCAGCCATATGATGGGTCATGGCAATTCAATCGTTACCCAAAGGTATCTAGCAAGTATTACTATGGAAAGGACTTTCAATATTAATAAGTCTTTGTTGTGATACCCAAAATATGGAGGACTTTTCTAATAATGCTTTTAACCCAGCCTCAAACACTTACAACTATTAACTGTAGGTGTTTTTTTATGTCAGGATTTTTGGAGTTAGGTTTCTTGTTAGATAGAGAGAGAGTCACAGGGGGAAAATATGTTAGAAGAAATCACGCCAGGAAATCCGCCAGGATTTTCAACAACCAGTGTTAACCAGTGTACAATAAAAATCGTAAGTAACAGACAATGACAACCAGTGTTAACCAGTGGAATCCTGAAAGAGACCTCATATCCCACTCATAATCAGGGGGTCGTAGGATCATGCCCTACTGGGCCCACCCACTGAATCAAACACTTATCCTTCAAAAAGGGTAGGTGTTTTTTATTTAATTTCTTCCGGACTAAGAAATGCAATAAAAGAATTACATCTGATTGTTGATTATTAAAGAGAAATTATCAAAACAGAGATCGAATTTTAAAACGTGGTGCAGAAATCACAAGGTTCGCTATTTACTATTTTCTATCAAAAAGTATTTCTAATGTTCTCATAGGTAAAAACATTTTTTGACTATCAGGAAGCAAAATAAAACCATACTTTTTATAAAAACTTTCTGCTTCTTCATCCAATGGGTCAACTACTACCGCAAATGAACCAACCGATCTGGAAATCGAATAACTTCTTTGTAGAGCGTCAATCAAGAGCATCTTGCCTACACCAAGCCCCTGGTATCTTGCATCAACCGCTAATCTTCCAAGTAGTGTGGTTGGAATCGAACGATAGGAATTAGGAAATTGATTTTTATACCCTTCAGGTACTGCTCCAATTGGTATAGAATTATTTGAAAGTGTATAATATCCCTGAATTTTCCCAGTTTCACTTTCAACGCACACAAAACAAACAGACAGCTTTTTTTTAACATCCTGACTTGCCTGGATTCTCAAATAACTATCAAGTAATGCCTTCCCGCAATTAAAATCTTTCTTTAATTTTCGGTGACCATGTGTGAGAATCTCAATCGCAACCATTATTTAGGTTCAATTTTTTTATATTGTATAGTGGCTGAAATTAAAGCATCATTTGGTTCAGGCGAATTTACCAAAGCATTAAAAAAAATCTCACTATCCTTTTGAGATGCCAGAATAGTTTCAGATTGTTGAAGTATCATTTGAGCCCTTTCATAAACTGTCGAGACAACAAAATCCGAAAGGCTTCTATAACCACCCAATATTGCGGCTTTTTCGATAATTAGTTTCTTTTCCTTTGATAATCTTGCATCAAATCGAGTTTTCGTTTCGTGCTCAATAATTGCTTCCATACTAGTTCTTTTTTGCAAATGTACGTAATTATTCCGTACGAAAAGAAATTTTTGTACGTTTCATTACCGTACCCGATAAAGTGTGTAATCTTTAGACAAAATTTGTCATGAGTATTTTATGATTTTTTTAAAGATAAAGTTGAAAAATGTGTAAAACATTTTGTAATGATTTTTGCCTTTATTTTTGATTTTATAAAAATAGAAGTATTGATAATCAATTTAATAGAGATTATGAGTGGTTCTACCGGGCCCACCCACTGAAGATTAAGCGTTTACAAGCATCTTGCAGACGCTTTTTTATTGGATGTTGCACACAATTATTTGAATAAATCAGAGTGGGTACCGGTAGCTACAAGAGAAATTATTTTTTCTTTATCATCTTGTCTCCAGATTAACAACCAGTCGGGCTTTACATGACATTCCAAACAATCAACGTAATTTCCTCTAAGTGGATGTGTTTTGTATCTGGCTGGTAACTTACCATCAGATTCAAGGTAATTGATTACAATTTCGAGTAGCGAAAAATCCCACTTTCGATTGATACACCTTCCCGCATCTTTATCGAAGCGATTGGTGGTTTTTATTTCATACATCAGCCCGCCTTTTTAAAGAGGCAAATAGTTCTTTAGAATTTTTATGTGATGTAACTTTTCCCTGACGTGCATCCTCAATTGCTTCTTTGGTCTCATCATTTGGCTCGTTAGCAATATAAATAAAGTTCTCACCCTCAAATTTCTTCAGAAACTGTAGAAGGCTTTTTCCTTTCGCTGTGCGATCGTTGATAATAACCGTTGTCATAACTTAATGTATTTTGTACAAAGTTAATAATCTATGCAGCAATCTCCAACCGGGTTATAAGATTTTCATGCAGGTGGCAACAAGCTGATCAAGGTAGTGGTTGGTTAGCTGTGCCGGGGAAGGCTTTGTGTTATATCTGTTCATTAATTATTTAACTCCTTTTATTGTTTACTCAACTATATATCTTCATTTATTTCTTTTGTAAATACCTTCCTTTGTAGAATTTAAACCCAAGCCTTATTCTTAAAAAATAATATTTGGGCCTTGGATAATGGTTATAAATAGTATTAGCCCGTTCAATCTCAAAATCAACATTATTGATCTTCCTTGTCCATCCGACAAAATCGATTCCTAACCATTTAAAAATCTCCTTTAAATCTTGATAAGCCAGTTCTGCATTTCTTAGACTAAAGATCGTGGTGCCTGATTGGTCTTTGTCGAAAATTATTGGTTCATTGTGATAAACACGATTTCTAAAATTCCGTATTTGTATTAATTTTTGATTGATACTACTACGATTTGATCCAGTTGGCAAATTTGAGAATATCTGAATAGGAGAGCCTTGCAATATTTTATAAGGTCTTAATTCAAATAATTCAGTCCAAAAACCCAGGTTTAAATCAGCAATAATCTTTCCCTGGCTCACATTGCCATTTGCCTTGCCAATAATTTTTGTGACGCTCTTTTTCAGAAAATCGTTAGTTCTTTTTTTCCCGGTATGCCGATCAATGTATGTAAGTAAAGGATGGCTTATAAAATGATTAACTTGATTTTTCAATCATTCTGGGTCATTTGAAAAGCACTCGAATTATCCAATCCTTTTTTAGTTATAAAATTCTTTCCTTCAATTATAAATGGAGCATTTAATTCTCCACTGTTAATCCAAGGTATAGAACCATTTTCATAATACTCTTTTTTTGTTGACAATGGCGTACTACCGGAAGCTGTTTTGGCAAATACTTTCAACTCTTTTACATTCCACCCCTCCGGAATCTCCCTCTTCAATTCCTCATTCCAAACTATTTTGTCGCCACTGGTTTTGTACGGTTTTCCGTTTTTATCAGGAAAATCAAACTGCACAAACCAATAGTCGTAAAGCGTTTTGGCCATGGCTTCCAATTCGGCATTGATTCGGTTGTTGAGCTCGATTTTGGCATCTAAGGAGGAAAGGATTGTGGCGATTTTTTGTTGGGTGGATAAGTCAAGATGTGCATTAATCTTTAATGGATGTAAATGATTTCTATTCATGGTAGGAACACCAGAACCACTCCCTCTATCATCTAGCCCAAGTGTTTTAAGAAGATAGAATATGTATTTTGGATTATTTCCTTTGAAATCTTTCACAAACAATGCTGTGTTATGAGGGAAAAAATCCACTTCAATATAGTGAGGTAAACCAACAGTGCCGCTTCTTCCAATTGTTATTCCGGGTCCTTTAACTTTATACTCATTGTGAAATCCGAGTATTCCATTTGAGGAAATTACTGGTACATTTCCATCGATAAAACTTGATTTAGGAAGATCATATCCTGTCTGAAACTCAATTAAATTGCCCAATGTGTTGATTGAAATTTTATTCATACTTCAACCCCTCCATCTGCTTTTGAATTCCATGTTTTAGCCCGATGCACAGTTGACAGCTCAATTGCGTCCGCACTGCGGACGCAATTTGATTATTCCTGTTCATCACTCTTCCTCCTTAGTTCTTCGTTCTGAATTTCTTTTTTCAATTCGTCGAGCAGTTGAGTCTCGGACGGTAAATAGAGCTGATACTGGCTCGCCATGATGGAGCGATTATCTTGTGGCAACGAAAGTTTAACCATTTCGTTATTCTTCCTGGCACACAGCAAAATGCCAATGGTTGGGTTTTCTTCGGGGAGCTTTTCGTGACGGTCGTAATGGTTTACATACATCTGCAATTGTCCCAGGTCTTTGTGGGTAATTTTCTTTGTTTTGATATCGATTACCACAAAACACCGCAACAAGCGATTGTAAAATATCAGGTCGGCGAAATATTCATCATCTTCAATTAAAAAACGTTTTTGCCGTGCCACAAAACAGTATCCATTACCCAGTTCAAGCATAAACTGTTGTAAATGTTCAATTAACGCCGATTCCAAATCCTTTTCGTAATAATGTGGTTTTCGTTCAAGCCCTAAAAATTCCAATATCATCGGGTCTTTCACAATCTCTTGTGGCAGTTCAGGTAGTCTTTCACTACGTGCAATTGCCATCACAGATTCTTTATCACTACTCAATATCAACCTTTCGAATAAGCCTGAACTAATTTGTCTCTCCAATTCACGGCCAGTCCAGCTATTTCGTACGGCTTCAAGTTCGTAATATTCTCTTTTACTGTTGTCTTCAATAGAGATAAGCATCTTATATTGAGACCAATTCAATTGTGTCCGCACTGCGGACACAATTGGAAATTCACGATAGAATTGCCGGCACCAATTTAGTTGCCGATATGAAAAACCGCTACCAAACTCCGGTTCAAGTTCTTTAGCCAGATTCCGGATTAGATATGCACCGTAATCGGCCCGTTCTTTTCCAAGTTGTTCTTCATTAAATATACGTTCACCCATTTTCCAGTACATTTGTACCCGATAGAACTCCACGCTGCGAACTGCCTGTGTACGGGCTTGTCCAATGATGGTTTTGATATCCTGAACAAATGAACCCGGAATAATCTGGTTATTTTTACTCATACTTCAATCCTCCCAACTGCTTTTTAATTTCTTCTTCCAGTGTGTGGGACTCGGCAAATAGTGAAACCAGGTTCTTTTGGTAGTTATTCATTTTAGCCGTAAATTCTTCAGGAGTAATGTCGGTATATTCAATCTTTACATCGAAATATTGCCCGGCACTGAAGGAATAGTTTTTCTCTTTGATTTGTTCGTACGAAACCACTACTGTAAAATCTTCGACGGCTTTGTGTTCATTAAAGGTATAGATAATCAATTGCTCTTCATCAGGCGAAAGCAGGGTTTTCTGATTTTTTCCCTCTTTTACTTTTGTTCCTAATTTTGAAGCATCCATCAATACAATGTCACCTTTGGTATTGGCTTTATCCAAAAACAAAATGGAAACATTGGTGCCTGTGGTAGCAAAAATATTACTGGGCATCGATACAACGCCACGGAGCATTTTCTCTTCTACCAACTTCTCCCGGATTTTTCGTTCAATGCCGCTTTGCGCAGTGATAAATCCTGTGGGTACTACAATCGCAGCCTTACCTTTTGCAGATAGTGAGAACATGATGTGCTGGATAAAGAGCAAATAAATTGCCATCTTGTCTTTATCCTTATTGGGTACATTGGGTATGCCTGCAAAGAAACGATCGTGGTTTTTGTTGGTATCAAGATCGGCCACATAATCACTAAAATCCAATTTAAATGGCGGATTTGATACTACATAATCAAAAGTCATCAGGCTATTACCTGCCTTGTGATAAGGTAAAAGAATTGTATTCCCTTGAATGATGTTTTGAATGGAGTGAACCAGGTTATTTAAAATCAGGTTTAATCGTAACATACTGCTGGACTTCTGCGAAATATCCTGCGAGTAGATTGTACAACGGTCTTCTCCAATCGCATGTGCAAGATTCATAAGCAACGTTCCGGAACCGGCCGAGGGATCGTAACAGGTTACATTACTTACAGGTTCATCCACCAATATAGATGCCATGATTTTTGATACGGCATGAGGGGTGTAGTACTCTGCGTATTTACCACCTCCGTCTTTGTTGTAATCTTTAATCAGGTATTCGAAAATAGTCGAAAAGAAGTCAAACTTCTGACTGAAGATTTTTTCGAAACTGAAATTCACTAATTGGTTAGTGATAGCGCGGCAGAAATTGTCACGTTGCGAGCTATCAGTAATGTAATTACTCAGTTCGTCGAACAAAGTAATTTTAGCACCGGTACCTGTTTTAACCGAGAAGATTTCATTATTGAAAATCGCGATGTCGCGTAGGGTATCATCAAAGAATTTGGCAAATTCCTACTTGTTCTGGTTATTATGCAGGTTTGACAAAAAATGTTCTCTTTTCAACTTAGCACTTTCAGCATTCATCTGCATCAGTATCATTTCATATTCTGAATCAGTATATTTGGATATCTCCTGTTCCCAGCTCTCTGCGTTTTTCAGTTTGGGTTCAATCTGTTTTACTTCATAACCAAACTTGTCATTCATAAATTTATAGAGAAATACCTGGGTAATTATTTTAAATTCATTCCCATCATTTCCCAATCCATATGATGTGCAAACACCTTTGAGGTTATCTATTAACTCCTTGGTTTGAGTTGTAAAATCCTGTGTTACCATTTTTGTGTTCCCTGATATTCGTTCATAACTTCTTTTACCAAACAGTTATTAATGTACCTGGCCGATTCAGGTTGCAGGGTAATTTTAGTTTTATTAAAGCTTTTGATTACCATTTGTAGGACTAAACTATTAAAGAAACTTTCGTTATCCAACAATTTTGTGTTGATCAATACTTTTTCATCCGTGTGCTTCTTGATATCCAAAAGAGTTTCCCCTATTTCACTGACTTTATTAGAGATTTTTCCATTTTCTAAAATTCGTTTATGCAACCGGGCATATTTGGCGTCATACTCATATTTTGCTTTTAATAAGTCATTTCTACGGTTGAGTTCCGTTACCTTATCGAATATTACCTGTAATGAGCCAATGTTGTTTTTCATATTCTCCTGGGTTATCTCATCAAGGTTTTTCTTGTCGAATAGCCGTTTTAATTCATCATACAAAGAAACAAATTCCGGATCATTCTGATCGAAATTCCCACCTAAAGCTTCGCGGGTTTTCCGAAGCATATCTTTCAGCTGATCCGCAATGATCATCTCCTCTTCTGATATTTTCCGGAACATGAACAGGATGTTTTCTAATGCTACATTCAGCAAATTGGTAGAATCTGGGTTGTTCTGTAACGATTCTTTTAGGTTCAGTAAATCAAGGTGCCTTGAAGCCTCACCATACAATTCATTTAATTTCTTAAAGTCAATTTTATCCAATAATTCATATTGTCCCGATAGTCTGATAATATTATAAAGGTTCTTAGCCATCTCCAGAGCCTTTTTTATCTCAAGGATTTTATTCCGGTCCTCAATCTGGCTAATTTGTTTCGAGAACAATTCAGCATTGTTCCCATCTTTAAAATCATCCACTTGTTGTTTTCGTTCTTCCTTAGTTCCAATGTCATGCAGAATGATTGACGAGGTTATGATCTTCTTTTGGTCTTTCTTATAATTGTCGAATTCGATGGATGGTTCTGCAGCTATTGAATAAGGCTCAACCGATTCAAATATTTTCTGATCCGGATTGTATTTACTGACAAATATCTCAAATAACTTACGCGCCAGATCGGCACTATCGCAAACAACCATTTGGTATTTAAGTCCCATTTTGCATTCGATAGGGAAATATAGCTAAATCCTAAACGACATAAGTGCAGTATTGCCGGGATTTTGACCCTTGTGTTTTCGTTAAAAGACATAGGTAAAGGTGGTATTTAAAACAATTGGAAAATTACGCATTAATTTTCAGCGAAGTAGGTTGTATTATGTTTTTATTCAATTATTTTCAGTAACTTATGAACTGAAAAACAATCAGATTTTTGTCTCTAAATAAGTATCCTCTGGGACAAACCCTTTTTGTTTAAAGAACTCTTCCCGGCCTAACCGCCTGTCTTTCTCTGCGGTATAATCCAGCCTTATACCCCATAAGTAATCTCTCGCATTTGAACTCAAAAAACATTCAAACATGTCAAATCTGGTCAGTACCCAAATTTCCGATGAAGACCTTCAGACGGTTCTTCAGGCAATTAACACGATCCACGAGAAACTCCCGTTTTTAATGAAACTCTCTCCCGGCGATAAGAAGACCACCGCAATGCTCGACGACGGACGTTATCCGTTTGCAATTAAAGCTGTTGACTATGCATCTCGCGAAGTATCTATTTCTCCCAATGCCCAGCTGCTGGAAGAGGCTCAAAAGGATATGAATGTCTACGATAAACTTCAAACTGTTGACCGTGAACTGAGCCGCCTCAGCGAAATGGTGTGCGATACACGGATGATGGCAGGCGCTGAGCTTTATACCTTCGCCCGGGTAGCCTATAAGATGGCAAAAATCTCAGCATCATTAGGCACCCCCGGCACCCAAAGCATTGTCAATGACCTTGGCAGGCTTTATGCCAATAATGGAAAGATTAGTCTTGTTCCTCCCGCTGTAGTTCAGTAGCTTGATAAATTACCCCAACATTCCGGGCTGCATTTTGAATGTTGGGGTAATTTTATGCCCCGGCGAAGGTTTTGCAAACCCTGAGGGTTTCTATTGATATTCGCCCCCTCTGAGGTCTGCCCGATGCAATATGATGTCTTTCAGGACTATTCTCTTTCCAAATTTAGTCGGTCAACCTCAAAATGGCCTGATTTCGCACACCGCTGAGGATCAAATGCGGCTCACCGATCGTAAAAACAAACTAACTACTCCTGAGAACAAACAGATCGAACACAAAAACAGAACTAACGGGGTAAAAAACAGACACACCGTGGTGAAAATGAATCCGGCTGATATCATAACGTAGATCACTAAACAATTTATCAAACCATCGGAGCCTAAAATGAAATCAACCGAGGTTGAAATGAAACCGGCCGGTCATTGAACCTGAACCTGATTATATGTTGGAGCCTGTTACCTTATTGGCTGTTTATTTCAACCGAAAAGTGTACAGTATTTCGGTTGAAATAAACACAGGTTCCATAAAATTATTCCATGTATTTTTTGAGCTTTATTTCTTATCATTTTGAGCTTAAAGAAGAAAATTTATAACCCTTATATTTATTTTGAGGTTATTAATACTATTTGTCCCCTAATCTCACCTGAAGGATAAGCCTCGCTATGCATATTTATATAATATTTATTAGTCATTAGATCGTCGCGTTCGGAATTTGCCAATGGAGGAGATTTAAATAAAAGGGGTGATGAAATAGGGACCGTTCCTAATAGAAAGGCAACCTGGCCAATCTCTCCTGCGCTACCTCGATGGATATGGGCTCCGGAAGAACTCATTCCCTGATATACAACACTCCCACTTAAAATATGAGTGAGCGGATCATACGAAAATGTTCCTGATCCCGTTGCGGTTGATAAATTTGCCGGAATCTCATTGGTACCACTTAAGATGACATGAAATACAATAGGATTAGCTATTGGGAGTTGGTCATGTTTGGCACATGAACCCAAAGCAATTAGGATCACCGGCAAGATAAAATATATTCGAGGTATTGTTTTCATATCTAAACTTTAAACCAACTAAATGTTTAGAATGTTCATTAATCATCTATAAAAAACCAAAGATTGCAAACCAGCTGTTTTTTGTCGTCGCACCCAAGCCCACCCTTAAGGCTAACAACAAAGATTAATTAAGCTCTACTTAATTAATTAAATTGTATCTTTGTTCTTATTGATTTGGAATTTTATGAACAGAATAGGTGAAAGAATAAAGAAAAGAAGGGAACAGTTCAATTTGCAGTTAAACGAGTTGGCTCAAAAAATTGGAATAACTCCAAGTGCCCTTTCGCAAATTGAAAAGGCGAAATCATTCCCTTCTATTTTAACATTGAAAACTATTGCCGATAAATTGCACACCACTGTAGGTGAACTTATTGGAGAAAATGATTCATTGGCAAATAATCCGGTTGTATTTAAATCAGACATTAAGTTTATCGACCAAAGCAAGTCTGGGACCATGTTCTACCTATTATCGCAACATGATGTCAATAAACACATGGATACCTACCTGGTAAGGTTTTCAAAAGCATCGGCTATCGATGGCTTTTTTACAAATGGCTTTGGCCAAATATTCTCATATGTCCTCGCGGGCGAGGTTCGGTTTGATTTGGACGGAAAAAGTTTTGTTCTTAAACCGGGCGATAATATCTACTTTAATGCTAAATCCCAGTTCAATACTATTAATTACTTCGATGGTGTAAGTGAACTTATTTGGGTGCAGTCTCCTCCAACTTATTAATTCAAAAATAAAATTAAGTAACGCTTCATTTATTAAGTAATAGGTGTTATATTTGCCGCTGAAATAATTCAAGCGATGGCAAAGCATCCTGCAGTTTTTATAGACAGAGACGGAACATTGATTGATGATGTAGGTTACATCAAACAATCATCTGAAGTAAGTTTTTACCCTTTTACTTTCGAAGCATTATCAGTATTGCAGGAGCATTTTCTGTTGTTTATAATTACGAACCAATCAGGTATAGGCAAAGGAATTACCACGACAGAGGAGGTTTCGGAGGTAAACAAATTCATCCTAAAAATATTGAAACAACAGGAAATAGTTATTTATGATACTTTTTGTTGCCCGCATAAAACTGAGGACAAGTGTGATTGCAAGAAACCAAAAACGTATTTTATTGATAAGGCTCAACAATTGTACAATATTGATTTGAGTCGTTCGTTTATTATAGGCGATCATCCTTCAGATGTTCAGTGTGGATTAAATGCCCGAATTACACCAGTTTATGTGTTAACTGGTCATGGTCAAATGCATCGGGATGAATTAAATAACGGAGTTGTTATTTGTTCAAATCTATTGGAAGCTTCAAAGCATATAATTCTTGAAATTACCAGACATGAGTAATTAATTGAAAGATTTAGATGGGAAAGTATTCTTCTACCTGATAATATTAAGAAGTTGGTGACTGAGTTGAGGATTATAATGAAACGATCCGAATACGAATATTAATTTAATAAAATAGAATATTATGAGCAAAGTGGTTATTATTATGGGTTCTAAAGCCGATCTGGAATGGGCTAAGCAAATAAGTAGCGTGCTAAAAAGTTTTGAAATAGAAACAATATCCAGAATAGCTTCGGCTCATAAAGTTCCATTAAAATGTTACAACCTGATCAAGGAGTATGAAAAAGAAAACGTTGTATTTATAACCATTGCCGGTATGAGTAATGCTTTGAGCGGTTTTACCGATGCTCAAACACACTGCCCGGTCATTGCTTGCCCCCCTTATAGCGATAAATTTGGCGGTGCCGATTTATTTTCGAGTATTCGTATGCCATCGGGAGTGGCTCCATTAACAATTTTAAGCCCTGAAAATGCCGCCTTAGCTGCCGCTAAAATACTTGGGCTGTCGAATCAGAATATTCAAAAGCGCATTGTCGAATATCAGGACAAAAAGAGAAACGAGTTAGAAGAGGCCGATAATAATCTAGTCAATGAACAATAATACCACTCGCGAAGCTGCGCAGATTATTAAAAATGGAGGGTTGGTGGCTTTCCCAACTGAAACGGTATATGGGTTAGGTGCAAATGCACTTAACCCTTTTGCTGTTGCAAAAATATTTGAATTAAAAGAACGGCCCTCTTTCGACCCATTGATTGTGCATATCGCATCGTTCGATGATCTTCAGATTTTATCAACCGGTGTAACTGAAAATGTATTGCGTTTAGCAAAGCATTTTTGGCCGGGCCCTTTAACTATTGTGTTGCCCAAAAGTCAACTTGTTCCTGATATTGTTACTTCCGGCCTGGACACGGTGGGCATTCGCATGCCCAATAATTCCATTGCACTTGAGTTAATTAAAGAATCGAAATGTCCAATCGCGGCCCCAAGTGCAAATAAGTTCGGACAACTTAGTCCGGTAAACGCACAACACGTTAAAAAGCAATTGCCGAATGTTGATTATGTTTTAGATGGAGGACATACAACAGTGGGCATAGAATCTACAATCGTCTCTATAGAAGGTGATATTTGCCAGTTATTACGACCGGGATTTATCACCTTGGAGGAGATTGAAAAAGCACTTCCAAACACGTTTGTCTTCAATGATACAAAACCCGAAAAATTAGTTTCTCCTGGTTTGCTGAAAAGTCACTATTCACCTCAAAAACCACTCTATATTTTAAAAGAGCCCTTCGGAAATATCCCGGAATCTTCCGGGCTGATTTTGCATAGTAATAATCATTTTATCTATAGTGTTTCGAAAATTATTTATACCTCTCAAAATTGCAATAAAATTGAAATTTCCTCCAACTTGTTTGCTGCTCTTCATGCAATGGAAGAAGATAAAAGTGTGAAAAGTATTTACATTGAAGCAGTTGAAGAGATCGGATTAGGTATTGCCATAATGGATCGGGTAAATAAAGCTGCATATCAATATACTAAGCCTACTAACTGAAAAATTATGTGGACACATACCAAAGAATCGCAAGACAAAATAACGCCTCAAAAAGCATTAGAGTTTTTAAAAGAAGGCAATCTACGTTTTAATAACAACCTTAAAACCGATAGAAATCTTCTCAGACAAGTCAATCAAACTTCCGAAGGTCAATTTCCGTTTGCAACAATTCTTAGTTGTATTGATTCCAGAACATCGGCTGAATTAATTTTCGATCAAGGGTTAGGAGATATTTTTAGCATTCGGATTGCAGGGAATGTTTTGAATGAAGATATTTTAGGGAGTATGGAATATGCCTGCGATATAGCAAAATCAAAAATTATAGTTGTTCTTGGGCATACAAACTGTGGTGCTATAATAAGTGCTTGTAATAATGTAGAAGTTGGACATATAACATTTTTGTTACGAAAAATAAAACCTGCCATTGAAAGTGAAGTAACCGTTATAAAAGAAAGAAATGGTAATAATGTCAACTTTGTGAATAATGTTTGCATTAATAATATAAATCTATCAATTAAACAGATTCGTGAGCAAAGTATAATATTAAGAAATTTAGAGAAGAACGGTGATATTATACTAATAGGGGGTTTATATAGTGTTGAGACTGGAGTAGTTCGATTTTTTTGACGAGTTATATGGATTGTTCGTCAAGACCATGCTTCAGAGGCACACAAATTGGCAAGCTCAACGAGCCAACATAAACCAAGACTCATTAAGGAATGCTTTTGCGCTAAGGCACATGAGACAATGAAGCAAAATTGATTATCAGTGAAATAAATATACAAAAACCATCAGCACCCAAACAATGGCTCAAATCCAATTGGGGGTTATGTGACTTGCCAGGTTTCGTGCTATTAATCAGGGGATCGTAGGATCATGCCCTGGTAGGACCACCCACTAAAACAAACACTTACAAGTTTAACTTGTAGGTGTTTTTTGTTTTACACAACGATAATAACACAATTGGGAACGTTCTTATTAACCAATCGTCGACGCGAGTTTCTTAAATTGATCGAACCATTTATCCCCCATTTATGGGCTAGTTTCTCTAACTATCCTAACCAAAGCAAGAACAGAATTTAATTTCAAAGTAACCATTATTTCTAAATCTAATTCAGACTTAGTGACAAAAATGGCCCGTTAAGTGATGATCTGTGTGCTTATACTGATTTGATTTCTTATCCGGATACCTGCTTCTTATTTTTGATCGTATTAATCTCTAAAAAATACAGCTATGAAGACAAGAATTTTAGCAGCACTTATTATCCTTCTATCGGCAGTAAGCTTTGGCTTCTCACAACCTAAAGATGGTTCTCCACAACCCCCATCTTTAAAGGAACGAATCGGGATGATAGAAGAGCGGATCTGCAAGCCACTAAATCTAAACAAACAACAGACCGAAAAAGTGAC
>CANJNY010000106.1 GCA_947475715.1 Prolixibacteraceae bacterium
ACGAATGGTTTGCGAAAATGGTATCCGGAAATATTTCTGTACTCTCTTTTGATTACAGGGGAAATGGAAGATCAAAGGGAAAAAGAGGGGTAATCAAAAATTATAATAACCTTTTGCAGGACGTAACGCTCTTACATGAGAACGCCAAAGCCCTTTTTCCCGGAGTTCCCATTGTGCTTTACGGGCACAGCCTGGGAGCAACGATGGTGATTAGTTATCTGCTCAGATCTAAATCGCGCCCCGAACTGGCAATTGCAACATCTCCCTGGTTAAAACTTAGAAAATCTCCACGAAATTTGTTATCTTTAATAATTCGTGCTTTTAATTTTGTTCTCCCTTTTGTCACATTCGGAACAGGTCTTCATGCTGCCGATTTTTCCAATTCAGAAGGATTTGCTGAAAAACGGGAAAAAGATCCGTTTATACACAACAGAATATCGTCCAGGCTATTTACTGAGGTTGAAAAGGAGGTGATGTGGATCGAACATAATTTTGGTAGAATTAAAACCCCGTTGTTATTAATGCAGGGTCGAAATGACCGGGTTATGAAATATAATGGGGCAAGAGATTTAAAACAGATTGCCCCCGGGCAGGTGAGCTATCGGGAATGGAAGTTTGCCGGTCATCAACTGCATAATTCAGAACGAAGCACCGAAGTAATGGAATATATTATTGATTGGATCAAAGTAGGGATATGATAAAATTCAAAACTGACGTAGAGTTATCGGAATTTCCAAAAAAAATAGGCTATCGGCATCAATTCCTGATGATAGGCTCATGTTTTGCAGAAAATCTGGGAATCTTTCTTCAGGAAAGAGCTCTTCCCATTCAAATCAACCCTTTTGGTGTTTTGTATAATCCGCAATCAATTGCCAATTGCCTTGAATTAATCCTGACCCGAAAGATTTTTACCGATCAGGACCTGTTTTATTTTAACGGCCTTTACCACAGTTTTTCACATCATAGCCGATACTCAGGTTCCGATAAGCCCCTTCTCTTAAAGCGGATAAACGCCGAAGCAGCCGAAGCATATCAGAATCTGAAGGGAGGATCTCATCTTTTTATCACCTTTGGAACATCCTGGGTATTTCAACATAAAGAGAGAGGAACAGTGGTTTCGAATTGCCATAAACTTCCGGCGGCCACTTTCAACCATAGCCGGCTATCGGTTGACCAAATAATTAAGATCTGGATTCCGTTGATAGAGCAGCTTAAATTAATCAATCCAAAATTGCATCTTGTGTTTACCGTAAGCCCGATCAGGCATTTGAAAGATGGGGCTCATGGGAATCAGCTCAGTAAATCTATTCTGCTTCTGGCCATTGATGAAATCATCTCCATTTATGGTAATGAGCTGATTACCTATTTTCCTTCTTATGAAATCATATTGGATGAGCTGCGGGATTACAGGTTTTACGCCAGGGATATGACTCATTTGAGTGAATTAGCGATTGATTATATCAGGGAAAAGTTTTTGGCTGCATTGATGGAACCTGAAGCAATCCCGATTTCAGACGAAGCCGGAAAATTACTTCAATCTATTAAACATAAACCCTTTAATTCGAAAGAAGAACATTATATTACGTTTCTCAACACTCAGTTTAAGAAGATGGAAGAGCTTCAAAAAAAATACAGCTTTGTTAACTTTCAAAATTTACGTGGAAAGTTTGATGAAAAAATAATAAATTAAATTTCCAGTTAACAAATTGTTTGCTTATTTTTAGCCATTACACCTTCTCCATCTTGGGGGAGCTTAGTTCGAAAAGAGTAAAATTAAAAACAAGTTTGTATGAGCTATCTAAAATTCGATAAAGAGGAACTGGTTAATCTGGAATACTCCTTACAACGCGAATTTCTGCGCACCAATCGGTCAGGTGCCTACTCCTCCTCTACGCTTGCGGGATGTAATACCCGGAAATATCATGGCATGTTGATTGTTCAACTCGATGAACTTGATGGAGGGAAACATGTGTTGCTCTCCGCTCTTGATGAAACAATCATTCAGCATGATACTCAGTTTAATCTGGGAATTCACAAATACCCGGGTGAATTTTATGAACCTAAAGGGCATAAATACATCCGGAATTTTGAAATTGAGACCATTCCAAAGGTAACCTACCGGATAGGGGGGGTAATTCTGACTAAAACCCGTCTACTTGTAGAGCATAAGAATCAGGTTATCGTAAAATATACCCTTGAAGAGGCCAATAGCCCTACCATCCTGAGATTCAAACCTTATCTGGCTTTTCGCAATGTTCACGCGCTAACCCGGGCCAATATGGTTGCCAATACCAAATATTCAAAGGTGAAGAATGGGATTTCCATGAAATTATATGACAGTTATCCGGAGTTGTTTATGCAATTTTCGAAAGATCCTGATTTTGTCCCCGTACCGGATTGGTCGCGTAATATCGAATACATGAAGGAGAAGGCAAGAGGATATGACTATCAGGAAGATCTCTTTGTCCCGGGCTATTTTGAAATTTCAATTAAAAAGGGGGAATCGGTATTTTTCTCCGGCTCGACCGAGATTTGTGATCCAGCAGAGTTAAAAAAACAGTATAAACTTGAAAAAGAGCGGCGGCTTCCACGGGACAGTTTCTTTAATTGTCTCATTAATGCTGCCCAGCAATTCAGGTGTGACCGGAAAGATGGAAAGGATCTTATCGCCGGATACCCCTGGTATGAATCGATACCGCGCCAGACATTTCTGGCATTACCCGGAATATTTTTAAGTCAGAGTGATATTGCTACTTTCGAGGAGATTCTTAAGACCAATCTTAGTCGACTTAAGGATGGCCTGTTACCAAAATATGCAGGAGTCGCATGCGATTATGATGCGGCTGATGCTCCACTTTTCGCTTTTCAGACGATACAGGAGTTAAAGCCTTACATAGAAAAAAAGGATCTTTGGAAAAGTTATGGGCCGGCAATGAAGGAGATCCTTTCAAATTATAAGAAAGGGACCCGTTTCAACATACACATGGAGCCCAATGGTCTGATCCATGCCAAACAAGATGGAGTAGCATTGACCTGGATGGATGCCTATATTGAAGGAAAACCGGTAACACAGCGCGGAGGATTTGTAGTTGAAATCAATGCTGCCTGGTATAATGCAGTTTGTTTTGCACTTAAACTTGCCGAAGCTGCAAAGGATAAGGCGTTTATCAGTGAATGGTCACCCTTCCCGGAATTAATTGCCAAATCGTTTCTCGAAACCTTTTGGAGTGATGATCAGGGTTATCTGGCCGATTATGTGGATGGAAATTACAAGGACTGGTCGGTACGGCCGAATATGATTTTGGCAGCAGGGTTTAATTACTCTCCATTAACACGCGAGCAGAAAAAATCTATCGTTAGCAAGGTTCGAAACGAGTTGTTAACCCCGCGTGGTCTGAGATCGCTTGCACCCAACGACCTTCAATACAAAGGTTCCTGCACAGGAAATCAGGATCAACGATCGGCCGCTTTTCATATGGGAAGTGTATATCCTTTTCTAATTTATCCTTTTGTTAAAACTTATCTCGAAATCCATAAAGCAGGTGGTTTGTCGTTTGTTAAACAGATCATGGCAGGTTTTGAAGAGGAGATGGCCGAACATTGTGTTGGAACACTTTCGGAACTCTATGAGGGAAATCCACCCTATTCAGCCAGAGGGGCGATTTCGCAAGCCTGGAATGTGGGCGGAGTACTTAGTGCAATGGCTATTGTCGAAAAATTTGAGGAGACACTATGAGATATTTCCGATTTATTTCCGAATCAAAGGATTTTAAGAATATGATTATTACTCAACTCAGCTACATAAGATGAAAGTTTTAATGTTTGGATGGGAGTTTCCCCCGCATATTAGCGGAGGACTCGGTACAGCCAGTTACGGATTAACCAAAGGACTTGCGCAACTAGATGATATTGAGGTGCTTTTTGTAGTACCTAAAGCTTATGGTGACGAAGATAATTCAGCGGTAAAGAAAATCATCGGAGCAAGCGATGTATCGATATCCCAGAAGCGGATCCGATTCAGCGATACCGAACATCAGTTTACCACCCTGGAGGTTGAATCGAATCTTTTACCCTATTCTACCCCTGAAGAGTTTTGGAAATTAACCGAACAGCGGGTTACTTCCCAAACACGGTTTATCCAGACCGACTCTGAAGGTAAACTCCCATTTACCGGGAAATATGGGGCCAACCTGCTTGAGGAGATTGCCAATTATGCCATCGTAGCGGAGTATATCGGACGGGAATATGATTTTGATGTCATCCACGCCCACGACTGGCTGGCCTATCCTGCCGGAATTGCAGCGAAGAAAGTTAGCGGTAAGCCACTGGTTATTCACGTCCATGCAACCGATTTCGACCGCAGCGGAGGAAGCGTCAACCCCAAGGTTTACTCGATGGAGCGTGAAGGGATGGAAATTGCCGATCAGATCATTACGGTGAGTAACCTGACCAGGAATATCGTAATCGAAAAATATGGCATCGATCCTGCTAAAATAACCACCGTTTACAATGCCGTTGAGCCGGTTGAAAAACCCGAAAACAGTGGATATTCCAGGGGAATTAACGAAAAAATTGTCACCTTTCTGGGACGGATAACGATGCAGAAAGGGCCCGAATATTTTGTTGAAGCGGCTTATCAGGTATTACGACGCACTGACAATGTCCGTTTTGTAATGGCCGGAAGTGGCGATATGATGGAAAAAATGATCCGTAGGGCAGCCAGACTTGGCATTGCCGACAGATTCCATTTTACAGGATTCCTTCATGGCGACGATGTATTCGATATGTTCCGCATGAGCGATGTTTACGTAATGCCATCGGTTTCAGAACCTTTCGGGATATCTCCCCTCGAAGCTATGATGTCAGATGTACCAACAATTATTTCAAAGCAGTCGGGTGTTGCCGAGATCCTTACTCACGCCATTAAGGTTGACTTCTGGGATATCAACGCCATGGCAGATGCGATCTATGGAATCCTGAAATATCCGGCACTCTCAGCGATGTTCAAAAAATATGGAAAAGAAGAGGTGGATAATCTGCAGTGGAAACAGTCTGCCGAGCATGTCCATCGAGTCTATTTATCCGCTTTATCCAGTTCCCCATCTACCCCTAAAAATTAAGAGATATGAAATCAGTTTGCCTCAATTTTCAGATACATCAGCCATTCCGTTACAGGAAATACCGTTTCTTTGATATTGGTAATGACGCCTATTATTATGACGATTTCGCCAATGAAACATTCATGCGAAAGGTTGCTGATCATTGCTATTTGCCGGCCAATAAGATCATTCTTGAACAAATCGTCAAGCATAAAGGTAAATTCAAGGTAACCTATTCGATATCCGGAGTTGTATTGGATCAGTTCAGATTATATGCTCCTGAAGTTATCGAATCGTTTGCGAAACTGGCTGCAACAGGATGTGTTGAATTCCTGTCCGAAACTTTTGCCAATTCAATGGTTTCGTTAAACGATAGAGATCTGTTTGAATCACAGGTTAAGGCACATGACGACCTCATCGAGGAGCTATTCGGACAGCGACCTAAGGTATTTCGCAATACCGAGTTAATCTATTCTGACGAATTGGGGGATATGGTTCAGAAAATGGGTTTTGAAGCGATAATCACAGAAGGGGCAAAGCATGTTTTGGGATGGAAAAGCCCAAACTATCTATATTGCAATGGATTAAATCCAAGACTTAAGGTTTTGATGCGCAATTTCCGTTTTAGTGATGACCTCTCTTTCAGGTTTGGAAATAAAGCCTGGAATGAATACCCGCTCACTGCAGAAAAATATGCGGGCTGGATGACCAGCCTTCCCAAGGAGGAGGAGGTCATTAATGTGTTCATTAATTACGAAACCTTTGGGCAGCTTCAGCATAAAAATACAGGAATCTTCGACTTTCTAAAACATCTTCCGGCTGCAATCCTCAAAACCGGAGAACTGCAGTTCTCAACCCCTTCCGAGGTGGTAGCAAATCTCCAACCCGTTTCTGCAGTACATGTTCTTTATCCCATTTCATGGGCCGACGAAGAGCGTGATCTGTCAGCCTGGTTAGGAAACGAACTTCAGAAAGAGGCTTTTGATAAACTCTACCAGCTTAAAGGGAGGATGGCTCTTTGCACGGATACCACGTTACTGAAGGATTGGGATTACCTCCAGACTATAGATCATTTCTATTACATGTGCACCAAATTCTTTTCGGATGGGGAAGTACACAAATATTTTAATCCGTATTCAACTCCTTATGAGGCATTTATCAATTATATGAATATCCTCAGTGACTTCAAAATCAGGCTAAACGGACTTGTTCCTGAGCAAGTTCAGGATCAGGAAATCACCAATCTCAAGGAACTGGTTTCCTCAAAATCGAAGAAACTTGATATTGCGGAAACAGAACTGAAGAAAATTAAAAAGGAGATGACTTCAGTAAAGCTCTCACAAAGTAAACTGACCGCTTTACCTAAAGTTGAGACGAGCTCAAAACCGACAAAAGCAGAACCTAAAAAAAGGAGTATTAAGGAGAAGTAATAAATCACATTATATGAATCTGAATCGCATCGCTGTAATCGGAAGCAGTAACACCGATATGGTCATTAAAACCTCCAAATTACCGGTGCCAGGCGAGACGATTCTGGGAGGAGATTTTTTCATGAACCCGGGCGGAAAAGGGGCGAATCAGGCTGTAGCTGCGGCACGCCTTGGCGGAATGGTAACCCTGATCGCCAAAACCGGTGATGATGTTTTTGGGAGAGAGGCTAAGCAAATCTTTGAAAATGATCATATCAATACCGGCTATCTGACCACTGACCCCAGACATCCATCAGGTGTTGCCATGATTACGGTAGATAACCACGGTGAAAACTGTATCGTTGTAGCCCCCGGATCCAATAGTTATCTGAACAAAGATGATATTGATAAGGCCCATCAGGAGATTATCGGATCGGAACTCCTTTTAATGCAACTTGAAATCCCAATTGAAACAGTTGACTATGCTGCTAATATCGCTTTCGAAGCCGGTATAAAAGTTATCCTCAACCCCGCTCCTGCTGCTCCGATTTCAGACACCCTTTTGTCCAAACTTTATATGATCACACCCAATGAAACAGAGGCAGAGCTGATTTCAGGAATTCCGGTCGTAGATAGCGCTTCTGCAGAACTTGCCGCACAATACCTCTGCCGAAGAGGTGTGCAGGTTGTAATCATTACACTGGGAAGTAAAGGTGCATTTTTATATACCGGCGGGAAAGGGATCGTGATTCCTGCACCTGCAGTCACAGCCCTTGATACAACAGCTGCAGGAGACGTTTTTAACGGAGCTATTGCAGTTGCAATTTCTGAAGGATTACCCCTTGAAAAGGGAGTAGAATTTGCATGTAAGGCGGCTGCCATCTCGGTAACCCGGATGGGGGCACAGTCATCGGCCCCATACCGGGCAGAGATAAGTTAAATTGCAAATTATAAATTGCAAAATTCAAAAAAACTAACCATTAAAACTACCGGTCAATGAAAACCAGATTTTTAAACTTTATAGTACTTGCACTTTTATTGACATGCTGTAATGTCTCAACTGAAAAAGGAAGAAACGAATCACGAACAATAACAGCAGAAACACTAAAAGATAAAATTGCCGGAGGATGGGCAGGAAAAATGCTTGGAGTAACTTATGGAGCGCCATCCGAATTCAAGGCTCAGGCAAAAACATTTGAAGACTCCATTAATTGGGTTCCCAAAGATGTGAAAGGGTCACTCTGGCAGGATGACCTTTATGTCCAACTCACCTTCCTCGAAACGATGGATCAGTTTGGAATTGATGCACCGGCCAAGAAATTCCAGGAATTTTTCGCCAAATCGGGTTATGAACTATGGCATGCCAATGTTCAGGGACGCAAAAACTATTTTGATAGCATCTTTCCTCCGCAATCGGGGCACCCCGATTACAATATTCATGCGGATGATATTGATTTTCAAATTGAAGCTGACTATATCGGATTTATGTGTCCCGGTATGCCGCAGACAGCCAATAAAATAGCAGATAAAATCGGACATATCATGAACTACGGTGACGGTGTTTATGGTGGTGTTTTTATAGGTGCCCTCTATTCACAGGCCTATTTTGAAAATGACATTCGTAAATTAATCGAAAAAGCACTCCTTTCGCTACCTGCTGAAAGTGAATATTACAAAATCATAAAGGATGCAATCCTCTTGCACGATCAGTTTCCCAGCGACTGGCGCGCCTCATGGAAAGAGCTCGAAACCAAATGGGGCGATACTCATATCTGTGATGCAGGTACAATTTTCAATATTGATGCCAAATTCAATGGCGCTTTCATTGTGATCGGACTACTTTACGGCGACGGTGACCCAATAAAAACCATGGAGATTACCACCCGTTGCGGACAGGATTCAGATTGTAATCCATCAAATGCAATGTCTGTTCTGGGAGTTATTAAAGGACTCAGCGGCTTGCCCAAAAGCTACCAGGATGCCATTCACGCAATGGGAGATTCTCTGTTTATCTTCACTAATTATTCATTCAATAAAGCAGTTGACCAAACGTTCAAATATGCCAAAGAGCTGGCAGCAGCAAATGGCGGAACGGTTACCGAAAAGGAGATTAAGATTAAGGTACAGCCTACAGAGCCCTTTGCCCTTGAGATGTCATTCCCAAAACTGGTTTTCGACCGTACCGTAAACGCAACCGATGCAAATGGTTGGGAATACAAAGGGAAATGGACTATTCTGGAAAAAGATACCCCTCATGCTAAATACAGTAATAACAAAGGTGATGAGGCAACGTTATCATTTGAAGGAACAGGAATTTCAATTAACGGCAACTGGTTTCGGGATTGCGGAAAAGCAGATATTTATATCGATGGTGAGCTGAAACGAACTGTCGATGGTTATTTCTATTATGCCAAACAGACCCACAACAATATGGATCTTTACCATATTACGAACCTTCCACAGGGAAAACATCTGGTGAGAGTCGTTGTTAAAGGGGAAAAACGACCTGAAGCCACAGAATCTAATTTCTATCTGACTAAAGCCATCATATTTAAAACATCTGCAAAGACCAATGAAAGCATCAAGTTCTCATTCCAAAATTAATTTCAAAAAACCAGAAAGATCCAAAAGATATGCCACCAAAGCGTCAAAATACCAAATATATACATAAGCTCTTTGCATCATTGGTTGTCATATCCATTTTCTCATGTAACCCGACAAAATCAACCTCTGTTCAGCCTGTTAAAATAATCTTCGACAGCGACATGGGTCCCGACTACGACGACGTTGGCGCCCTGACGATGTTACACGCTTTTGCTGACAGCGGGAAGGCAGAGATTCTGGCTACGATGGCATCGAACAAATATGAACTTGTTGCCCCCTGTCTCAATGCCATCAACACCTGGTATGGACGTGCAGAAATTCCGGTAGGATCACCAAAAACTCTTGGAGTGAATATCGGATGCAGCCAGCATTGGAGCGATTCGCTTGTTGCAAACTATCCACACCTGATCACCTCAAATGACCAGGCACAAAATGCCGTTTCGCTTTACCGCAAAATCCTTGCCTCACAACCCGATACCTCAGTGGTGATTATCACGGTAGGTTTTCTGACTAATCTCAACGACCTTCTCCATTCAGAATCTGATCAGATATCCCCCTTAAACGGGAAAGCTCTGGTGCAAAAAAAGGTGAAGCGGCTGGTCTCCATGGCAGGCAAATTTCCCGAGGGATGGGAATTTAATGTGAAGGAAGATTCAACTTCCTCGAACTATGTTTTTGAAAACTGGCCAACAAAAATTCTTCTGAGCGGATTTGAGATCGGAGAAAAAATATTTACCGGTAAAGATCTTATAAAAAGCGATTTAAAAAGTCCTGCTAAAATGGCCTTTAGTATCGCAATGTCCTTTTCTGACAGCGATAAAAATGGGCGTATGAGCTGGGATCAGACAGCTGTTCTGGCTGCAATAGAGGGACCTGAAGCAAATTTTAGCCAGATCAACGGGAAGATGATTGCAGAACCATCGGGGTTCAACCGCTGGAAGAATCTTGAAAATGGAACTCACTCCTATCTGATTTTCAAAAGTACACCTGAAAAACTATCTGAAATCATCGAACACTATATGATGCATCAACGAATTAAACGAGATTAAAAAGATACAAAATAAAAAGTTCAAAATGCAAAGTTCAAAATCGATAAAAGGGACACTCCCCTGTACTTTGGCTTTTACTTTTGATTCTTGCAATTTACATTTTGACTTTCATTAAGATTTTAAAAACTAACTTATTATTAACTAAACATCTAATTATCATGTATATCGTAGAATCTTACTCTATTGCGGTGATCCTGACTGTGATCACCATGTTATGTTGGGGATCATGGGCCAATACCCAGAAACTGGCTGCCAAAACATGGCGTTTCGAATTATTCTATTGGGATTATGTGTTGGGAATTGTCCTTTTTACCGTTATTCTGGGTCATACGCTGGGAAGCACGGGAGGTCAGGGAATGGGTTTTACTGAAAATTTGCGTCAGGCTGACTGGTCAAGTTTATCGGGAGCATTAGCCGGAGGGGTGATTTTTAACCTGGCCAATATCCTGATAGTCGCTGCTATAGCAATTGCAGGAATGTCGGTCGCTTTCCCGGTTGGCATAGGCATTGCCCTGGTTTTAGGTGTAATTATCAATTATATTGCTGAACCTCAGGGGAATCCACTACTACTGTTTAGCGGGGTGGCACTTGTTGGGCTGGCTATAGTTATCGATGCAATTGCCTATGGGAAGAAGGCTGCACAGGCCAAAAAAGTTCCGGCCAAAGGGATCATTATCTCTATTGTTGGAGGAGTGTTGATGGCCCTTTTTTATCGTTTTGTTGCCGGATCGATGGCTACGAATCTGGCAGCTCCTGAGGCAGGCAGATTAACACCTTATGCCGCAGTATTCGTCTTCTCATTAGGAATATTAATCAGCAACTTTGTCTTTAACACGATCTTAATGAAAAAACCGTTTGAGGGGACACCAGTTACCTATTCGCAATATTTCAGGGGATCGCTGAAGGAACACCTTACCGGTATTGCCGGTGGAATGATCTGGTGTATTGGAATGTCACTTAGCATTCTTGCTGCCGGGAAAGCAGGATTTGCAATATCCTATGGACTTGGACAAGGTGCCACATTAATTGCTGCACTTTGGGGTGTCTTTATCTGGAAGGAATTTAAAAACGCACCGAAAAGAGTCAATAGCTTGTTGGCTATGATGTTTATCCTTTTCGTAGCAGGTCTTGGACTGATTATTCTTGCAGGCAGTTAATCTACAAGTTCACCCATAAGATACATCTCATCATCCTGGCCCACGATTCCGGTAAGCTTAACTTTTTTAATCATATTCTTTTGTGCGCCTGAGAGTTTAAAATGAACGGGGATATAATGTTCCCCGTAGCCACTTACCGTTCCCTGAGAAATCTTTTCGATCAGCACATCCTGTGTCTGTCCGATAAAGGTTTCAAAGTAGTGCCGCTTATTTTCGACCGAGAGGTCACGAACCTTCAACGAGCGTTCAGTTTTAATCTTTTCAGGCAGGTGGTTTTCAAGTCGCTCAGCCCTTGTTCCCTTTCGGACGGAGTATTTAAAAGTATGGATATGACTGAAATTAAATTCCTTGATTGCGTCAAGTGTTTGTTGAAATTCCTCATCTGTCTCACCGGGAAATCCCACGATGATATCTGTGGTAAAATTAAAATGGGGATAAACAGCCCTGAATTTAGTGACCGTTTTGCGGAATTGGGCCACATCATACATGCGCCTCATCCGAAGCAATGTTTTATCTGAGCCGCTTTGCAGACAGAGATGAAGGTGGGGCATCAGTTTGGGATGGGAGAACAATTTCACGAAATCGTCACCGAAGCCGTCGGGTTCAAGCGACGAGATGCGAACCCTGAAATCTCCCGGTACTTCAAGAATCATTGCAAGTAATTCTTCAAACCGGACCGTTCCGTCTTCATAGCGACCAATATTAACGCCTGTAATTACAATCTCCCTGAAACCGTTCTCAACAGTTTTCCGGACGCTTTCCAAAACATCGGCAACCGGTCTGGAGGCAGCCATCCCCCTAACCATCGGAATGATACAGAAAGTGCAGAAATTATCACAACCATCCTGGATCTTCACTGCGCTGCGGGTATGCAAACTTTTGTGGACCGGTTGGTAACGAAACACATCCAGCGGCAGCTGATCAGGATGGACAATCTCACCCGAAAAATGAGCATCGATTAAACTGAGGATTGAACTTTTGCGATTATTCTCAACCACAAAGGTGATGTTCTCCTGGCTTTCGAGTTTCTCCTTAAAATTATTGGCCATACATCCGGTCACAACTACAACCGCATTTTTAGCCTTCCTGGCAGATTGGCTAATGACCGACCGTGATTTGGTATCACTTTGATTTGTAACGGTACAGGTATTTATAATAACGACATCGGGCGATGCATTATAGTCGACCAACTCGTATCCGGCGTTACTAAAATCGGTAACCAGGGCATCCGTTTCATACTGGTTAAGTCTGCACCCCAAAGTTTTGAAGGCAACACTCTTTTTATCGTTTGTAATCACTGATTTAGTTCAAATTTAATTTAAGCGAAACTAACTTTTCGCATTAAACGATCTCTCCACTCAAAGAGAGATTCGCAGCGGAGGTTATTTTAACATTTATAATTTTTCCCCTTAAGGAATCATCATGATGATCGAGGCGGACAATAATCTTCCCTTCAGTAAGTCCGGTTGAAAAACCAGTCTTCCGGTCAGTTCCATTGATCAATAAGCGCATGGTTTTCCCCACCAATAACTCATTATATTCATGAGAATAAATCTTTAAGAGATCTGAAAGGCGGCGCAACCGCTCTTTTTTGTCATCTGTAGTAACTTCATCTTCCCATCGGAAACTGGCTGCTCCGGGACGGGGGGAATACATCGCGATATAGGCCATATTGAATTTAAACTCCTCATAAGCCGCAACGGTATTCATAAATTCAGCCTCCCCTTCGCCTGTAAATCCGACAATTATATCGGTAAACAATGTAGCCTGCGGGATTAGTTCTCTGATATCGGCCACAATCCGACGATATTTATCCATCGAATGGCGACGGTTCATCTTGATCAAAACCCGTTCATCGCCACTCTGCATAGGAAGGTGGATTTGCTTGGCAAGACAATCGTATGCTGCAATAACTTCGATAACTTCACGATTCATATCCTGAGGATGTGGTGAAGTAAAATAGACCCAGAATTCCTCTTCGGTAGTTTTGCCATATTCGCCAATTTCTCTTAGGAGTTGGGCAAAAGTGATCTCCTCACCATTTTTGTCCAGTCCATACGAATTTACATTCTGCCCCAAAAGGGTAATCGATTTGTATCCCTGATTGACCAGGTGCCTGATCTCATCGATAATTTCAGATGAGGGGCGTGATACTTCCCGCCCACGGGTATAAGGAACTGCGCAAAATGTACAAAACTTATCGCATCCGTTTTGTATCGGGACAAATGCCTCATAAGTAGACTGGTATTTGGGTTTGATATGCCACATTGCTGCAATATGCTCATTTTTAGGCATAATAGGCTGTCTTGACTTGAGTGCGGCAGGAGTAACCACACCATATTCACGGATCATATCCGGGAATTGCCCGAGCTCACTCATTGGAAAAATCAGGTCAAAAGTCTTAAGAAATTTATCCTTATCTGCAGGTAAAAGGCATCCTGAAACGAAGGTAATCAGGTTTCGTTTATTTTTCCATCGGTTCCACTGGGCAATCTTGTTGTACACCTTATCGATTGGTTTTTGCCGAACCGAACACGCAAGAATACCCAGTAAGGAGGCATCCTCCTCATTATCGGTCTTTTCATAGCCCATCCCTTCGAGAACGGAACTAACCCGTTCGCTGTCTGCGATGTTCATCTGGCAACCTAAAGTGATCAGGTGATATTTCATTATCTAAAATTGTTTTTTGGTTTTGAGTTGCCAGCTGCCAGAAACCAGCTGCCAGTCTCCTGTTAAAAATAAACTTCGCAATGGATCTGATCACGATCAAACCCCTTTCCCTTTAGTATTTCAAGCGCATCAAAAATCATATTGCTGTTGCCGCACAGATCAAACTGAGTTTCGGGGGCAAATTTACAGGTTTTCAAATACCCTGTGAGCCGTCCGTTATAATCACCACCCTTATCACGACTTGTACACAGCGTGTAACGATCACCGGCATACTCTTCACGGTCATACGCTTCCTTCGAATAGCGCACTCCATGAATAATCCGGTAATCTATATCAGGATAAGTATGCACAATACTGCGGAATGGTGCAATTCCTGTCCCGCTGGCGATAAATACAAATTTTCCACTCGCAGCCAGTTCAGGTTCCATGCCGAATTTTCCGAATGGACCATGAACTTCTACCATGCTACCCGCTTTGAGCTTCCGCAGTCTGGGGGTAAAATAACCATTGTCAACCTCCTTGATCAACAGCTCAAGATTTTCATCGTTTTCACCACTGTAAATGGAGTATTCTCTGCTTTGGTTTCCACCAACAATTCCCAGTGAAATATGCTGCCCGGCCTTAAATGCAAACCGTGCTTTAGGCAGTTTCAACGAAAATGTCTCATCCGTCAAATGCCTGATCTCTTCAACTTTATAAAAGCTCACATCCATTTGCATGTCGGGCTTCATTAAACTCATCATCTTCTCTAATTTTGGATTGCAAAATTAATCATTTATTTCTATTTAAGACAACTTCATCTTCTATTGTAATCGTCCCCGGTATTGGAAAAATAAGGGCATTACCTCTAATTAATAATCAGTTATAATTCCCAAACAGGTAATTGTTTAATTCCGTTAGTTTTACCCAAGTAATGATCGTCCATACTAATTACCAACTTTGGATAGTGATCTTTAATTAACTCAAGATTTCCAAACTCCCGGGCAATAGTATTCTCATCTGAAAGAAGGTAGGCTACCTGAATGTAAAGTCTTTCGTTACCCCGCTCAGCTACAAAGTCAATCTCTTTTTCATTAAGTGTTCCAACAAAAATGGAATAACCTTTGGTTAAAAGATGCATAAAGACAAAATTCTCAAGATTCTGGGAAAAACCAGTTTCAGATTGCAACTTTGCATAATTACGATATGCAAGGTCATTGAGATAAAACTTTCTGACTCCAGCTAGTATTTCCTTTCCTTTGATATTATAACGTGGAATTTCGTGTATCAGATAAGTTTGCTTTAGATAGTTGAGATAACTTGAAATAGTGTCGTGACTTGCTCTTATCTTATTGGAATTAAAATAATTAACGATATTATTTATCGAGAACAATCTTCCTGTCTGGCTTACCAGGTATCCGAACAGATTTTCAAGTAACCAGGCATCCTTAATGTGATATCTCTGAACAATATCACGTAAAATAATAGTATCACGCAACGACTGTATATAATGAAGCCTCATCTCCTCGCTTTCAATATGAAGTAATTCAGGAAGCCCTCCGGTTTTAAGGTATCTGATCATACTCTCCCTATTACGACTAATACTATAAAATTCAGTGAATTCCTGAAACGAAAATGGGAAAATAGTAAATGAAATATACCTTCCGCTTAGCAATGTTGCCAATTCACCTGATAAAAGCGTTGAATTAGAGCCGGTAATAAACACCTCTATCTCATCCACTGTATTTTGAGAATAAGAGTTTACCAACTTCTCCCAACCTGAAACCATTTGAATTTCATCGATAAACAGATAAAATCGTCCTGCCGGATTAAGTGTTTTACGATACAATTCTACAATCTCGTTAAGCTGGTTAAAATCATTTATCACGGCAAACTCAACCATTTCCATATTAATATAACAAATGTTTATAGGATTTATACCGCGCTCAATCAGCAATTGGATGATTTGCCTTAAGATATAACTCTTACCCGTGCGTCTCTGACCTACTAAAACCTTTATTAGTCCTGTACCAAACAATTTTTCAATTTCATCGAGGTAACATGACCGTTTAAAACCAGTTTTGCCGATTTTACCATCCCAGGGATTATACTTTTTTAGTGATTCAAAATATTCCATCATAATCGAAATTATTAGCAAATATACGAAATATTTAAAGTATAATCGAATCTTTTCATATTTATTGTCCTTGTTTCCACTACACCAGAAACTTTATTTATATTTTATACATTAAAAACAAATCTCCTTTAATTAAAACCTGGTGCAACAATTACCAATTTTGTATTTTTGGTGTTAAATCTAACACCATGGCCAAAGCTGCAGAGTATTCCAGATCCGAGATCCCCCTTTTCACGGTAAAGGTGATCGAAAATATCGAACTGTCACCGGGAGTTTTTCTCATATCCTGGCGATCCCAACTTCACTTTATCCCCGGTCAGGTGGTTAAGATAGCCGTCGATCGTCTGCAGCCTCCCCGGATTTACAGCGTCTGCAGTGGAAACTCAGGTGACATTATGAGCGTTCTTTTTAATATTAAAGAGGAGGGTTATCTCACACCACGACTTGCCAGGAATGTTGCCGGAGATCAGATATTGGTGTCGGCACCTTATGGAAGTTTTCATGGCGACCATCACCCCGCCTACTGGATCGCTACAGGAACCGGTATCTCCCCTTTTTACAGTATGTTCCAGTCCGGATTGTCCCATAATAAAGTATTGATCCATGGGGTAAGTTACCTCAACCAGTTCTATTTTGAGGAGGAGTTATCCTGGGCATTGGGTAGTAATTATATCCGCTGCTGCTCACGTGAATCTGATGACCGGGTTTACTCAGGCCGGGTAACAGACTATCTTTTAGCAACAAATAACTTTCCCAAAGATTATAAATACTACCTTTGCGGCAAGTCCCTGATGGTGGTAGATGTACGTGATCTATTGATATCCAAAGGGATACCATATGAAAACATCTTTGCGGAGATCTATTTCTAGGTAATAAAACCATCCTTGCGGATGATATCCAATTAAAATTTGCGTGAAGATGAAGGATCAACTTTTTGGTAAGAATTTAAATGAATTACAGGAGCTAAGCCTCGCAATTGGATTACCTAAATTTACAGGTAAACAACTGGCAGACTGGCTTTACAAGAAGGAGATCAGTTCGATTGACGAGATGAGCAATCTCTCAAAAAAGGCCAGAGATCTGCTCAATGAGAAATACGAATTCGGACTCTCAATCCCATCAAAAGTTCAGGTAAGTATAGACGGAACAAAGAAATACCTCTTCCCCACCTCGCACAATAAGTTTATCGAAACGGCCATGATCCCCGACGATGACAGAAAGACTGTTTGCGTTTCTACCCAGGTGGGATGTAAGATGGGTTGTCTGTTTTGCATGACCGGGAAGCAGGGATTTCAGGGGCAGCTAACTGCCGGCGAAATTGTAAACCAGATCCGCAGCATCGAAGAGTATGGCGAAGTTTCAAACATTGTCTACATGGGAATGGGTGAACCTTTCGATAACCTCGAAGCGGTATTGAAAAGTCTCGAAATTCTCACCTCTGAATGGGGTTTTGCAATGTCTCCGCGACGCATCACAGTCTCTTCTATAGGTATTATTCCGGCGATGATCCGCTTTCTCAATGAGAGTGAAGCCCATTTGGCCATTAGTCTTCATACGCCATTTGACGAAGAGCGCCGGAAGCTCATGCCTGTTCAAATCGCCTACCCAATTGCAGAGGTTGTCAATGAGATCAAAGGATGGGATTTCGGCCGTCAGCGCAGGGTATCTTTCGAATATATCCTGTTCAAAGGATTGAATGACAGTGCCTATCATGTTCGGGAACTAACAAAACTTTTAGCCGGAATCCGGTGTCGGATTAACCTGATCCGCTTCCATCCTGTTCCGGGAACACCACTCGAAAGTCCGGATGAAGAGACGATTACAAGCTTCAGGGATCAGCTTACAGCAAAGGATATTACTACAACAATTCGGGCTTCAAGGGGTCAGGATATTTACGCGGCGTGCGGGTTATTGTCGACGAAGGAATTGATTTGATCTTATCAATCTATTCTATTATGGTGGCAAATATTCTGCTTACTTTTGCCTTTAATATATTGTTGAGTTTACCCATAACTATAACTACCATTTCCTTTTCTAATGATGCAATTTTATGAACTCTAATCGTAGAAGGTAATTTTAATCCTGAGTTTTGCCAGTCATTAATGAATAGATCGTATTTTGAATGATAATTCTGACTTGTTATCCGACAAACAATAATATCTCCGTCCTCACAATCTTTAATTAGCAGGCCAGGTCTTTTCTTATTATTTAGACTATCAGTAAAAGGGAATTTTAGTAAGATTAAATCTCCAAAATTCAGTTTTTCCATATATTATAAATCGTCATAGATAGAATCAGATTCAGAATAACCTTTAAAAAATTGTGCAGTTTCGTTTTTTCTAATCAGAAAATCATCATTGTCATCAGATTCATCTAATAAAACGATCACTTTAATATTTTTATCATTATTAGTTTTAAATTCTGATCTTACACTTATCGGAATTTGAATTTGGTTATTTCTTATTTTTGTTTTGAATTCTAGTGTTCTCATTGTCAATTAATTTATACAAATATAATAATTTAAGATCCTAATTATTCATTAATTAACAAATAAGAATTTTCTATTACC
>CANJNY010000107.1 GCA_947475715.1 Prolixibacteraceae bacterium
AAGTGGTTGAACCATTAAAGTATTAATCACGAAGGTAGTCACCGGATCATGGCATCACAGTCGATGAACGAGATTTCCTATAAAGCTATCATTCAACCCTTTCAGGGCTGCGCTGCGCCACGCCACGCTACCGTGGGTTAGCACCCACAGTTATTTAGATTTCGCTCTTTCAGAGCAAAGAAAAAAATGGCACCTCTAAAAATAACCCAAACTCCCTGGCAAAATTGACACTTACCCGGGCATGAACACTCCCCTGCTTATCAAAAAACTGTGCCTTTGTGGCTATTGGAAAGATACCTTCGTGCCACACCGATGGATGGATATACAAACCGTGAGTTCCATCGAAATAAAAGTTGACAAATTTATCAGGACTTATATCATCACCGGGTAGTGCAAGCGGAGTTACAAAAGGGGTACCTGTGAGCGGAAAAAAAAGCTGCCCGCCATCGGGATGGTAATTGGCATGCCAAAGAAGTACCTTATCGGGAGATTCTAATAATTCCTTACCTTGAACTGCTTCATTGGGATTAACACTCCATCCTAAAAGATACTCATCGGCTACTGCATTATTCCGGCCAAACAGTATGTCACCCTCCCACCAAAAATCAAATATACCCTCTTTGGTTCCAGCCTGATTACCCGTATCTGCATCAATAGGTCTCCCTTCGGCTTTAGGCCACTGTACAATTTCCATTGGAAATGTTTTATAATCAGCTTTGCTTACCAGACAACCGTACCCTTCTAAAGATTCATTGGTCGCTATTACCGTTTTAACTTTATGCCAGGGCAATGAATCCGGAACATCCGGTTTGAGGTAGTTTATGGGTTGTAACATGTTGTGAATTATCTAGTGTTTATTAAATTTGGATAGCATTCGATGTCAATAATAACAGATCGATCTTAATAGATCAGGCTTTTACACCGTTGTTGCTTTTAAGCCCTTTATAAAGCAGATAGAGCACATAAATCGCCCCAATTACCAGAATGGCAAATATCAACTCTTTATAATACTTGTCAAGAATCTGTTTTTGCGAATAGAAAAAATAACCTAATGTGGCCAGGATAACATTCCAGGCAGTAGCACCAATAGCGGTATAAAGGATAAAATCCCTTAATTTCATATTTGCCAAACCTGCAGGAATTGAAATGAGGTGACGAATTCCAGGGATCAATCGTCCAATCAATGTAGAAGTCTTGCCGTTTTTTAAAAAATATTGCTCTGTTTTCACAATTGCTGATTGATCAACCATCATCAGATGAGCCAAACGGGTATTTACAAACTTCATGAGCAACTTATTTCCCAACCATTTCGCCATATAGTAATTAATCAGCGAACCGGCCACAGCCCCCATTGATCCGAAAAAGATAACCAGAAAAATATTCATATCCCCATTTGCAGCTTTGAATGCAGCAGGCGGAATAACAAGTTCAGATGGAAATGGAATAATTGTACTCTCGATTGTCATCAATAAAAAAACGGTCCAATAGGTAATGTGAACCATATACCAGCTAACGATCTGTTGAAAAAGTGTGCCCATAATAGTATTTTGGACAAAGCTAAGATTTTCCGGGAATGGTGCAAAGTAGGGGCAAAAGAAAGGAGGCAAAATTTTGGACCTCTACTAACGCCCCATCTTAGTCAGCCATGCAGCAATAACCGAAGCTTCAGGTGCAAGGTTATGAAATTCGGTATCCCCTATGTGTGTGAGCACTATTTCGCGATAAGATTTAACTGGATTGGTTGAATCCGGAACAATAATTTTGCAGATATTTGCACCCATATCGGCACCACGTATCTTAATCCCGGTCATCTTTCCACTGATCGCAGAGGATGCAAGTCCCTGAAAATTTATCAGATCCGAATTACTGATCAGAGTATCCTTCCTTACCGAAGATTTAATATTATTGCTCAATGAATCAGCGGATAACAATCCATTCTCTGCGAAAGCCCAGGGCGTCGTCTTGTCGTAGGTATACATCTCTCCCGCCGGTGTGATGATAAAACCAAAATGATTGAATCCCCATGCATGATTGATATATTCATATTGAAAGTAGCAATCACCACTTTTTACTTCAATCAAAGGATCATGACATGAGCCAGCAAGAAAAGAGATAAAAAACAATAAATAACAGATTTTAAAAATCTTCAGGCTCATCCGGACTAATTTTATCAGGTTAATACTGGTTTTGTACTGGTTTAATTTTCCAGCAACGGATTTTCAACTTTACCCGCAAACAGGATTGCACCGGTATCCTCTTCGGTAATAAAGAAGAGAAATGGTCGGGTGGCATGAAACTCAGCCCCGGAGGGCCCTACACTAGTAACACCAATTCCAATTGAAGTAACTGCTGCCGCTTCAGTACCCTCCTCATTCACATCAATGTAGGTTTTATGTTTAACCTTGGTAATATAAAGCTGATCGGTAGCATTGATTTTTGAAAAATTGGCTTCATTGGGTGAGAAAGCCACCGTCATACCTAACGAGGATAAAATATCATTAAGGTCACTTTCCCAGCTGAATTTAAATCGGGGCAGCCATACATCAACCTTATTTTTGATGGCAAGAGCGGATTTAAGATTTGCCCATACCGTTGGATCCAACTGACTCATAAGCTGATCAGCCGATTTTCCAATATCGGGAAGGAGCATCACCATCCCAAACTTACCCCGGCCATAAGGCATTTTCATAGCCCGATAACCCGATTGTTCCGTATAGCCATAATTTTCTTTAATCTTCATATATGGAACATTGGCCGTGCTTCCGGATCCTGGAGTAAAGGGTCCGCTCTGGGTATTCGCCTTTTCAAACTGCACTTCCCACTTCCCGTAAAAATAGATGGCATTGATTAAAAACATTATTTCATTGGCTGAAATCTGATCGAGTATTCTGGGAATTTTTCCATTTGTATTCTCATTCACCCAACCATTTATTGTCGACAATGCACTCTGATCAAAATCAAGGGATTGAACCCGGGCATTAAAATATGTTTTATTCACCGCGATAAATGATTCGAGTACCGGGTAGGCTTTGCGGATCCAGATTGAGTTGGCAATATTCATTACCACATTGGGATCAGCCTTTTTAAGAGCAGTTATCAAATCGGAATAGATCTGATTGATTTCATCCACACTTAAACCTTTAAGCCCCAAGGCCTCTATTATAGCACTTTTTGTTGTACCATCGGCACCATTGAGCGCCATTGAAAATGCAAGAGAGATACTTAGCGGAGAGACCATTACATTATGCCCCTGACTGTTGGGAATTTTATTTAACAAATTAAATGTAAATGAATTGCCCGCACTCACAAGGCTCAATGACTTTTGTGTCATAACAATATCCGCAGGTAAAGGATTGGGGACTATACTATGTGAACATCCTCCACTAAAAAATATCAGCCCCAATAGAATAACCACTAATTTAGTTTTCATTTTGGCAAGATTTTTAGGTGACTTAACTATTTGATATGAATAATTAATCTCAATTTTTATGCCAAATATAGCTTGAAAGGTGCAAAATATTTTCTTTTTTTAGATGAAAATATTGTATTTACTAAAAAATACGCAACCAATCCGGAAGAAATCACCTCTTATCATAGAAATTAACCGTTCTCATGATTCTCAAAATTAAGCTCAAAGGGGCAAACCTGACGAATCGAAAATCCTGATAAGTTTAAATGCAACTTCAGCAAATACCCCAACAGGAGAAGTAACTTTACATAAAACAGGCAAAACGATTATGGTCGCCGATTCAAACTCACAGCTGGATGATGATCAGATCTTTGCAGAACAAACTATATTAAAACAAAATATTGAATTTATCGAAATTCCCCTGAAGGCAACCTACAAACTCTCAAACAGGCAAGTGAATATTGGAATAACGGGTGGGATAAGTGCGGGGCTGCTCGCAGGTAATAAGGCAACCCTTTTAGGGAATGGGAGCCGGATCGGCACCGGTGAAACATCGAAATTGCGCAATATGGTCTATTCCGGGTCAGTGGGCTTCGAACTAAGCTATGAGATCACCAATCGCCTTACCTTTACCGTTGAACCACGCCTGAAGCGCTATCTGAACTCTTTAAGCACCCATAAATCTGTAACCTTCAAACCAGATCTACTCGAAATCTCCACAGGACTCACCTATTCTTTTAATTGAGAATGTTTATATCAATTGGATTAGATCTGAGAATCAATTAACTTTGCGGGCTTATTAATTCGTTATATGGAAGATTTACAATCGGCTAAAAACAGATTCCGTTCATCCGGATTATTGGTTTCGCTTTCGGTGATTGCTTTTGCGGTAATCATTGGAGGCCTCTTTTTCAATTCTCATTCAGAACCGGTTCAGAAAAGTAGTCCAGAGAAAGATGTCACCTCCAATGAACTGGTTTTCACAACTGTTCAGATCCCCGAAAAGCTGGAATTTGCCAATGAATTGGTTCCACTGGCCAATTTTGATGTCCGTGAATCCCTCGACCGCGAAATGCTGAGTGTGGCAAATTTTCATTCTCAGGCCTTACTATATATCAAAAAATCGAAACGCTATTTTACGATTATAGAACCTATTCTGAAAAAGAATGGTATTCCAGAGGATTTCAAATACCTGGCACTTGCTGAAAGCGGATTTCTTGATAAAATTGTCTCCCCTTCAGGAGCGGTGGGCATCTGGCAGTTTATGAAAACAGCAGCTGTTGAAAACGGCCTCGAAGTGAATGAAGAGGTCGACGAAAGGTGCCATATCGAAAAAGCAACCCAGGCGGCATGCCGGTTTCTGAAAAACTCGTATGCAAAATACGGCAACTGGACTATGGTCGCTGCCTCATATAATGCGGGTATTGGAGGTGTGAACAGACAGGCGATAGCACAAGAGAGTAATAACTATTACGATCTGCTGCTTAATGAGGAGACATCGCGTTATATCTTCCGTATCCTTGCACTTAAACTTGTAATTGGCAATCCCCTCAAATACGGATTTAAGATCAATGAAGAGGAGAAATACCCGATCATTCCGGTAAACGAAGTAACTGTCGACGGGAGTATAAAGAACTTTACCGACTTTGCCCGTTCCAACAACATTAATTATAAGTTATTCAAGCAATTTAATCCGTGGTTAAAACAGACTTATCTGAAAAATCCGAAGAAAAAAACCTATACCTTCAAGATACCGGATACCGGGAAATACCGTAGTTTTGTTTTTGCCGATCATACCGGAGCACAATAAATCAACCCTTTTACTGTAACAGAGAGTACCAATTTGATGGACGGAGAAGAAAAAATTATAATTAGAGGGGCGCGGGAGCATAACCTGAAAAATATAAATGTTGAAATACCGCGTAATCAGCTCACCGTGATTACCGGTCTGAGTGGCAGCGGAAAATCGTCGCTTGCCTTTGATACGATCTATGCCGAGGGACAACGCCGTTATATCGAAACCTTCTCGGCCTATGCCCGCTCTTTCCTGGGAAATATGGAGCGCCCCGATGTCGATGAGATCACCGGTCTAAGCCCTGTAATCTCCATTGAACAGAAAACCACGAATAAAAATCCCCGCTCTACCGTTGGAACTGTTACGGAGATTTATGACTTTCTCCGGTTGCTCTTTGCCCGTGCAGGTGAAGCATATTCTTATAATACAGGTGAGAAGATGGTCAAATATACCGACGAGCAAATCATAAATCTGATCCTTGAGAAGTTCAGCGGCAAACGGACGATGATCCTTGCCCCTGTTGTGCGGGGGCGAAAAGGACATTACAGGGAACTGTTTGAACAAATCCGGAAAAAAGGATTCCTCTATGCCAGGGTGGATGGTGAAATCTGCGAGATGACCCACGGATATAAGGTCGATCGTTACAAGAATCACCATATTGAGATGGTGATCGATAAGATCGTAGTGGAAGAGACTGACCGCAAAAGGCTTCGCGATTCACTGGACATTGCCATGAAACATGGACAGGGAATCATCATGATTCTCGATGCAGATACAGGTGATACCCGCTTCTTTTCACGTCACCTGATGTGCCCCACGACAGGAATTTCCTACAACGATCCTGCACCTCATAGCTTTTCGTTTAATTCACCTCAGGGGGCGTGCCATAAATGTAATGGTCTGGGAGAGATAACTGAAATTGATCAGGCTAAACTGGTGCCCGATCCTACCCTTTCGATTATGAAGGGGGGTATAGCACCTTTGGGGCCTCATAAAAATACAATGATTTTCTGGCAGATTGAAGCGCTGTCTGAAAAATATGGCTTTACACTTAAAACGCCTGTCGGAGAAATCACCGATGAGGCGCTTAATGCAATCCTGTTCGGAACCGGTGAACGGATTCAGCTTAAAAACTCACCACTCGGCAGTTCAATCGATTACATGATGACCTACGAGGGGGTTGTCAAATATATCCTGAATCAAAAAAGCGATAATCTCTCAAAAACCGCACAGAAATGGGCTGATCAGTTTCACCGAAGTATGGCCTGCCCCGAGTGCAAGGGACAACGGCTTCAGCTTGAACCACTTCATTTCAAAATCGACGGAAAAAATATTTCAGAACTGGCCAGGCTTGATATTAGTGAACTCTCCGATTTCTTCGAAAAGATCGAACAACGCCTCACCAATCGTCAGTTGCAGATCGCTACCGAGGTGGTCAAGGAATTGAGAACGCGTCTGCGGTTTCTGATCGATGTAGGACTCACCTACCTCTCACTCGACCGCGCTGCAGGAACTCTCTCCGGAGGGGAATCGCAGCGGATAAGGTTAGCCACACAGATCGGATCGCAACTCGTAAATGTCCTCTATATCCTCGACGAGCCCAGCATCGGATTACATCACCGCGATAACCTGCGCCTGATCAATTCGCTGCAGCAACTTCGCGATACCGGCAACTCGGTAGTTGTGGTTGAGCATGACCGTGATATGATGTTACAGGCCGATTACCTGATCGACATGGGGCCAATGGCCGGTATTCATGGAGGCGAAATTGTAGCCGCAGGAATCCCGTCAGAAGTTCTTAAGCAAAACACACTAACAGCCCAATACCTGACCGGAAAGAAAAAAATAGAAGTTCCGGAATCACACCGTCCCGGCAACGGAAAATCGCTAATTATCAGAGGAGCAAAAGGAAATAACCTTAAAAATATCGATGTTGAATTTCCCCTTGGAAAGCTGATTTGCGTTACCGGGGTTTCCGGAAGCGGAAAATCAACCCTCATCAACGAGACACTGCAACCCATTCTAAGCCAGTATTTTTACAAATCACTGCTCGATCCGTTGGCTTACTCATCCATCGAAGGGATCGATCTGATTGATAAAGTTGTGCAGGTTGACCAGTCCCCCATTGGCAGAACACCCCGCTCAAATCCGGTGACTTACACCGGTGTTTTTACCGATATCCGCAACCTGTTTACCCTGCTGCCTGAGGCGAAGATCCGGGGTTATAAGCCCGGCAGGTTTTCATTCAATGTCAAGGGTGGCCGATGTGAGGAGTGCGAAGGTGCCGGCATGAAGGTGATCGAGATGAATTTCCTCCCTGATGTCTATGTCCATTGTGACAAATGCAACGGCAGAAGATATAACCGCGAAACCCTTGAAGTACGCTTCAAAGGTAAATCAATCGGCGATGTGCTCGATATGACAATCAACCATGGCGTTGAATTCTTTGAAAGTATTCCTGCAATTGTCCACCGCTTGCGAACCTTACAGGAGGTCGGACTTGGATATATCACATTGGGGCAGTCGTCAACAACACTCTCAGGTGGAGAATCTCAACGTGTTAAGCTCGCCACGGAACTCAGCAAACGGGATACAGGGATGACCCTTTATATCCTTGATGAACCAACAACAGGTCTCCATTTCGAAGATATTCGTGTCTTACTTGAAGTTCTCAATAAACTGGTTGACAAAGGAAATACGGTGATCGTCATTGAGCATAACATGGAGGTGATTAAAGTAGCCGATCACATCATCGACATTGGTCCTGAGGGGGGCAAGGATGGCGGACGGCTTTTATGCAGCGGCTCTCCCGAAGAGATCATAAAACTAAACCAATCGTATACTGCAAAATACCTTAAAGAGGAGCTGGGGAGATAAAGCACGCAATTTAATAATTTGATAATTCGGCGATTCGGTAATTAAGTATAAGCAAGCATATTATGCAGCAGTTCCCTAATTAGCTGATTTCTTAAAGATTAAAATAAAAAAATCGACAAAATATCTGGAATACTAATTTTCATAGTTTAAATCCAGCAATATCTTTGGTGCCTTTGGGGTGTTTTGGTGGCGAAAAGTTTTTAAAAAAAAATACTGCCTTGCGACTTCTTATTATTCTCATTTTCTAAATGATTCGGCAATTCATCAGAAATCAAGTCAATAACCTTATTTTTAATTACCAAAATCCTTAATCAATTATTACCTTTGAACGGGCAATCTCCGAATTGGCATACAAGAATACTGATATTACGGACAATATATTTAGCGCTTTTATAAAATTCAAATGAGAACCGGGCTGATTCTATTATTAATTTTTTTGATGTCAGGGTTGTTCTCACCCGCCCAGATCGCTACGAATACTTATTATTGGATAACGCTCAAAGACAAGGTGGGTACCCCCTATCAAATCAACCATCCCGAAGATTTTCTCTCAAAAAGGGCGATTGACCGCAGGGTTAGACAGGGGATCGCGATAGACCAAACTGATTTGCCTGTTTCGCCGGCCTATTTGGACAGTATTCAGAGCCGGGGATTTCAACTTGTTCACACTTCCAAATGGCTTAACGGAGCCACAGTTAGCACTGTCGATACCTCCCTGATCAGGCAAATTGCAAAACTTTCGTGTGTCACATCTGTTCAGCTTACCAAACCGGCATTACCCAAAAAATCGTCCATTCTTAAATTCAGGGAAGAGGAGCTACAGATCGCTTACAATCCGGCAAACTATGGAATTGCACTCACTCAATTAACTCAGTTAAACGGGCAATATCTGCATAACCTTGGTTATCGTGGAAAGGGAATTCAGGTTGCCATACTCGATGCCGGATTCTATCATGCCAATGTAATCGCTGCATTCGACACCCTGCGTAATGCCGGAAGAATTTTGGGAACACACGATTTTGTTGACCCAACGTCGGATATTTACCTACAGAATAATCACGGCACAAGTGTCCTTTCGTGTATGGCAGGAAATCAGCCCTCAATTCTTCTCGGAACTGCGCCCGATGCCTCATATTATCTGTTCAGAACTGAAGATGCCCCTACTGAATACCCCATCGAGGAGGATAACTGGATTGCGGCAGCCGAATTAGCCGATAGCCTGGGCGTCGACCTGATCAATTCATCTCTTGGGTATTTTACCTTCGATGATCCGGTAATGAACCATTCGTATTCTGATATGAACGGAACAACTACCCGCGTTACCAAGGGTGCCAACATGGCTTTCCAAAAAGGGATCCTTGTCTTTACAAGTGCCGGAAATGAGGGGAATAATCCATGGAGACATATCATTGCCCCTTCGGATGGCGTAAATGTTATCGGGGTGGCGGCAGTAGATAAAACAGGTGTCCGTGCCTCGTTCAGCTCAGTGGGACCTGCCTTTGGAGGAGCAACAAAGCCGAATGTGGCTGCAATGGGCTCCTCAACTTTCCTGATTACCAGTGGCGGCGTCCCCGGATATTCAAGCGGAACCTCCTTCTCATCACCCGTATTGGCCGGAATGGGAGCATGTTTGCTGCAATCAAATCCCTGGGCAAATGTAACGCTTGTGAAAAAAGCAATTGAACAGAGCGCCAGTATCTACAATAGTCCCGATTCGCTGGTGGGTTTTGGAATTCCCGATTTTGAAAAAGCAGATAAATATCTCAAATTATATACTCAGATACCGGTAATCCTAAAGGGTTCATGGACGGTATCTCCCAACCCGTTCACCAATACAATCACGATACGAAATATCGGACAGACCTCGGGAGGCACGTGCAATATAAATATTTATAGTATAACTGGAGTTTGTCTCTGGCAAGCGAAAATCGCAGTATCAGAAACTATCGAATTAAAAAACTTAACAAGTCTTCCTGATGGATTTTTGATTCTAACGATCCGTTACGGAGCAAAAGAGGAACATTTTAAGATCATAAAAGCACCTTTTTAAATGGCGAATAATATAAAAGCGGGGATGAAAAAAACTTCGGTTATTTTGCTGATTTCGACTGTCATTACCGGGTTAGCCATAGCCTGGATAGATGCTCGTCCAAACTGGGATGACACTGGAATTGCATCAACACAGAATTGGGGATCGTTACTGGCATTTATTCCCGGATTTGCAGGTGCATATCTCGGCTTTAACCTTATTCGAAAATTTAAGTAGTAATACCAATGGTCAAATTGTCTAATTGCCAAATTAACTAATTGCCCAATTCTGCATTTACTCCTTCATCCACTCAAAGACACGGTAATGTTCGCCATTCATCCCAAGACGTGCATAAACCTCCATTGCTTTTTTATTCGACTCATCGACATAAAGCCTGATTCCCCTTAAAGATTCATTGGCTGCAACCATCCTTTTAACATGCGAATAAAGTGCGGCATAGATCCCTCTTTGTCTGTATGAAGAATCAACATACACAGACTGAATCCAAAGTACAGTACCATTGCGCCAGTCGCTCCATTCATAAGTAGTTAATAGCGAGCCAACAACTTCACCTTCTACTATGGCAACATAATAAACACCCAGGCTACTGTTGCCTAAAACAGCCTCAACCCCTTTTTGAACTGTAACACAATCGAGTTCATAATTTTCCGTTTCCAATGCCATCGCAATCTGAAACCGGGTAATGGAATCCCTGTCACTATTTTGAGCCATCCGAATTTCTATCTGCATAGTTCTGATTTTTTCCAAAAATAATAACAAATTCGATAATTCAATGATGCGATAATTCAACAATATTTTCCGGTTTTGTCTTCATAAAAACTCAGAGGTTTACTCCACTGTTTCACGTTTCCGGCTATAATTATCGCTTATGAATTCCAAACAGATTATAAAATAACATGTTGAGCATACATATGGAATATAACTGCCCACACAGGCAGGAGTAGAAAACTGAACCTTTTCAAATAAAAAAACCAGGACTGTTCCCCAATCTTAATCATAAGATTTAGAGGCACAGTCCTGGCAAAGGAAGTTCTTTATGAGAACTTAAAAATTTAACCCGGCTATTTAAGTTCGCGAATTTTGATGTTGCGGAACCAGATAGAATATCCATGATCCTGAAGACCAATATAACCATCTTTATCGATTCCTTCCTGCCATCCCTTAAAATCTTTGAACTTGCTCTTGGCAACCATAGCATCCCATTGAGGAGTCCACAGGGTATACTCAACAACTTTCTTGCCATTCATTGTGTGTGTTGCATGACCATCCTTAACTTTAATCACAACGGTATTCCACGAAAGTGCAGGATGTACTGTTTTAGGATCACAAGGAAGTATATCGTAAAGTGAACCGGCAAGGTGGCTATCCACCTTATTATCTGATGCATCCACATTGTCAAGAACCTGAACTTCAGGAGCTGCATAATAAATTGGTTCTCCTTTAACTTCGCGGACATAGTAGAAAATTCCGGAATTACCGGCCTTTCCTGCTTTAAAATCTACTGAAAGCTCAAAGTTTTTATATTTCTTACCCGGGTATAAAATATCTCCGTTTGAGCCTTGTCCCGGTTTCTTCCCTTCACCGGTAAAAACCTGCATTGCATCATCGTCGATCTTCCAGTTAGCAGGCATTGCAGTGCCATTACACTGCCTCCAGCCGTCGAAATTTTTGCCGTTAAACAGCAATGCCCAACCATCTTTTTGCTCTTGTTTGGTAAGTTTATTTGATACCTGCGCAAACGAAGGAAGTGCCAATACAAAAACGGCAGCTAATGATAAAGTCACAAAAATGTTTTTTCTCATGAGTCGAATTTTTAACCCTTCAGGGTAAAGTGTATAAATATTGAAGTTGGAAATTTTGACACCAAAGATAATGATTAAATTTCAACGGATCATTCCACAAATTGACCCTTCACTGAAAATCTTTACATCATGAAATAATCGGGATATTTTTCCGTTAGCGGTTTTTAGTCTGTCTACTCAAACCGCTGAATAATATTAAGGAGATATTTGTGAAGAAACTGTGCAATTAATTCGGTATAGGTTTAGTAATTAAACCATTTCGGCGAATTCGATATAATTGGATTATTTTTTTATTGGTTCAGCAAGCGGGGTAATCCATATAAAATACCATGAAAAAAGAAGGGTGAAATCAATAATCCCATAAGCCCTGTAGCCGAGCAAACTTGTAATAAATTTTTTATTTAAAATATTCATGGTTCTTTAAATACGTTTGAATTATAAATGATAAATTCAACCTGTCAATACAAAACTCGGTTATAAATATGCCACTGAAAAATAAAAACGGATAATCTATATAACGATTTTACAAAATTGATACCTAGTTTACCCGTTCTATCTCCGTTTTTGCTTTTTGAAAATATTTTTGATCATTTTCAACAGCCTGAATAAAACATTTATAATTTTGTGATCGAACAAATTAAATAAAACGATATGGACGCATTTGCACCTTGGCATATCATTCTCCTTTTGGGAGCAATCCTTTTACTGTTTGGAGGTCCGAAAATTCCTGAAATGATGGGTGGAATTGGAAAGGGGATGAAGGAGTTTAAAAAAGCGATGAAAAACGAAGAGGAGCAACCGGCAGAGACTCCTAAACAAGTTCCAGGCGCTTCGAATAAAAAGGAGCCGATGAAAGAATAAATTCCTTTCAATATCTTATATAAGGAGCCCTGAACATTAAATTGTTCAGGGCTCCTTATGTAAATGGAAAGATATAATGTACAAAATTAAACTTCACTAATTAATACGAAATTCCCAATGCGATTTTTTCACGATCAGGAGGTTTGAGCCCCCTTCTATGATAATTATAATGCTTTGCATTTGAATGAATTAAAAAGAAATACCACTCCGGATTACCCTGTTGCAACTGATGGATCAAATTGGGGAATTTTGAATATCTTTGTACTCGATTTGAAAGAAGATTAGTTAATAAATATATCAGGAAAATAAGGATTTTTTGCTCATGAAGAACATCAGGAACTTTTGCATTATTGCCCATATTGATCATGGGAAGAGTACGCTTGCCGACCGTCTTTTGGAGATTACTCAGACCGTTAGCGGACGGGACATGCAGGCTCAGGTACTTGATGATATGGAGCTTGAGAAGGAGCGCGGGATAACCATTAAGAGTCATGCTATTCAGATGGAGTATACCCAGGACAATGAAAAATACCGGCTTAACCTGATTGACACTCCCGGGCATGTCGATTTTTCGTATGAAGTATCACGATCCATTGCTGCTTGTGAAGGGGCATTACTGATCATTGATGCAACACAGGGAATTCAGGCCCAGACCATTTCAAATCTTTATCTTGCCATTGAACACGATCTTGAAATTATTCCGATCCTCAATAAAATGGATCTTCCAAATGCTAATCCCGAGGTTGTAGAAGATCAAATCATAGAATTAATCGGATGCAAACGTGATACCATTATTCGGGCCTCAGGTAAGACCGGCGAAGGGATTGAGGAGATCCTCAGGCGGATTGTTTCGGATATCCCCTCCCCTGCCGGTGATCCGGAGGCACCGCTTCAGGGGTTAATCTTCGATTCGGTTTACAACCAGTTCAGAGGCGTAGTTGCCTATGTCAAAATTGTGAATGGTACCGTTCGAAAAGGGGATGTCGTAAAATTTGTTGCCACAGAGAAGACCTACAATGTTGACGAGGTTGGGGTGCTGAAACTGGCCCTCGATCCGCGTGAATCGTTAAGCGCCGGTGATGTGGGCTATATTATTTCGAACATCAAGACCGCCCGTGAGATTCGGGTAGGCGATACAGTCACTAATGTAAAACAGCCCTGTTCGAATGTGATCTCAGGTTTTGAGGAGGTTAAACCAATGGTTTTTGCAGGAGTTTATCCCATTGACAGCGAAGACTATGAAGACCTTCGGACTGCCATGGAGAAACTTCAGCTCAACGATGCCTCACTTACCTACACCCTCGAATCGTCGGCAGCACTTGGATTTGGTTTCCGTTGCGGATTCCTGGGCTTACTCCACATGGAGATCATCCAGGAGCGGCTCGACAGGGAATTTGATATGAACGTTATTACAACGGTTCCCAACGTATCGTATATGATTCACACCCGTGCCGGTGAGAGTTACGAAGTGTATAATCCTGCCGGAATGCCCGACGGATCACTGATTGAACTCATCGAAGAACCCTATATTAAGGCTCAGATCATCACCCGTTCTGAATTTATTGGGGCAATCATGACCTTGTGTCTGGACAAACGCGGGATGCTCACCAAACAGGAGTATCTTACTGCCGAGCGGGCCGAACTCACTTTCGATCTTCCCCTTGGCGAAATCGTCTTCGACTTTTACGACAAATTAAAGAGTATTTCAAAAGGGTATGCCTCCTTTGATTATCATATTACAGGTTATCGCCCTGCAAAACTGGCCAAACTCGATATCCTTCTCAACAGTGAACCGGTTGATGCACTATCCACGCTGATTCACTTCGACAACGCCTACAACTTCGGTCGCAGGATGTGCGAAAAGCTGAAAGAGCTTATTCCACGTCAGCAATATGATGTGGCAATCCAGGCCGCCATCGGAGCAAAAATCATTGCCCGCGAAACCATCAAGGCTGTTCGTAAGGATGTTACAGCCAAATGTTACGGGGGAGATATTAGTCGTAAGCGTAAACTGCTCGACAAACAGAAGAAAGGGAAGAAGAAGATGAAGCAGATTGGAAATGTCGAGGTTCCGCAGAAAGCATTCCTGGCGGTGCTGAAACTCGATTAATTCGCACACGAAAATAACCTGGATTTAACATTATATTAACCACTATAATCGTGGTAAATTCTATCTTTGTTCAAAACTGCCAAAGATGTTTGTTGATTCCCATTCCCATATTTATTCCGAAGAGTTCAGTTCCGACAGGGATGAGGTAATAGCGCGTGGATTATTGTCAGGAGTAAATAAGATCATCCTCCCGAATATCGACAGCTCTACAATTAAACCGCTTCTCGATCTGGCAGGATCAAAACCGGAACTGTTTATCCCCCTTATCGGTTTGCACCCCACATCGGTCAAGGAAGATTTTCGCAAGGAACTCGAGATCATGGAATACTGGTTTAACAAGCGGAAATTTGCAGGAATTGGAGAGATCGGCATCGACCTTTACTGGGACAAAACATTTATCAATGAACAGATCGAAGCCTTCCGAACTCAAATCAGATGGGCAAAAAAAGCGGGAATCCCTATCGTGATACACCTTCGCGAATCATTCCAGGAGGTGATCGAAGTGGTTGAACAGGAGAAAGATCAATCACTCAGAGGAGTATTCCACAGTTTTGGCGGGACAATCGAGCAGGCAGAACATATTATCGATCTTGGTTTTAAAATAGGTATCGGAGGTATTGTAACATTTAAAAATTCGGGTCTGGATGGTGTTATCCCCAATATAAATCTTGAACATATTTTGCTGGAAACCGATTCTCCATGGCTGGCACCGGTCCCCCACCGCGGCAAACGCAATGAATCAGCATATATAACAGCCGTTGCCGCTAAAATTGCCGCACTGCATCAGATCACTATCGAAGAGGTAGGTCGGATAACCACACAAAATGCCAAACAATTATTTGGATTTTAGACATTTAATTGAAGAGGGATTTATACATTTGTAGGAAGTCAATTGCAACTGAAAGGCAACTGGCGACTGGCGGCTGGCTAAAGGGTAATTTTACTCAAAAAAATCTGAATTTTCGGAACTTCAAAACAGAAAACGCTAAAAAACAAGATAAGGCGCCAAGAGGATGAGAAATAAAGCTTTGCGACTTTGCGTCTCTGCGTGATTTTAGAAAGCTATATTTCAGATTGTTACTAAAAATAAACAGTGGCCATGGGAACAGAGAAACAATCAATTCTGATAATTTATACCGGCGGGACAATCGGAATGCGTGAAGATCCAATGACCAGGACCCTCTCACCCATGAATTTTGAGATGCTTCAGGTAGAGATTCCGGAACTCTATAAACTGGGATTTAATATCGAATCGGTCACGTTCAATCCTCCCATCGATTCGGCTAATATGACTCCTGCAATCTGGATCGAACTGGCCTCAACCATTAAGTCGAATTATTCCAAATACGACGGATTCGTTATTCTGCACGGAACCGACACCATGGCATACACCGCTTCGGCGCTCAGTTATATGCTCGAAAACCTGGATAAGCCGGTTATCATGACCGGTTCGCAGCTTCCGATCGGGATTCTACGAACCGATGGAAAAGAGAATATCATTACCGCAATACAAATTGCTGCTGCTCAAAAGAATGGAAAAGCGATTGTGCCCGAAGTTTGCATCTATTTCAGCTCCCACCTTTTTAGGGGTAACCGGACGACCAAAGAGGATTCGCAGCAGTTCGCCGCATTCATGTCACATCATTATCCCAAGCTTGCCGTGGCGGGGGTTGATATCAAATACAATTACGAAAAGATAAACTATACCGGAAGTAAAGGAATCCTAAGCATTAATACCTCGATTGATGACAACGTAATCGTTTTGAAGATCTTTCCGGGAATTAACCGGAGGTATTTCGAGGCAATCCTTTCCCTGCCCGGACTTAAGGGAATCATCCTGGAATCGTACGGTTCAGGCAATATGCCCACTTTTCCGTGGATCTTTGAGGCTATCAGGGAGGCCACCCTTTCAGGTGTTGTTTTTATGAACGTAAGTCAATGTCCGGGAGGAAGGGTGAAGATGGGATATTATGAAACCAGCCGGGAACTGCAGGAGGCGGGTGTCGTAAGTGGCAAGGATATCACCGTGGAGGCAGCGGTTACTAAGATGATGTTCCTGCTTGGGCAGCAACTCTCTGTTTCTGAAGTTAAAGCATATTTGTCTCAAAATCTTAGCGGGGAGATAGAGAACTAAACCCGACTTAAGGACCAGGAATATCCAAACCAACCAGGACAACTCCTGTAATCAGTTTCTCGTGATATTCGTCTGTATGCGACCTAAAATGGCTCATCCCTTTAAAGCCTGCATAGACCAGCAAAAGCATAAGAATTATTGTTGTCAGGGTGTAAACTACCGGGATATAAACTTAAATTTTCAGGCCGAGAAATAGTTTTCCAGAGGTGGGAATAGAGATTCATAGTTATCTTAATTAATCTATTATTGGAGGTACCATTTTATGTATCCCCTCAATCCTTAATACACCGAACAGAAAGTCCTGAATTCTTAACATAGTTTGATTCATACAGAACATTTGAACTAAAACTCAGGCAATATATGTCACACCATATAACGTACCGTACTCAGCGGAACTCCACCAGTAGCCGCTGTTACCATAGCCGATAGCATCATTATTGCCATCCCGACCAAAAGAGCCTTGATAATTGATGAGACTGCCTGGCAGCGCAGTAAATCCACTGCTGTTATCTGCGATATCATTGGTAAAATTAATTTTCCAATGAAGATTGCCTGCCTCTTTTAATTTGCCTCCTGCCCCATTTTTTCCACCTAAATAAGTATATAAAATTGCCCATTCTGCCTGTGTGGGTATATGCCATCCTGCCGGAGCGAGATTACTTCTGTAAGATACTGCATACCAATTGTATAATAGGCCATAAGTGGTAAGAGAATCCACATTTTCAGTATTGTTGTAGTTATAGTAAACGCCTGAGTTTAAATAGTCCTTCGCAGAATTGTCTTTCCCTTCTGTAATCGGATCTCCATTGCGATAAATAGTGGTACGAAGGTTCTCTGCCATCCAGGTTTGGTTCCCGATTTTAATGGTTCTGTAGAAATTCCCCTCCTGATCGTTCATTGTATCATAGTATATTCCGGGATTAAATACCGACGAAGAGGTACCATTTGTTACCGTACCCGAATGGCTGTTCTCTTTCTGACAACCAGTTATGACAATTAAAAATAATGCTGCTAAAATAATGGGGTAAATGCCACTTCTGTTTCTCATTTTCGGGACGGTTTAAGTTTAAGTTAAAAGTATAATTCAGGTAAAATTATCCGGCAAACTTACATAATCTAATTGCAAATACAACGATAAAACGGGGAGGTTATTTTCTAATGCACTTGTTAATAAATATTTATTACATATAATTATATTATATTCAAAATGATGATTGAACTATAATCGGATTTTAATTTTTGTTGATTCGAATAATAAAGACTGGCGATTGAATATTCAAAGCTACTCCAAAGGCCAAGGGGGAAAGGCTACTATTTAAACACTTGAATTTTATATCAGTTTTAAAGGAATTATCCTAACATTCAATTGAGTGAAATTGTGTTTTGATTTAATAATTATACAATAACGGCTATTTTGATAAGGTAAAAGGTCAGGTCACAGGAACTAAAGTAAAGGTGCTGGATACTAATGAGTACACCACCTCAGGGAAATGGCTTTGCCGCATGAATTTTTACAATGACCGTTACCGGTTGATACAAACCAAACAGACCCTCTATAGTGGGGGAACTGTCGGTGCCGATACTTTAATTGTTTCGAACTTGTACGATTTTACGGGCAAGG
>CANJNY010000108.1 GCA_947475715.1 Prolixibacteraceae bacterium
ACTTACTATCATAACTTCCAATAAAATAGCATTGTGGTCCAGGGCTAATCGATATTAAAAACCACTAACACATGTTCGATTATTCCCAATTATCGTGAATTTAAACAGAAAATAGCCAACTTTAAAACATGTGAAAAAGGATAATTCAAAATTAATTTGATTTATTTTATCAGGAATATGTTTAATTGATCTTCCTTTTTTTAATTTTGGATCATAATATATATATTCGATGAATTCGAATTGAAATTTCAGAATAAAACACGCTAACTAACATCCTTATTTTTCACATCAATAACTGAAACAAATGACAACAAACTATTTTAAAAATTATCCCAGCAAAGAAGGGTATTTTGAAGATTATGGCGGAAGTTTTATACCTCCACAACTTCAGGCTGAAATGGAAAAAATTACTGATGCCTATTTTTCCATCAGCAAGTCACACAATTTTATTTCAGAGCTTCGCAGTATTCGGAAACATTATCAGGGAAGACCTACTCCCACCTACTTTTGCAACAGATTATCAACAAAGTACGGAGGCCGAATATATTTAAAACGGGAAGATCTTAACCATACCGGTGCACATAAGCTCAATCATTGTATGGGAGAGGCATTATTGGCCAAATACCTTGGAAAAAAGAAATTGATTGCTGAGACCGGCGCCGGACAACACGGTGTTGCACTTGCCACTGCAGCAGCCTATTTTGGATTAGAATGTGAAATCCACATGGGAGAAGTGGATATTATTAAAGAGCATCCCAATGTCGTTCGAATGAAGATCCTGGGTGCTAAAGTTGTACCGGTCTCCTTCGGATTAAGAACATTAAAAGAGGCTGTGGATTCCGCTTTTGGTGCGTATATGCAGGATTTTGAAAACAGCATTTACTGCATTGGATCTGTCGTAGGACCTCACCCCTTCCCGATGATGGTGCGCGATTTTCAACGCGTGGTTGGAATCGAGGCTAAAGAACAATTTATGGAAATGACAGGAGAACTACCTGATAATGTAGTAGCCTGTGTTGGTGGAGGAAGTAATGCAATGGGAATTTTTTCAGCCTTTCTTGAAGATTCAGAGTGCAAACTCTTTGGTGTTGAACCTGCAGGACGCTCACTCGATCTGGGCGAACATGCAGCAACAATGACGCTGGGAACACCCGGAATTATTCACGGATTTAAGTGCTATTTATTACAGGATGAAAAAGGTGAACCTTCTCCGGTCTACTCTGTGGCAAGCGGATTAGATTATCCGGGAGTGGGACCAGAACATAGCATGTTGAAAGACTTACAAAAGGTATCCTACGTAACTGCAAACGATAAAGAGACTATCGATGCGTTCTATGAATTAAGCCGCCTGGAAGGGATTATTCCTGCACTGGAGAGTGCCCATGCAGTTGCTTATGCACTTAAACTGGCCAAAGAAAATCCAAGACAATCAATTCTTATTAATCTAAGCGGGCGCGGTGATAAAGATGTCGATTATGTTATGGACACTTACGGATTACCTGAATAGAGTGTAAGGTTATACCGGGTTAAAGTATTCCGGTTTATACGCCGGAAAACATCGAATATTGGGATTTTTCACCAATATGTCTTTAAAATTCATATTAAACCCCGAAGCCCGATTATAACGGTTTCGGGGTTTATTTTCATCTCAAATTCCTTGAAAATTCAGTTGTAAAATCATAGATTTTTATCAAAATAATGTGTATATTTCACATAACCATTAATTTGATAGTCAATGGATGGTAAACCTTTAAATATAAATGGTTCCCATGGCACCGGAAAAATAGTTTCGGTACGGGGCAGTGTCGTGGATATAAGTTTTGAAGATCATTTACCCCCAATCTATACACTATTAAAAACGGGATCAAATGACCAGGTCCCGATCGAGGTTCTCTCACAGCTAGATTCCCGAAGGGTACGCGGGATTGCTTTAACCCCAACCCAGGGGCTTGCCAGAGGAATGGTTGTAAAAAACAGTGAAGGACCACTTATGGCTCCTGTAGGTAAGGGAATAATTTCCAGAATGTTTGATGTTTTTGGAAATACCATCGACCGTGGAGGGCCCATCCAGGATGTCGAATGGCGCTCTGTTCACCAGAATCCACCCCCATTGGAGAAACGATCTACCAAATCAGAGGTCTTTGAAACCGGCATAAAACTTATTGACGTACTGATACCCCTGGAACGCGGAGGCAAAGCCGGCCTTTTCGGAGGTGCGGGAGTTGGTAAAACGGTACTTCTTACCGAAATGATTCACAATATGATTGGACATCATGAAGGGATGAGTATTTTTTGTGGTATTGGTGAACGTTGCCGTGAAGGAGAGGAGCTCTATCGCGATATGAAAGAGGCAGGAGTATTGCCCAATATGGTTATGCTGTTTGGTCAGATGAATGAACCACCTGGGGCCAGGTTTCGAATCGGGCAGGCTGCGCTTACGATGGCTGAATATTTCCGGGACGATGAGCATAGAGACGTATTATTATTGATGGATAATATATTCAGGTTTATCCAGGCAGGTATGGAACTGTCAGGTTTGATGGGACAAATGCCCTCTCGTCTGGGATATCAGCCCACTTTGTCAACAGAATTATCCCGTCTCGAGGAGCGAATTGCCAATACCGACACAGGAGCGATAACCTCCATTCAGGCGGTTTATGTTCCTGCAGATGATCTCACAGATCCGGCATCCGTGCATACCTTTTCTCACCTTTCAGCCTCAATAGTCCTTTCCCGAAAACGGGCCAGTGAAGGATTATACCCGGCTATAGATCCCCTGCAGTCCAATTCCAAAATGGCAACTCCCGGAATTGTAAGTGACCGCCATTATACCCTTGCACAGGATATCCGACAAACACTTGCTCAATATGAAGATCTTAAGGATATTATTGCCATGCTGGGACTTGAGCAACTCTCTTCAGACGACCGAAAGGTAGTATTCAGGGCGCGAAAACTGGAACGCTTTCTTACACAACCATTTTTTACAACAGAACAGTTCAGTGGTATCCCGGGAAAACTCGTTTCGCTAAATGATGCCTTGGATGGATGCGAATTAATCCTTCAGGATAAGCTAAATGACTATCCTGAGAGCGCATTTTTTATGATTGGGGGAATCAGTGAACTCAGAAAATAGCAAATCGCTTTTAGTTTATGGTTATGAAAACAATGAATATGAATCTGAGAATTCTCCTTCCCTATCGGATATTTGCCGAGCTCAAAGGGATTAAACGCATTGTTGCTGAAACACTTCAGGGATCATTTGGATTGTTGCCTAACCGTTTGGATTGCACAGCTGCCCTTGTTCCGGGCATTTTAACTTACGAAACAGAAACCGGTAAAGTAATCTATATCGCAACAGACGAAGGAATACTTGTTAAAGCAGGTCAGGATGTGCTTATCTCAGTACGAAATGCAGTTGAAGGAACAGATTTAAGCGACTTACACAAAAGGGTAATTCAGGATTTCGAAAATCTTGATGAGCAGGAAAAGAAAGTACGAAGTGCCTCAGCCAAACTCGAACTGGGATTTATTCGAAGATTTGAGGAATTTCGAAAAAAATAAAAACTTGTTATGAAATCAACTAAAAATCAAAAGGAGTTCAGACAAACAATAGGATCTAAAGTCACACGAAAATTAAAGGAAAATCAAAAATCCAAACATGGTCTACTATCCGGATTAGGGATGTTTGGACTCGTTGGCTGGTCTGTTGCAGTACCTACCTTGTTGGGAGCTTTTCTTGGTATTTGGTTAGACAAGCGTTTTCCCGGCAAACAATCGTGGACACTCACCTTTTTACTGATTGGACTGATTTTCGGATGTATGAGTGCCTGGCATTGGTTATCGAGCGAAGATAAAGATATTCATAAAAATGGGGAGGATAAAAATGGATGATACTTTAATTATTATTGCCGTTTCTATCATTGGATTTCTTCTGGGGATATTCTTCTTCGGTGGACTTTGGTGGACAACTCAAAAAGGAATTCAATCCAAATCCCCTGCTTTATGGTTCCTCTGCAGCCTGCTTATAAGGATGGGCATAGCAATTTTAGTTTTTTATTTCCTTTCGCGTGACCATTGGGATCGAACGCTAATCGCTCTTGTCGGTTTTATGGTTGCCCGCGGAATTATAATACGACTTACAAAGGCTCGGGAAAATAATAAGATTAATATATAAAACTCATTGCATGAGAATTAGTCCCGATGAAATAGTATTTTTCGAATATGGTTTTGTGAAAATAAATTTCACAATCGTTACGACTTGGGCCTTAATGTTATTTATGGTGATTGGTTCATTCGTGATTACGCGAAAACTGGTAATCGAAACGAAAATTTCACGATGGCAATCTATTCTTGAGATGATATTAATCGGAATAAAGGGTCAGATTGAAGAGGTGGGTTTGCACAAATCAAAGAGCTATATTGGATTTTTAGGAACCTTGTTCTTATTCCTTTTTATATCGAATCTACTTGCTGTTTTACCGGTGTATGAACCACCAACCAGTTCGCTCTCGACAACTGCAGCCCTGGCCGTATCTGTATTTTTTGCTGTACCAGTATTTAATATTATGGAACATGGGATTTTAAACTACCTTAAATCGTATGTAAAACCAATACCCATAATGCTTCCATTTCACATAATCAGTGAGTTTTCACGAACATTGGCTCTGGCAGTCCGGTTATTCGGCAATATGATGAGCGGAGTAATTATCCTTGGAATCCTGATAACCATCACCCCTTTGGTCTTCCCCATCGTAATGACCGCATTTGGATTACTGACCGGTTCTGTTCAATCTTATATATTTACAATCCTTGCGTCGGTTTTTATTGCCGCTGCGGCTAATGAAGGAGAAAAAGATATTGGCAGCTAAATTTAATAAATTAACAATCTTAAAGGAGGGTAATCTTATGGACAATGTTATAATTATTGGAGCAGTTTCTATTATCACAGCCGGAATAACGATGGCGATTGGAAGTATCGGGCCCGCATTAGGCGAAGCCAAAGCAGTGGTATCAGCATTATCGTCAATAGCTCAGCAGCCTGACGCAGCTTCCACCTTAACCCGCACGTTATTCGTTGGACTCGCGATGATCGAGTCGATGGCGATCTACTGTTTTGTAGTATCCATGATACTTCTGTTTGCAAATCCATTTTGGAATTTCGTTATTACAAAAGTTACCGGAGGCTGATCATGTTATTCGACTGGTTCACATTCGTTGCGCAAATAATTAATTTTTTCATTCTGATTTGGCTTTTAAAGCGTTACCTTTTTAAACCAATCCTAAATGCTATTGATGAGCGGGAAAGTCTTATAGCCCAAAAGTTAAGGGATGCCGAAGAGAGCAAAGTCAATGTAAAAAAAGAATACGAGCAATATCAACAAAAAAACAGTGAGTTTGACCAACATCGGGATGATTTGCTAAATCTGGCTATTACAGACATTAATTCAGAAAAGGTAAAGCTACGCGACCAAACACGGTCTGAGATTGCGTCCCTTCGTACAAAGCTAAAGGAAGCACTGCATAATGAACAACTAAATATGGGAACTGAAATTATCCGTCGCACCCGTTCAGAGGTTTTCTCTGTAGTTCGAAAAACGCTGGGTGATTTGGCCTCAGCTAATTTGGAAGAGCAGATAACCCATGTTTTTATAAAGCAGATCAATGAATTGAATTCAGATGAAAGAGAGTTGTTACAGGCAGCATTAAACGGCTCCGCGGATGAAATTGTGGTAAGGAGTGTTTTTGATTTGCCAATAATCCAACAAGACAACATTAAAAATACGATCCAATTAAATTTTAATATACTGCCGATTATCAAGTTTGAAACTTCATCTCAAATTATCGGTGGAATTGAACTGATTACAAATGGATATAAGGTTTCGTGGAATATTGAGGATTATCTGGCGTTATTGGAAGCTAATATTACAGAACGATTGAATCAGAATATTGAAATAATGATTTAAAAATCACTTAACAGATTCATCCGATATGGAATCTATAAGTATACAAAATATTCTTAATCAAACCCTTGATGGAATAAATCAATCTTTGGAAGATTTTAATCATCCATTAACGACCACAGAGATTGGAACAATAACCTCCTTATCAGCAGGAATTGTAAAAGTTTCAGGAGTTCCCGGGGTGGGTTTTGAGGAACTTTTAAAATTCCCGGGAGATTTATATGGTATAGCGTTTAATGTTGATGAAGAGGAAGTGGGCGTTGTTCTACTTGGCGATTATGCTCACCTTCAGGCAGGTGATATCGCTGAACGAACCGGTCGTGTAATGGATGTGCCTGTTGATGATTCGTTGATTGGTCGTGTGATTACGCCATTGGGAGAACCTCTGGACAATAAAGGGCCGGTAATTTTCAGTAAGCGTCTCCCCATTGAACGGCCATCTCCTGCCATAGTTGATCGTGAACCGGTAACGGTGCCACTACAAACCGGACTAAAAGTGGTAGATGCGTTAATTCCTGTGGGACGTGGACAACGGGAGCTGATTATGGGTGACCGGCAAACCGGGAAAACAGCCATTGCAATCGACACGATTATCAATCAACACGACCAGGATGTTATTTGCATTTATTGTGCAATAGGACAGCGCGCAGCTAGTGTTGCCAAGGTTGTGGCTGATCTTCGGGAGAAAGGGGCCATGGAATATACCATTATCATTGTAACCTCAGGGAATGATGCCCCCGGCCTGAATTTTATTGCTCCCTATGCCGCAACCTCCATCGGTGAATATTTTATGGAAAAAGGAAAGGATGTTCTAATTGTGTATGATGACCTGACCCATCATGCACGGGCATACCGCGAGCTATCACTTTTATTGCGCCGTCCGCCCGGTCGTGAAGCCTTTCCGGGAGATATATTCTATATTCATTCACGACTGCTGGAACGATCAACACATTTATGCAGGGAGCTTGGTGGAGGCTCATTGACCGCCCTTCCCATTGTTGAAACTGAGGCTCAGAATATCTCTGCCTATATCCCTACAAATCTCATCTCAATTACAGATGGCCAGATCTATCTCTCTCCAACATTATTTGAACTGGGTGTCCTTCCTGCAGTTGATGTCGGAATGTCGGTTTCCAGAGTAGGGGGAAAGGCACAAAGACCGGCATATCGATCTGTTACCGGAGCCTTAAAGCTGGCATATTCTCAATTTGAAGAATTAGAGACTTTTGCAAAATTCGGTACCCGGCTCGATGAACATACGCGAAAAATAATAGAGCATGGCCGCAGGATACGGGCTTGTCTTAAACAGCCAGCATCTGCACCCATTACCTTATCAGAACAAATCGTTGTTTTATTGGCCCTTACAAATGGTTCCTTCGATGCAGTTCCTCTGATCCGGATGAAAGAAGCAGAGCTTAGACTACGCCAGAAAGCTACAGAACTTCCTGAAGATATCCGTAAACGTTTTATATCTGCTTTACCTTTGAGCGAAGATGATCAACAGGTGATCTTACAACTTACTGAAAAAGCCCTTGCACCTTTTACTGAACGACCATGAGTGATACCCTGGAAAGCTTAAAACGAAAAATAAGCGGAGCCGCTGACCTCGAATCGGTTGTTAGAACCATGAAGGTTCTGGCTGCATCAAATATTATACAATACGAAAAAGCGGTCATTTCCTTAGCCGAATACTACAAAACGGTAGAAATGGGATTGTTTGTATGCTTTCAAAGAGGGGGAGAATTGCACTTTACAGAAAAAAGCCGACCGCCAAACAACCCAACTACCGGAGCGATAATCTTTGGCTCCGATCAGGGGCTTGTTGGACAATTCAATGATGTGCTCGCCGAGTTTGCCACTGCCTATCTGGAAAAAAAAGAATATAAAAGAAATTTAATCTGGGCCGTTGGCGAGCGGATGCAGAGCAGATTAGAAGATTACAATGCCAAAATAGCGGGAGTGTTTGCAGTTCCAGGTTCAGTAAACACGATAACTTCCATTATAGGAAAACTACTGCTTGAAAGTGAAATTCATGAGGAAACCGGAGGGATTTCAAAACTCTATATCTTTCATAATCAACTTAAGTCCGGTGCCTTATATGAGCCAGCTGTTCAATGTCTTTTGCCGCTCGACGAAAAATGGTATAACAGTATAAACCAAATGAAATGGCCAACGTATAATCCACCTGAGGCCATCAATGGCATAGTCCCTAACTTACATGGACTCATTCGTCAATATTTATTTATTTCCCTTTACAGAGCCTGCGCAGAATCCCTGGCAAGCGAAAATGCAAGCAGATTGGCTGCCATGCAACGGGCAGAGAAAAATATAGATGAACTGCTCGAAGATTTAAACCGTACCTTTCATCGATTACGCCAGGCAACAATCGATGAAGAGCTGTTTGATGTTATTTCAGGTTCCGAATCCTTTTCACAGGGAAAATAAATCACCGGCAAAACAATAATCCAAAAAAAATTAAAAATTCCAATATTATTGGCATTTTTACATAAATTAATCTAATAATTATGGACAGAAGATCTTTTATAAATAAAGCGGGGATAGCAAGCGCTACAGTGACCGTTGCAGGCAGTGCCTTGGCGCAGAATATACAAGTAAGCCCATTGCGCATTGCCGTGATCGGATTAGTGCATGCACACGTTCATGGGATTCTGAACCGGAAGAAGGTTGGGGATATTGAAATTGTGGCGATTGTTGAATCCAATAAGGCATTAGCCGGAAGATACTCCAAATTGCACAATTTCAGTATGGATATCGTATTCAATACCATGGAGGAGATGATATCCAAAGTGAAGCCTGAAGCAGTGAGCTCTTTTAGCACAACATTCGACCATCTAAGTGTTGTTGAGTTCTGTGCTCCGAAAGGAATCCATGTGATGGTTGAAAAACCGTTGGCAGTGAATGCGGTACATGCCCAAAAAATGAAAGAACTGGCACAAAAACACAATATACAATTACTGACAAACTACGAAACATCCTGGTATAGCACCCATCAAAAAGCGTGGCAGTATATTATTGAGGAGAAAAAAGCGGGTGATCTGCGTAAGATTGTATTTCATACCGGCCACCAGGGGCCATTTGAAATTGGAACAAACCCTGAGTTTACTGACTGGCTAACCGATCCGGTTTTAAACGGAGGTGGAGCACTAACCGATTTTGGCTGTTACGGAGCCAATCTGGCCACCTGGCTGATGAAGGGTGAAAAACCATTGACGGTAAGTTGTATCACCCAGCATATAAAGCCGGAGATCTATCCAAAGGTGGAAGACGAAGCGACCATATTGATAACCTATCCCAAATCACAGGTCATCATTCAGGCATCCTGGAATTGGCCTTTTAACCGAAAGGATATGGAAATTTATGGCCAGCATGGCTACCTGATTTGCGAAGACCGGAATAATTTAAACCATCGCTGGAAAGAGACTAAAACAGCAGTTAAAGAAACAATTCCGGAGAATAATGCCCCGTATAATGATCCATTTTCTTTTCTGACAGCTGTTATTCGAAAAACAATAACCCCTCACCCTTTCGACTTATCCTCCCTTGAGAATAACCTGATTGTTATGGATATTCTCGATGCGGCAAGGGAAAGTGTGAAAACAGGGAAAACAATTAACCTTTAATAGTTAACCAAAATCAGGTGATTCTCTTTCAGAGCTAAATGAATCTAAAATTCAAATAAAATATCCTGATAAATTATCTAATAATGAGTTGCAAAAATAAAGGTTAAGAATAATGTTTTAATTCTTAACCTTTATTTTTATTTTTAATGAACTATCTCGGATTGCGGACCAACCTGTGACGATCACCTGAACTCTCGGGCTTAGGACGTGCAAACGTTGTTCGCTGCGGTCGTTGATGTTGTTGTTTCGGAGCTTTAACCGGATTATGATCAATCAGGGGATAAGGATGATTTTCGATCACAGGAATCCGCTTACGGATAAGCTTCTCGATGTCCCTTAGATATGCTTTTTCTTCTGCATCGCAGAAAGAGAAAGCAGTCCCTTTAGCTCCTGCCCTTCCCGTACGGCCAATGCGGTGAACGTAAGTCTCTGAAATATTCGGAAGTTCATAATTGATTACAAATTCCATCTCATCAACATCAATTCCTCTGGCGGCAATATCGGTTGCTACAAGAACCCTGGTTGTCTGATCCTTAAAATTAGCCAATGCCCGTTGTCTGGCATTCTGAGCTTTATTTCCGTGAATCGCTTCAGCTTTAATATTATGCCTTAACAGATCTTTAACAACTTTATCAGCCCCATGTTTTGTGCGGGTAAAAACCAATGCAGACTTAATATTCTGATCGCTTAAAACATCCATTAACAGCGCACTTTTATTACCCTTGTCAACAAAGTAGATAAACTGTTCAATGATATCAACTGTCGGTTGTCCCGGTGTAATCTCAACCTTACGGGGATTCTTCAGGATCGTGTCAGCGAGCTTGACAATTTCAGGTGGCATGGTGGCAGAGAAAAAAAGTGATTGACGTTTCTTTGGAAGGGCTGCCAAAACCTTCTTAACATCATGGATAAAGCCCATATCCAACATACAGTCTGCCTCATCGAGAACAAAAATCTCAATATCCTTCAGCGAAATAAATCCCTGATTCATCAGATCTAAAAGCCGGCCGGGAGTCGCCACAAGTATGTCAACTCCTCGTTGCAACACCTGTGTTTGCGAAAACTGACTCACACCACCAAAGATAACGGTATACGAAAGTTTGGTATATCTTCCATAATTTTTAAAACTCTCTCCGATCTGAATGGCAAGTTCGCGTGTCGGTGTAAGGATCAGACTTCTGATCTTTTTCCTGCGATCAAAAGATTGACTATTTGTTAATAATTGAAGGATCGGAATTGCAAATGCTGCAGTCTTACCTGTTCCTGTCTGGGCACATCCCAATAAATCGGTCCCATCTAAAACAATCGGAATTGCCTGGGCTTGAATTGGAGTTGGGGTGGAATAACCTTCTTCTAGGAGTGATTGAAGAATTGGTTCAATAATTTCTAAAGACTTAAACGCCATGAATGATTTTTAGATGCTGATCATTTCCGGGTACGAAAAAGTTCAGCTGTAATTAAATATTGGGTAAAGATACGATTAATAAACGGTTTAACGGAATTGAGAGTTATCAGTGTCATTCATTAGGATGGTTTGGAATAATTTTAAAATCTGATAATTCGACAATTCGATAATGTCTAAAATTTAAAATCATTTTTTTGATTGATAAAAACAAAGAATATTTACAGATTTAGGCTATTGCGAATAGCATATAAAAGTTATAAATAATGGGACATTCGCAGATACAAATAATTAATAAACAAATAATTAAACAAGTCAGATATTCTAATCAGAAAAACTGACTAAAGTTAATTTTAACGTGTAAATTTGGAACAAAGGAACTAATTGGGAAAGGATAATTTCCCAAAAAAAACCACAAAAAAATGGTCACGAATAGATATTTGGAATAAACTTTTCCTGAATGGCAGCTGCAAAGATTTGGGCAATCTCTTTCCGCTCAAAGCCCAATTTAACGCCAAAATCGAAGATGAAATTCAATTCAGTGTCAGAAATTATACTGTCTGCAATAATTATATTAATCATGTATTCTAACATCATGTTCTTCTCTCCCGGATTTATCTCCAGTAGTTCTTTGATCGAATTCTCAAAAAACTGCTCCATTTTATTCTCATCGATCATGGCCTTAAGCGTTTGTTTAGGGAAAACGGTAAACGCAGAGAGCTCATCAATGATTGCATTATATTCCTCAGGTTTAATCGCTTTGTCAATACCTGCCACAATTAATCCGGCCGAGGCAATAAAACAGGTGCGATGGTAGTTTAGCGGCGAATTGCTGATAACCATCAAACTTTGAATTAAATCGGAGATTTGATTATCCAGATTCAGATCAACCTCCATTGAATTCCCGGTAAGCAGATTGCGGTACAAATCGGAATTTTCAAATAACTCTACAGCCTTAATGCGAATCGGATTAATGGGATGAGACAATAAATTTCCTGACCCGGTCTCCTTAAAATATTTTAGAATCTCTTCATTCTCGGCACTAAAGGCTTTGGGATCAAAATTAAGTCTTTCTACACTAAGTCCCGAAGCCATTTTAAAGAAGCACGAGAGCACCTTATCCAGAGTTCCGCACGCGATATAACCGAATCGGTCAGCGGTCAGCTCTGACAACTTATCCCAAACTGCAATTTTATGCTGCATCATTAAGGGAGTTTCCTCCTGATTAACAAAGACAAAATCCAAAAGTTGGGCAATAGTTGCATTATTACTAATCAGGTGACCAATTTCATGACCGATGATAAATTTCAATTCATCATCGTCAACTTTATCGATAAGCCCTGAATTTATATTTATAATATGACTCTCATCAGGCTCGAGCCTCGAAACAGCAAAGGCATTTAATTCGGGGTTATTTGTTATGAAAAACTCCGTAGACTCTTGGAAATCGAGCCTATTCATAACTTCAATAAAACTGTCATAGAGGCGGGGTGCCAGTTTCTCATTCACTTTAAAACTATGCCCCTGAAGGATATTCTTAAAATAGTTTTCTGTTTTTTCAACCTTTGCTTCTCTTAAAAGTGTTTCCAGAACTTTTCCCTGAATCTGTTGATAGAGTTCCTGTCCGATCTGGATTTCCAAAGGAATACGGATGGCTTCGTGGTTCATCATAGTACCTTTATTGAGGGATTAGGATCAATTATTCTTTAAAGATAATCAAAAGAATAGCCTAATAAGTAAAATAGCCCGAATTAATGCTCACCAAATATGGTGAATTTTGTATATTAAATTCAAAAAAATGAACGTTAAATCCGCGATGGTCCGGGCACATCAAACCACTTAGTTGTCAATTCAATGTGTTTGTAATTCTGGATATAATGAATCGCCTCAGCTGAGTTAGCCGCAATAAAATAGGTTGATTTATAATCTTCCTTGGAAAAAGATTCAAGATAGGCTTTTTCGAACTGTTCAAAAAGGGAATTAAAAAAGCCATTTGTATTGATAAAAACAATTGGTTTTTGATGATATTGCAATTGTTTCAATGTTATTACCTCAAGAATCTCTTCAAGTGTACCAAATCCGCCGGGAAGGGCAATAAATGCATCAGATCGTTTACGCATAAGGTACTTCCGATCCCGCATATTGGGTGTGATGATCTGCTCATGATCACGGGGTGAAGAGAGTCTTTTATTGTGTATTGCCTCGGGTATGATTCCGATGGAATGGGCACCTGCCTTCCGGGCTGCTTCAGCCACGGTGTTCATCAATCCCACAGTTGCACCACCATAGACAATGGCGTGACTGCTTTCACCAATCGCTTGTCCAAGTTCACGGGCCGCTTCAAAATAAAGTTCAGGAATAGCATTGCTGGAGGAACAAAAAACACAGATGTTCATTGGAGAGTGATTAGAAATTTGGCAATTGGGTACTGCACAGATAGAAAAGTGGGCGGATGACTGTTCAGGATTTGAAAAGTCATCCGCCCACTAAACCGGAGATTATATAAAATCTTTAAATATCAATATTTGCGTAAGTTGCATTATCTTCAATAAACTTGCGCCGCGGTGGAACATCATCCCCCATAAGCATCGAGAAAACGTGGTCGGTTTCTGCGGGATTTTCAATGGTGACCTGGCGCAAGGTACGCGTTTCAGGATTCATTGTGGTATCCCAAAGTTGTTCGGCGTTCATCTCTCCAAGACCTTTGTAACGTTGTACATGGAGCCCTTTTTCATTGCCACCTGCCCACTCTTCGATGAGCTTTATCCGCTGCTGTTCAGTCCAGCAATATTGTTCCTGTTTCCCTTTTTTAACAAGGTAAAGCGGTGGGGTCGCGATATAGAGATAACCATTCACAATAAGATCATACATATACCTGAAGAAGAAGGTCATGATCAGGGTAGCGATGTGAGATCCATCGACGTCCGCATCGGTCATGATCACAATCTTGTGGTAGCGTAGTTTTGAAAAATTTAAGGCCTTCTGATCTTCATCGGTACCAATTGAAACCCCGAGGGCAGTATAAATATTGCGAATTTCCTCACTATCAAAAACCCGGTGAGTCATCGCTTTTTCTACATTGAGGATTTTCCCCCGAAGTGGAAGGATAGCCTGAAACTTGCGATCACGCCCCTGCTTGGCTGTACCTCCCGCCGAATCTCCCTCGACAAAAAATACTTCACATAAACCAGGGTCTTTCTCAGAGCAGTCGGCCAGTTTACCCGGTAAACCACCACCGGTAAGGACGTTCTTGCGCTGAACCAGTTCGCGTGCCTTACGCGCTGCATGACGCGCTGTAGCGGCCAATATCACCTTATTCACAATAATCTTTGCTTCACGGGGATGCTCTTCAAGGTAATTCGAAAGCATTTCACTAACAGCCTGGTCCACAGAAGCACTAATTTCGGAATTTCCCAGTTTTGTCTTTGTCTGACCTTCGAACTGTGGTTCCTGAACCTTTACAGACAAAACAGCCGTTAATCCTTCACGGAAGTCATCACCACTGATCTCAAATTTAAGCTTCGACAGCATTCCACTTGAATCAGCATAATTTTTCAGTGTGCGGGTTAAGCCACGACGAAAACCCGTCATATGCGTACCACCCTCTATGGTATTGATATTATTAACGTACGAGTGGATATTTTCGGTAAACGAATTATTGTAACACATCGCAATCTCAACAGGAACATCATTTTTCTCAGTGGAAATATGAATAGTCTCCTCAATAAGCCGTTCCCGTGTCCCATCCAGATAATCGACAAACTCAGCTAAACCACGCTCAGAGAGAAAAAGTTCATGTTTAAATGCCCCGCTATCTTCGACGATACGACTATCGGTAATGGAAAGACGAATCCCACTATTCAGAAATGCCAGCTCACGAAGACGTGCAGAGAGAATATCGTATTTAAATTCTGTTGTTGTAAAAATTGTATCATCAGGAATAAACGAGATAATGGTCCCGGTACGATCAGATTCTCCAATTATTTGGACATCCCCCATCGGGAATCCTTTTTCAAACTTCTGTTCCCAGATCCGGCCATCCCGGTGAATCTCTGCGCGAAGGTACGAAGACAACGCATTTACACAGGAAACCCCAACACCATGAAGTCCACCGGAAACCTTATAACTGTCTTTATTGAATTTTCCACCTGCATGTAAAACGGTTAAAACAACTTCAAGCGCCGACTTATTCTCGCCCGTATGCAGTTCTGTAGGTATCCCACGTCCATCATCAGTAACAGTTACCGATCCGTCAGTATTAATAACCACATCAATATTTTTGCAATGACCCGCCAAAGCCTCATCAATCGAATTGTCAATCACCTCATAAACAAGGTGATGCAACCCTTTGATATTAATATCACCAATATACATCGCAGGACGTTTGCGTACTGCCTCAAGGCCTTCCAAAACCTGAATACTGTCAGCACCATAACCAGTAGAATCATTGGGTGTTTTATTCTCTAAATCGCTCATTCTAAAAATAATTATAATTAAAACAATAATGAAAGATCATCTGACCTGTTAAAACCAGAGATTCCCTGCCGCCTCAAAAAAGGGTAATTTTCAATCCGGAACGACTAATTCCTGTGAACTAAATTTCAATTTCAGGAGGTTTGCAAATATAATAAAAAAAACTTTTTAAACAGCAATAAATGAGCAGGAAAACCCTGGCAATAGAAAAAAAATATCTTGTCTTATATTATTGTAATTCAATAACATAAGACAAGATAAAGTGATTCCCGGCCTCAGATCCCTGAGATCATTGATTAGAATGAAACAGACACTCCACCCATCAATCTTAAACCTTGCGAACCATATCCAAGCCATTGTTCATTCAGCCTGTTTAACAGATTATCGACGCGTCCGAATAACTTTAAATTAGTACTCAATTCAAAGGTAGCGCCCAGATTTAAACGGATAATGGGATCCATGGTAAATGTCTCACCGTGTGAAATAGGTTCCGCGAACGGAATACTATTAAACACTTTGGCCTGCCTCATCCCTATAACTCCCAAATCGGCAAAACTGGTAAGCTTATCGATGATGCGTACACCGGCATACGCAGAGAGATCAAAATTGGCTTTTTGAGGAGCATAGGCCAACTTTTCCAGTTTATAATTATAATAATTGCCGCTTAAAACAACACTGATATCGTTTCCGGATACATAGGAAAATTCAGCAGAAAAATTGGTTATTTTGGCATTATCATAGGTTATATCAAATGCATTATTATAAAGTGGGGCAGGATTTATGGATTCATTATAATAACTATTTGTTGTATAAAAATACATGTCTTTTACCTGACTGTATTTAACACTCATGTTATAAGAGATTTCACGCGAAATCTTCCCTTTTAAACCTCCGGAAACAATATAATTATAATCGGTATTTCGCACATTATGGCGTGGATCAGACCAGTAATTTTCAAGTGCAATATCACTGTAGCGATTATTCTTTAAATCACCCTTAAACCCGGCATATAAGGTCAGAATCCCTTCAACAGGTTTAAAATTGAATTCAAAATCAGGATATAGTTTAGTTGCCTTATCACCATTACTATTGGTAGCCAGAACTAAATTTATCCCACCCCGTAAAGACCAATTATCCCCATCAAGACGAACAGAAGGAGCCACACGGATCAAATCATTACTGTTTGTTCCCGTCAATGGCGAACTCTGTTCAACACTATCGGTTGCATAATGGTCATACGAAAAATCAAGTATACCATGAACAACATCAAAATTATAATCAAATTTACCAAAAACACCGGCGTTATTTTCCTTTTGTCCGGTTTTAGAATCAAAAAAACCAAGTCGCACGCCACTGTTAAATATTAAATTCCCCCTCAGATTATCATTACTTTGTAAGGCCACCCGAATATCCCCTTTTTCATACGCTTGTTTTAAACCATATTTATGAGCGGTTAGAGAGTCAATTCCTGCAGGGATCAGGGCCGGATAACCATAATAATTCATTGCATTACGATCATAGGAAAGATCGAGCTTAAGAACCGTAGTACCCATGTTGACCGAACCAAAAATTGCGCCGCCATTCTGGCTGTAAGGAGCATCTACCTTATTGCCTTGGCTAAGTTTAATCTGACCATCGGAAGAGAGGTGGCGCAGATGAAGGCCGAATGTAGCAGATTTGGATTCCGGAAGATTCAGGAAAAACTCTCCGTAAGCTGTCGAGGATGTTCCGGCACCCAGTTTTAAATAGCCGATTCCTAAATCTTTATAAGAGTGACGGTTAAGGTCTGTTGCCTGAATAGGAAAAGGACCGAAACCAGTGTAGATCGGTCGACTCTCAATTGAATAATTAAATTCGGGAGAAAAACGGGTAGTATCGTCAATCACAGGCATTAAATTAACCTTGCCGGCATTTGCAATACTTGGGTGATATGCTTTCATCACATCGACTGATTGGTTCAGTGTAGTAGTATCCTTTTGAGCCATTATCGCTCCGGAAAACAGAGTTACTATTAAAATAAGAATTGAAATTCCGCGATATATTTGCTTCATAATATTTTCTGATTTTTATTTCTTATTTGATCCGGAACCGGATGGCTGTGATTTGCTATCTGTTTTCCCTGATGGTGGTGTCTCTTTCACTTCCAGACTCTGGAGATATTGGTTGGCCTCTTCAATAATCCCATCATCTTTCTGCTCATAATTTTCAATAATACTTTTTAATGTATTGGTAGCCTGAAAAAGGTCGTTCTGTTTTTCGTAAACATGTGCCAGAAGCAAAAAACTTTTGCCTAACCAATATTGATGGGGAGAGCTCTTCTCGATGAAATCGTTAACTTCGTTCTCTGCCTCCTTTAATTTGTTTTCGCTGTAATAATACTCACAAACCCTGTATTTGGCCTCCGCCCCTTCGAGTGATTTTGAATCGGCTGACAATTTGCGCCACAGCGGTAATGCTTTTGCAGGGTCATTCAATTCGATATAGGCTTTTGCAGATTTAAATGATGCCTCACGATCGAGCTCCGGAGGGATCTTGTCCATACTTCGGATTTTCCAACCGATCTTTGAAACTGCATCAAACTGTTTTAGGTCATAATGGCAGCGCAATCTTCCCGCCAAAGAGATCAGGGTATTATTATTGCTTCCCGAAGCAGATTCCAGACGTTCGTAATAACCCAGTGCTTTTTGAAAATCTCCGGCTTTATAGGCTAGTTCGGAGGCTTTTAACAACGCATTTTCAGTAAATATATTATCAGCCTGAGCCAACACAAAATCATAGTTTAAAAGTGCATCCTCAGGATTAGAGACAAAATCCAGTTCTGCTTTATAAAAATGAACGTTCAACGCAAAATTACCGGCAGGAAAATTATCCAGATACTTGCCGAGTTCTTCAGCAGCACGCGAATCTTTCGACATATAGAGTTTCTCCGCAGCATAATAAGTTAAAGAATCCTGTTCATTCTGAGAAGGGGTAGCTGAATGTCCCAGTTTTTTAGTATAAGTAATATAATCTCCAACTTTATTATTCTCCACATAATTATTGCGAATTCCGGCGATAGCCCCTTTTGCTTCCGGACTATTTGGATAATTCTCAGCTACCTGTTTATAGTATTCCGTTGA
>CANJNY010000109.1 GCA_947475715.1 Prolixibacteraceae bacterium
CAGGCCATGGGCGTGAATATCGGAACTACCGCTTTGCCATCTTACCAGGATTTATCCTTTAACCTGAATAGCGGCAACACCAAAGCAGGGCGTTTTACCTTGTTTGGAATACTCGCAACAAGCAGTATCAATATTACAGGCGCGAAAACAGGATCGTTGTATGGAAACGGTGGCGGCCATGATTTAAGCAGTCAGATTGGGATTATCGGGTTAAAGCATTTCAAACAACTGAACAACAAATCGTACTTTAGCTCCAATATTGGGATTAACTACTCGAAAAACGATCAGACCAATACTGAATTTGACCGGCAGACAAACACCTCCTTTACAAAGGAAGAAAACAAAGTGGGCAGAACGGGATATAATTTTTCAACAAGTTTCAATTCCAAAATAAACTCTAAACTGTTTTTAAAAATAGGTATTCAGGATGAGTTGATTGGCCTAAACCTGTATTTCAGAGACAAAAAAGATGGGAATTCGGATTGGAGGCAGGTATGGGATTACAATAGTTACACGAATCTCTCACAAGCTTATGCACATTTAAAATACAGTATTAGCGATAAACTGACACTCAATGCGGGGTTGCACTCCCAGCTGTTTTTGCTCAACAATTCCTTCTCCGCAGAACCACGCCTGGGCCTGAAGTATGATCTCAATTCGAAGAGCTCACTGAATTTTGGGTATGGCCTTCATTCACAAACACAACCAATAAATGTCTACTTCCTTCAATCTCAAAATACAGATGGTTCAAACAGTTACAACAACAAGGGTTTAGACTTCACCAAAAGCCATCACTTTGTGCTGGGATATGATCTGCAACCGTTTGACGACTGGCGGTTAAAATCGGAAGTGTATTATCAATCGATCTATAATGCCCCGGTTAATACTTTTTCGAGCAGCTACTCCATGCTCAATACCGGAGCAAGTTTTAAAACTGATCTTGAAGATAACCTCACAAACAAGGGAACCGGGAAAAATTATGGAGCTGAACTGACTATCGAAAAATTCTTTAGTCATGGATATTATGGGCTGTTTACTTCGTCGGTTTACAGTTCAAAGTACAAAGGGAGTGATGGGATTGAGCGTAACACGGCGTTTAACGGAAAATATATTTTTAATATTTTGGGTGGGAAAGAGTGGAAAGTGGGAAGCGAAAAACGAAATAAATTCTCAACCGATCTGAAATATACTTATGCAGGAGGAAGGGCGCATACACCCATCGATTTGGCAGCTTCAAATTCAACAGGCCACGAACAATTGTCAACCGATACCTATTCCGCTTTTTATCCAAACTATTTCAGGTTAGATTTTAAAATTGGATACACCATTAATAGTGGGAAGAGAAAGTTATCCCATTCATTTTCTCTCGATTTGCAAAATGTAACCAATCACAAGAATGTATTTTCGCAAAACTACGATGACCGGGAAAGATCGGTTAATACAACTTACCAACTCGGATTTTTTCCAAACATAGTCTATAAGATACAATTTTAATTAACCGTAAAGATATAATGTACTATTTGAATTCCTTTTCTCCCCTCTTTTGGAGGGGCTGGGGGAGGTCTTTATCGCACGTGTCTTGTTCCGAATTAAGATATTTATCTGTCGGAATTATGACCCCTCTAAATCTCCCCCAAGGGGAGACTTTAGACAATTATTTCGATTAGATTTTTCCTTTTCTCCCCTCTTTTGGAGGGGTTAGGGGAGGTCAAAAGAAGAATTAGATGATTACGATATTGTATTGTTCTTAATACATATATAACTTAAGAAAATGAAATTACCAATGATCACGGGAAGTCTTTTTCATCAGTTTAAAATTTCACATTTACCCATGTGGAAGCAAAATAAATCATCAGTAAGAGTACTTGCATTTACAGTGATTACTCTTACGGCGATAATTTTAAGGTTAACGATAAGTTTTTCTCATGATTTAATCATAGGGATGGATGGCGGATATTACCCTGTGCAAATACGAAATATATTAAAAACCGGGTTTCTCAGTTTCAATGATGTCCCGTTGTACTTTTATTTTTGTGCCTCAATCGTAAAAGTCATTTCGCTTTTGGGATTCGCCCTTACTGATCAAATGATCATTAATGTTATCAAGATTGTTGATAGTACCGCCTTACCTCTATTGGCAATACCGCTATTCAAAATCACGACCAAGAATGATCAGAAGTACCCACTCTTTGCCGGACTTGCTATATTATTTTTTGCGTTATTCTCCTTCTCCCCATTTAAGATGCTTGGAGATTTACAAAAAAATGAATTCGCCATTCCAGTATTTATAACGTTCATCTATTTTTTAGAAGATTATCTGACGACCCCATCCAAACGAAATTTAATCTTGACATTATTGGTTCTTTTCGTCCTCGCACTTACCCATTTTGGCACTTTTACGTTTGGCCTGGCATTCTTAACTATATCGCTTGTTGTGGCCTTCGGAAGAAAGGCAATCCTCCCTTCAATGATAACGATTACCATTGGATGTCTGATTATTGCACTATTTGATTTTAACAGAGCATACCGAATACTTACCTTTTGGGATGTAATTTTTGCCAGAGAGCTTGAATTTCAAGGGCCCCATTTCCTCCCTATCTTAGTAAATACGGTTATTTCATACGCTCTGGCGATATTTGGTATTCTTCAATACCGAAAACAGAAACATAAAACAGATCAGGTTACAGGAACTATAACGCTCTCTTTGGCAGTGTTAATCTTAATATTTGCTTTCCCATTGTTTGATCAGCAATATGCACAACGATTTCATGTATTGCTTTTTGTACCGCAAAGCGTGTTGGTTTTTAATTTGATACGGATGAATAATAAACTGGCACTTCCTTTCTCCGTTTCTCTGGTATTAATAACTTTGGCTTTTTCTTTGCTATATTTTAATGAAGAAAAAAAACCGTGCATTGACCAGTTGGCCTATCGGGATTTGCAAAACATTGGAGCACATATTCCCACAGACAGAGCTGAAACGATTATTCTGGCAAGGCACGGTTTAGAATTCTGGACAGCCTGGAATTTAAATATGAAAGTAGCCAATGACAGGTCGACAGATAAGTTAGGATTAGAAAAGTATAAGCATATTATTTTTCTGCAACAAAAGAACGAAGAGCGGCATGGGCCAATGGGAAGAAGACCAATGCACAAGCCAGAGGACGGGGATGGAGGTCATCCACCAATGGACCCAGGAATGGATTCTCCTTTTGGACGCCCGATTCCCGGGAACTCAAAGCTGATCTATTCTTCACCCTATTTTAATGCCTATCAAAAACTGAACTAAAAAGATATGTTTAAATCAAGAAAAGGTTTTTTTCTGTTGTATGCACTAATCTGGACGCTGGTATTGCTATCGCCCTATTTAAGGTACATGCAGGATATTGGCCCCAATGGTTGGAATCGGATGATTGGGGATTTAACAAATCTCTCGTTGCTCCTGGTTCTTTTTCTGATCAACTTATTTGTGTTGGTACCACGATTTCTCTTTAACGACAAACGATCTCAATACTTTGTCATCGTTACTGTTATGATATTTGCTGTAGCGGTAATCAGTTTTATCATCCACCCAATGGGACCACCTCATGGGGATGGAAGAGGAATTCAGCAGCCGAATATCCAGTCCGATTTCCCCAATAACCTTCTCCCCATGCTGGGAGGAATTCTTAACAACCTGATTACCTCCTTACTCATCCTTGGGAGCAGCACCGCTCTTGAACTCGAATACAAATGGCGTACTGAACAAAAATTGAGAAAAGATGCCGAGAAAGAACAACTCAAAACCAACCTGGCCCTATTAAGGCACCAGGTTAGTCCGCACTTCTTTATGAATACGCTGAATAACATTCATTCCCTTATTGAAATTGATTCTGACAAAGCACAGGATGCAATAGAACGGCTTTCAACGCTTATGCGCTATCTGCTTTACGACTCCGCTCAAAACACCATTGAACTGAAAAAGGAGATTGAATTTATACATAGCTTTGTTTCCCTGATGCAGCTCAGGCATTCTGATGAGGTGGAAATTAAGATCCTGATTCCCGATCAGGTTCCGGATATTAAAATACCGCCCATGTTATTTATTTCTTTGCTCGAGAATGCGTTTAAGCACGGAGTAAGTTATCCGAACAAATCATATATTTATCTTGAAATTCAACTCCATGAAAACACCCTGAGCTGTAATATTAAAAATAGCAAGCATAAAGCGGCAAAAAATCGGTACGACGAATATTCGGGGATTGGGCTTGAGAATATTAAAAAGAGTCTGAATTTGTTGTATGAACAGGATTACAGCCTGAACATATCCGATAAAGACCATGAGTTTGAAGTTAACCTCATCATTCCGGTATGAAAATACGATGCATAGCCATTGATGATGAACCGCTGGCAGTAAAAAAAATAGCCGGATATATTCAGAAAGTCCCTTTTCTGGAATTGGTGGCGGAATGCCGCAGCGCCTCGGAGGCAATGAGTATTATCTACTCAACCGATATTCAGCTCCTGTTTATCGACATCAACATGCCCGAGATCAGCGGAATGGAATTTGTAAAATCGCTTACCACTAAACCCTATATTGTGTTTACAACTGCCTACAGCGAATATGCGGTGGAAGGATTTGAGGTTGAGGCTGTTGATTATTTATTAAAACCGATCACTTTTAGCAATTTTTTGAAAGCGGCGAACAAAGTGAAGAATCGCATCGATTTAAATGCGAGGAATCCATTGGAAGTAAGTACCCCTGTGATCGATCACCTGTATGTTAAATCGAATTATAAACTGATCCGTATTGATTTGGACAATATCCGATATGTTGAAAGCCAGCACGAATACATTAAGATTTTCCTGTTGACAGGGGTTTCCGTACTGACAAAGATTAGCCTAAAAGCCATTGAAGAACAACTGCCTGCCAGTCGATTTATGCGTGTTCACCGTTCTTATATTGTTAGCCTTAGCGAGGTAACGGTGGTAGAGCGAAATCGGATTGTTATGGACGGGAAATTGTATATCCCTGTTGGGGATCAGTACAAAGAAACATTTCAGAAGTTTATTGACGGAATGATTTGATGAAGTCACAGATAAAATGATTAAAAAAGCAATTGCTTAAAAAAAGACTGTGTATGAAAAAAGTTGCGTTTCTAATAGTACTCATATTATTCTGCTCATGGCAGTTAGTAATAGCCCGGAAAACAATCACAGGAACGAAGGGCTCCGATTTGATTCCAACTAATATTAGCATTCAGGAGATAGCCGGCCGAACTGTTCTCCGTTATGAGCACGAGTGTTCTGTTAAATTAGGCTATAAGGTGGCTCAGAATCGTTTTTTTGATGTTGTAACTCCAAAGGATAGCAGTTCAAAGCATCCCTTGTTGGTTTGTTTGCACAGCGCAGGTGAAAAGAATAATACCGAATGGCGTACGAATGTTCCCCGAATTGCAGCGGCAGGAGATGACTTTGTTGGCCTGATTCCGAACTGCAATTTCGATACCGAATGGTGGTGGGGGTATAATGAAATGTTGACCGATAAGAAAAAATACGAAGATTCATTAACCCCAACAGAAGCACGAATACTGTCAGAGATCGAATGGGTAGTCCAAAAATATAACGTTGATCGCAACAGGATTTATATGCATGGCATTTCGATGGGTGGGAGTGGCACCCTCGGAATAGGGATGTCGCATGGTGATATTTTTGCGGCTCTCTTTGCAGGGGTACCGGCAGGTGCTAATCATATGTTAATTCGGCAAAGCATCGCCAAAGACAAAAATCCGCCTCCTGCCCTGATCTTTTTCTCACAGACAGATGATTGGTCGGCTGAGATGCCGTTGCTGCTAAAAGCTGCGAAAGAGAACCGTTATGCTATAATATGCGCGTGGGGTCCATGGGGGCATCAGAATCACTATGAGATGACCAATCCCGCAGCGTTTGAATTCCCCTGGCTTTCGATTCGTCGCAATGAAGCTTATCCGGTTTTTACCAACACATCCTCCGATCAGAAATTCCCCGGGTGCAAATCGAAAGAGCCCGATCAGGAGGGGCAGATAAACGCTTACTTTCGTTGGACTAACATCAAGGATCAGCCAAACGGGTTCGCGATGCAGATTAAATTAGTCTCACAAGAGGAGCTAAAAAATAAGGTTGAATTGCCGAACGAGGTTGTGACGGATATTACCCTGCGCAGAATCCAGCAATTTACAATTTATCCGGAGAAAGATTATCGGTGGGCAGTGGAACTCTCTGGCTGTAAGACATCCGGAGGTCGAGTGAAAGCAGATATGGATGGGCTCATCACCATCCCAGGCATCAAGGTTACCGCTCAACCGCTTCGGCTTACTATCTTTAGCCAGGAATAATTTCAATGGTATTGAAGCGTTTCGCGTGAGTTGATGAAACGGGGACAATTCCGTCTTTTAGATCGCCCTTGAATCGGAGAGGTTGTTTGAAGTAATTCCAGCTGAAAAGCTAGTGAATTTTTAAATCATAAAATGCTATATTTTATCCTGTAATTTTGTGATTTGTGTTGCTTTTCGTTAAATTGTTTTGTAGGTTCGTAACCTTTCTCCTATAAATTTAAAATGAAAAAATCAATTATTCTTTATTACTTTTTAGCACTGATTTTTAATTTACTCCTGTTAAATAAAATAGAAGCTTCTGCTGAAGTTTCCGGGAACAGGAATTCAGTTTTTGGTGAATTTAAAGATTCCGGAGAAACTCAAAAGAAATTTGAAGATAAAGGTATTCAATCAATTTCCGATCAGAACTTTAACGCGATCCAGATTCCTCCGCAAATGAAAGTCCGGATGGCAATGCATCCGGCAAAACAACAATCTTTCGAGTTGGAAGGTTATTTAAGTAAACGAATAAACAGGTCTATTCAACGGTATTTACTTGTGACTCCTGAATCGAGTCCGGCGATTCTTCAGATATTCCGGGACCGCGATCGGGTTCCATTTCGGAAAGGTCTTGTGGGTTGTGCAGGTGAGTCTGCCGGAAAATACCTTACGGGAGCCGAGCTCATGTGGCGGTTGACACATGATAAAGAATTGAAAGAAACCATTGACTCATTCGTGATCGAACTTATAAAATGCCAGGGACCTGACGGATACCTGGGGCCATACCCAAAGAATGTGCGACTCACAGGCGATAACGCGGATGCCTGGGGACATTACCACTGTATGCTTGGACTTATGCTCTATTATGAAGATAGCCAGTATGAACCGGCATTGACGGCATGTAAAAAAATTGCAGATTTGTTGTGTGAGAATTTTGGCAAAGGTAAACCTTCGTTGACTTGTGATAAGGTGGGTGGCCAAATGAATATGGCGATTAGTCATGGACTAATCTTGCTTTATGAGAAAACCGGCATAACAAGATACCTGGACCTGGCAAACTATGTTGTTAATGAGGAATGGAATGAGTCGGGAGCAGGGAAATTTGTGAACTCCACACTGGCAGGAAAAACGATCAATAGCTATTCCCCGTATCGCTGGGAGATGATTCATACCTGGCAAGCATTGGACGAGCTCTACTGGCTCACCGGTGATGAGAAATACCGGAATACGGTCGATAAAATCTGGCATTCCGTTGCTGATGGAGACCGTCATAATACAGGAGGGATAACCTCAGGAGAAGGATTCATCGGCTCTTCCTATAAAACGGGTCCTATCGAAACCTGCTGCACAGTAGCGTGGACGGCCTTTTCGTTGGACCTTCTTCGTATGACAGGTAATTCTCAGGTGGCGGATGAAATCGAATGGAGTACATTCAATAGCGCTTTAGGTGCAATTCCATATAGCGGCAGGACTTGTGCTTACAATGTTCCGATGGATGGGACGAGGATATTTGGAGTTGAATTGTGGTGGCAATCACCCTTGGCAGGTCCCGATTTAAACTGTTGCGCAGTTAATGCAAACCGACCGTTGGGTTTGATTTCTCAGTGGGCCTTCATGCAGTCAGCTGAGGGGCCAGTTGTTAATTTCTATGGTCCCGGGAAAATAACCTTAACTTTACCATCCGATAATAAATTGATTATTAAAGAGCTGACAGATTACCCTGTCGACGGATTCGTGAAGTTGGTCCTGGACCTGGAAAAAAAGGAACCATTTACGCTAAAGTTAAGGATACCAGTGTGGTCAACCAATACGGGCATCAGAGTTAACGGCAATGCTATTGCCGAAAAAGCCACTCCAGGGACTTACCTCGAAATCAACAGGGAATGGAAATCGGGGGATACTATTGAACTCACACTCGATTTTAAATTGAGGTTTTGGTATGGGAAGGAAGAATGTCAAGGGAAAGTCTCCATTTATCGCGGTCCAATATTGTTAACCTGCGATGCCCGGTTTAATGAGAAAGATCCGGCACTAATACCAAAATTAGATATCCCATCCTTGACGTTTGAATCTCAAAGATTTAACGATAAGCTGGAACCCTGGGTTTTTGGCGTATTGAAAGACAAGAATGGGACTCAGGCTACCGTATGTGATTTTTCGAGTGCCGGTCAAACGGGGAATCAATATCGTTCATGGTTGCCATTCTTTGAATGAAATTTTAAAACACAAACTGCTGTTGGACGACAATTAGGAATTATAGGTGAATAGGTAAATAGTTTGAGATACTTAATCAAAGGCATCCGATTGGCAAATAGTTAGGAACTATTATGTATATGAAAAATTGGCTGAATTACTTACAAAACTATAAAAATTCACGTGCGAAGAATTTGCAAAAAATCGAGAAAAAATGTTGAAAACAGATCAAATTTGGATAAGTAATCCAGCAAAATATATAATTTAAGTTGCTATATGAGAATAGCAGTCCTTATGACATGCCACAATAGGAAAGATGAAACAATGTCCTGTTTATTAGCGCTTTACAATTGTATATTACCTGACACATATTCTTTAAGCGTATATCAGGTTGATGACGCTTCCACAGATGGCACTTCAGAATACATTAGGAATAAATATCCCAATATAATTATCATTGAAGGGAATGGAAATTTGTTTTGGAACAGAGGTATGCATTTAGCCTGGCAAACTGCGAGTAAAAATGATTACGATTTTTACCTGTGGCTTAATGATGATACGATTTTAGTTAATAATGCCATTCAAGGTCTCATTTCAAATTACACCTCTTTAAAAAATGATTCAATATTAGTTGGAACAACGATATCAAAGAAAAATGGGAAAATTACCTATGGAGGGCGATATAAAAACGATGATTTATTAATGCCAAATGGAGAAGTCCAACGGTGTACACTCTTCAACGGCAATTGTATTTTGATTTCAAAAAAAACATTTTAGGCCGTAGGTAATTTAGATCCATTTTACCATCATTCATTAGGTGATTTCGACTATAGCAAAAGAGCTATTAACCACAATATTTCGATTTATCTAGGATCCAATATTGTAGGATTTTGTGAAGAGCATGAGTCAATTCCGGCGATGCGGAACTCTAAAGTATCTCTATCAAATAGAATAATGGCCTTATACAATCCTCTAGGGTATAATCCAATAGAATACTTTCATTATGATCATAAAAATGAGAATTTAAGCATCGCAATTTTACACTTTATCACAATACATTTTAAAACTATATTCCCAAAATTATGGAAAAAATAAAAAATATCAACAAGTTATATAACTTAAGTTTTATTTTAGAAATTAGGCAATAACAGGATATGTTATTCTGATAAAAAGTAGCATGCAAAAATTCAGAAAGAGTTCTAATTTTACTCAGCGTGATTTTCAATCATAGTAGTATAAAAATCTCTTGATAAGTTCTCTGCCAGAGTTTCCCTAAAAGGGCAAAAAAGAGGTGGAGTATGAGAAAAATAGATCTATTTTAATCGCCTATAATACAGAAAATCAATAAAATAAAAGCGATGGAATTACTCCGGAGACCCTCAAAATTAGGAGGTCTTCCAATAAGTTGGAGTGGCCCCACCCTAAAAATTAAGGGTTTAAGAAGATAATACTTCTTAAACCCTTTTTTATGGCAAAAAATTTGCAATAACTAAGTGGTATTAGGTGTGTCAAGCCACGGGATTAGACCATCCAGGGACTGGTGTAATCACGGGTGAGCCATTTGGGGTCGCCGGTACCTCCGGTGAATTCGTATGTCGCAGGATCCCAGGTAAAACGGGCATGGTGGTAATACGACTGGTTCATAAGATGGCAGCAGATGGCGCTATGGGCACCCACAATCTCACTGGTAATAGGCTTCTTGCGGCTCTTAAGGCACTCCATGAAGTCGTTGCTGTGACTTTTGCTTTTATAAAGTTGAATCTTCGCATTTTGAAGGTAGGCCTGTTCCGCTTTCATCACGGCGTCGTCACATTTGATTTTACCCTCCTTGCGTTGGACATCCGTAAATTCGGCAATGGTTTTACCTTCAACGATCAGCACAAATTGGCCCCTGTTGACCTTCACCTCCCCTTTTGAACCAAAGAAATGAATACCGAAGCCATCGTGCTTGTGCTCCAGTGTAATGCCGTTGGCATAGACAAATTTACATCCCGAAGTTGCCTTCTCATCCTCTGGAGGAATGACCTCCACGGGGCCGCTGTTGTCCATTCCGAGTCCCCACTGGGCGATATCGAGATGATGTGCTCCCCAGTCGCCGACACCACCTGAGCCATACTCCTTGTATAGCCTCCAATTCGGGAAAGAGTCATGCACACCGCGTGGACTAAGGACAGAATTGTAAGGACGAAGCGGTCCGGGACCACACCACATCTCCCAATTTAATCCAGGCTCTGCTTTTTCTTCAGGAAGATCGCATGGAATACCCGGCACTCCGAAGCTGCATTCGACGTGACTAATTTGTCCAATCACGCCATTTTGTACCAGTTCGCAGGCGACGCGGAACTCGCTGCTCGAACGCTGCATGGAACCCGTTTGCAGGATCCTGTTATTTTCCTCCACGGCCTTCATCACTTCGACGGCTTCGTGGATATTATGAGTCAGAGGTTTCTCACAATAGACATCTTTTCCTGCCCGAAGTGCGGCAAGCATCGGAATGGCGTGCCAGTGATCCGGTGTGGCAATGACGACAGCATCAATATCTTTGCGGTTGATGATGTCACGGAAATCACCGTAAGCCTTACACTCATCGTTTTTGTAATAATCGTTTGCTATTTTTTTATAATGTTCTCTGCGTGTAGTATCCACATCACAAACTGCAACAATCCGGGTATCCGTACGTTTAATGAAATTGTTCATTAGTCCGCGCATCTGTGTTCCCATCCCAATGAGACCAAAGGTAACGATGTTGCTTTTTTTGGAATTTGGTAAGCCACAGGAGTGCAGGATAAAAGGAGCAGCCACGGCAGTGGCCGAAAGAGTTTTGAGGAATTTTCTGCGTGAATTTTGCATGTTGAAATTAGTTAATTGGTTAAATGGATTCTTCGAATGGGTGGAAACCGATCATATTAACCATCTTTATCCTCGACGTTTAACACCAATCTTTTTTCCGATTCTCAGGTATCTACAAACATATTAAAAAATTGCACAAGATTTTTAAATCAACCGATGATTTATTAGAGTCTGTTTAAAATTAGATTTTCAATCCCATTAGGTATAAAATACGAGTAGAAAACGTAATTGTTTGTTAGTTTCCGTCCCATCCGGGACGAAATATTTTACCCTTTTGGGGAGGATACCTGAAATTCCGAAGTATTCGTTTTACCGAACCTTAAGTTTAGCTTTTATGCTTTTTATTAATCATCCAAAATCCGTGGATCCATTCTGCTGTATATCGCTGCCTGAATGTAAATTATAATTGAAAAATAATTTTTTATTTAGACTGATTATTGATAATAATTTTCTATTATTGCGAAATAATGTAGATCAGAGTAAATATTCAATCTCGTTAATTAACTGTAAAATATTAAAAGAAGTAATCGCAAACAATTAAAAGCTTACGTTCTAACTATAATTGAACCGTTAAATATCCCGGATTTTTATTTATCCATGGACCCTGACTTTTTCGCAATTAATTCATTTCTTACCCTTGCTATTTTAGTTTTTACAGTTTTATTAAATCACTTTGACACGCATAATTAACAAAAACGAATGAATTTCTTCGAACTATCGCTTGCTGCTGGAACAGTTGTTTTGCTAATTTTTGCGATCCAACTCTTTCTATATACGTCGGGAAATTTACTGCTCAATAAGCTTCTAGGAATATTTTTCATTATTCGTGTCATTATTTACATATTTATTCTTTCCATTTCACTAAACAGCGCCAATTACAGCAATGTGCTTTTTATTCCGGTTTCAACACTTGCAATCTTAGGCGGCCCAGTGATTTACCTTTATATTCGTTCATTTATCAATGACGAATCGAAATTGCATCGTAAAGATCTATGGCATCTCATTCCTTTCTCCTTGGCTTGTATTAATATACTCCCTTTATTAGTAGCCTTATTTACGGGGAAAGCTGAGCTTATCAATAACGATTTTTTAGAAGTTGAAATTAGGAGTAGACATTTGGTAACGATTATTCCGATAAACACAGTTATTTTTTTACGATCAGCTATTGAAATTGTTTATTTAATCTTTTCATGGCGCCTATTGATTCGGTTTCTATCGAATAAGAGCAACAAAATCTATTCAACTGGTCGCTATCATTTAGAAATATTTTTAGGGATACTAACCGTACAATTCTTTTTTGCAATAATTTACACGTTCAATTTAGCGAGAACACATTCACCATTAGAATCATTAGTGCGAAACGGACCGTATTCAATTATTCTTAGTTCGGGGATTTTTATTTTTATAATTTGGATGTTTCGGCATCCGGTAATTCTCTATGGCAATTTGATTTTAAAACCAAAATCATCCGATAATACATCTAATTTTAATGATTTAAGTCAGACTTTGCCCCATCCATCAAAAGTATTAGATAATACTTTTGATCCGTCCACCCAATTAAAATTTGTCCAACAGGCAAAGATTATGGAAGATCTAATGGTGGAGAAAAAACCATTTCTAAACCCTGAATTTAGTTTGGCGGACTTAGCAGATATGATGAATGTACCTGCTCATCACTGTTCGTTTTTAGTAAATCAGGTCATTGATAAGAGCTTTAGAGAATATGTAAATGGATACCGCATATCGCACTTTATAGATACTTATAATCGAAGACCTGGTGTATTCACCATTGAAGTCCTGGCAATGGATTCCGGCTATCAATACCGAAGCACATTCAATAAAGCCTTCAAAAATGAAACAGGTAAAACCCCTTCTGAATATTTTAACCTTCCGCCAGACTCCTAGCTTACCTATTTTCTTTATTTTATCCCTATTCTTCAAGTATAAATAATGTGATCGGACAAGAATATACTCCTATAAAAATCTGATTTCGATTCTCTCAATCTCAGTTTTTCCCTATCGCGGGAATCACAAAGACCTGATCGTTTGCCTTAAGCCCCTTTTGCAGCACTGTACAATCGAGATGTTATTATTACGGTGCCAATCCTAAGCTGTTAAACCTGGTTTTATACAGAATCAATTCGTTTATTATTTACACTTAATCTGAATATTTCTGCTTAGAAAGAGGTTTTTCCTGCTTAATTGTGCTCACTTTCGATATGAAAATTGACTTTTTCCGGGTTAATTGTAGTTATTTCTCAGACTTTGAAATGCTTTTCCCAAATCCGACTCCAAAAATAATCTGAAATCCAGTTTCCTAAAGGATCTTTCGTGGATTTAATCAAAGGTCATAAAAACAATGAATTAGCCATAATTTTATTGTACACTTTTAGAAAATACTGCATAGTATTTTCTAAAAGTGTACAAAGTTGAGCACTGCTTTTCTGACAGTTTTAAAGCGAGAATATATTTTTGAACCGTATCCGACTGAAGGTTTAGATAAAAAGATTTTAAGCTGACAATAGGGGTAAAAAGTAGTCGCAATATCAACTGGAAAATGAATTTTAAAGTGGGCTTTTCAAATTATAACGGGGAAGAAATTAATCAGTTGATTAAAAATAAGCAATGGGGCACTCTTGTTGAGATTGGTGAACCTGCTGTTGAACCATTGATTGAAAGTCTTCGGAAAATTAGGATCTCCTCTTTCCGCTTTGTGCTCACTACTCTGGGTGATATTGGCGATCGCCGTGGAGTTGAAACGTTGATTAATTTTTCAAATCGGCCTGACTATAACATCAGTTTAAGTGCCATAAAGTCACTCGGTAAAATCGGTGACTTTCGAGCAGTGGAACCCTTAATCAAAGCACTTAAAATTCACAATAAATACATTCGCAGAGAAGCTGCAACGGCACTGGGTATGATTGGTGATCAGCAAGCCGTAGAGCCATTAATCGAATGTTTATCCGATCCTGATAAATACCTGAGGCATATTGCTGCAAAAGCACTCTATAACATTGACGATCCCCGTTCGACACACGCCCTGATTGGATATATGTTCAAACAAAAACTTTTTTTTGGGAAGGAACGGCGAAATAAAATTGCAAAGTTTTTAGGATTTAAAACAATAACATCATGGGCAATAACTGTTCGTGACAATTACAACTGGCCAAGACCGAATAAGTAGTTCAATATTCAATAAATGAAACGATTAAAAATTCTATTGGCTTCTGTTAATTCTAAGTTTAAAATAAATATACTATATTGAAAAAGCTAACCCTGTTAATTTTGTTTTGCATCTTCGGAGCAATCAACCTTCAGGCACAAGGAGGGATCGCTATCTCAGGCTTAAAATCTCCATCGATAACCAATACCGGAGCCAATATTATGGGCAGCTCCGGAACCTTTTGGGTGGTTAGTAACGGCAACTTTACCCTGGTCAGTCCGTTTGCTGTCAATGCAGCGACGATGGACAACCTGACTATCGCCAGCGGGGGATCACTTACCTTAGCACCTGCCACCTGTTTGACGGTTAACGAAACACTCTCCAACAACAATACTTCAGAAACAGGTATTCGCGTGAAAAGCGATTCCACCGGAACCGGATCACTCATTACCGCCACCGCCACACTAACAGGAACAGCCACCGCTGCCCGCTGGATGTCGGCCGGTAAGTGGAATCTGGTGTCAGCACCAATCACAGAAACCGTCTCAGACTTCCTCGCCGCCAATCCCGCCATTGAAACCAACGGCATCCTCCGGACCATGATGGACTTTAACCCCGGTCAAAACAGCTGGAACCCTTTCTTCACCACAGGTGCTGGCGACGGTGCTTTGTCTGAGGGTCGCGGATTCGCGATGCACATCGGTCCTGCCAATACCGCTGTTACCTTCACCGGATCGCTGCAGGCCGGAACACTCACCGCCACCGGACTTACACCCGGTGCCTGGAACTGCGTCGGAAACCCCTACACCTCGGCTATTGGAATCAACGCGGGAAGTTCGGCTGTCAACGACTTTTTATCCGTTAATTTAGGAGCAACACCCAATATCGATCCTTCGTTTGGGGCAATCTACATCTGGGAACAGCCAGATGCCTCGAATAATCAGAGCGGAGGCTATACCGTCATCTCCAATGTACCGCTTGTTTCACCGGCATTCAATATTCAGCAGGGGCAGGCTTTTATGATCAAAACCACTTCCACCGCTACGTCGGTCGACTTTAATCATGACATGCAGCTTCATATTCCAAATCTGGCATTAAAGTCATCGGCCATCTCCTGGCCGGTTATTCAGCTTTCAGCCACGGTAAAGAGTCAGAAAAGCACCACCTACCTCGCGTTCAACGATCAAATGACCAAAGGGCTGGATCCGACTTTTGACGTTGGAATGCTTCACACCAATGCACCGTTGTCGGTGTACACCCGTTTGGTTGATGATAATGGAGTTCCGTTTTTGATTCAGTCACTCCCGGGAAGAAGCATTAGTAGCTATGTTATCCCGGTCGGACTTGAGACTACCGCAGGGGGAGAGGTGATCTTCTCCGCCAAAACCATCAGCCTTCCGTCCGATTGCAATGTAATCCTTGAAGATAAGGCTGCCAAAACATTTACCGACCTGAAGGCCGGTAACTACAAAGCCCTTGTTGCAGCCAACTCGGCCATAACCGATCGCTTTTTCCTTCACACCTCCGCGGAGACCATCAACAACTTACCAGTTTTACCAGGTGAGCTCAACGCTTTCATGTTCGAAAATATGGAGATTCATATTGTAGGAACAGTGACGGGTCAGGCGGTAGCCACGCTCTATGATGCGCTGGGCCGGGTTGTTTTGACCAACAAGCTTGGTGAAGGTTATTATAATTTTATCCCAACTCCTGGCATGAGTAGCGGGATCTATCTCCTCAGGGTGGTCGATAAAGGAGTTATGCATCCGTTTAAGTTGCTGATCAGGCAATAAACAATGGTGAATGGTGGAGCTACCCCTCCCCGAAGGATCGGGGTGGGGTTAATGGCTCTGAGTTTGTAACTCCTTTTTTAGGCTATTGGTGAAGTAATAAAAATAAATGTTTTAAATACAGATCAAAATGAATACAAAGTTTCTCTTAACGATTTTGGCACTGCTGATTAGTGTTGGCGCATTCTCCCAGAGTGTGGGAATTAACAGCGACGGAACGACACCCGACAAGAGTGCGATACTCGATATCAGCTCTGTAAACCAGGGATTGCTGATACCGCGTATTACACTCACCGGGGTAAATGATGGTGCAACGATAGCCAGTCCGGCGACCAGTCTTTTGGTTTACAACCTAACCGCAGGCTCTGGCCTTACCCCTGGATTTTATTACAATGCCGGCACAACTGCAGCACCTGTATGGACCCGATTGTCTGACACCGCGAGTCAGGGACTTGTTTTACCTCCAGCTTCCAATTCAATGCTTAAAGATGTTGTAATTTCAGGAGTTATTACAGGAGTATTACCAGTTGTCAATGGTGGAACAGGTGTAACTACTTCAACCGGAACAGGAAATACAGTCTTGTCCAATTCTCCAATTCTGGTTACTCCATTTATTCTTGGAGCAACAGGTACAAGTCTTAGGCTAACCGGATCGTTAACTTCGAATGTGCCGACGGGAACCGCCCCTCTTATCGTTACTTCAACGACTCCGGTGGCCAATTTAAATATCGGTGGAAATGCGGCAGGTCTAAGTGCCACGCTGGCTGTGGCGAGCGGAGGAACAGGCGTAACCACTTCAACAGGAACAGGAAGTACGGTATTATCCACCTCACCAACTTTGGTGACTCCTATTCTTGGTACCCCAACCTCCGGTGTCGCTACCAACCTAACCGGATTACCATTGGCAACTGGGGTGACCGGTACATTGCCTGGTGCCAATGGTGGAACAGGAATTGCCAATACAGGAAAAACAATTACACTTGGAGGTAACCTTACCACATCGGGTGCGTATGCAACCACATTAACCTCAACGGCAGCTACCGCCGTAACACTTCCAACAACAGGTACATTGGCTACATTAGCAGGTGCAGAGACCTTAGCCAACAAAACCTTAAACAGCCCTACACTGACTGCGCCTGCACTTGGCACCCCAACTTCCGGAGTTGCTACAAATCTGACAGGATTGCCTTTAACAACAGGGGTAACAGGTACTTTGCCGGTTGCAAACGGAGGAACAGGTGTAACTACAGCAACCGGAACAGGAAGTACTGTATTATCCACTTCACCAACTTTGGTAACACCAGCTTTAGGAACACCTTCAGCCCTGGTTGGAACAAATATCACCGGAACAGCTGCCGGATTAACAACTGGTAAAGTAACTACCAATGCAAACTTAACCGGACCAATCACCAGTATCGGAAATGCTACTTCTGTAGCTTTACAAACAGGTACAGGCTCAAGATTTGTAATGGATACTTCGCCAACCCTGGTAACACCGGTAATTGGTGCTGCAACAGGAACAAGTCTTAGTGTAACCAGATCATTAACTTCGACGGTAGCTACCGGTACCCCACCGCTTATTGTTACTTCAACCACCCCGGTGGCTAACTTAAATATTGGGGGAAATGCCGCAACGGCAACGACCGCAACAACAGCCACAAATGCTACCAATACTGCCATAACCAATGATATCACAACTGCAACATCAGTCTATCCCACTTTTGTGACTTCCAATACAGGAAATCTGCCTCAAAAAACGGCAAGTACAAAATTATCTTTTGTACCCGGCACAGGAGTTTTGACTGCGACTGGATTCGCTGGTAA
>CANJNY010000110.1 GCA_947475715.1 Prolixibacteraceae bacterium
AATAATAAAATAACAGTCGCATATCGCCAACATTCAGAATCTGTTTTTAACTACCTAACACATGAATTATTCAAACCATCAGTTTATAGAAATGAAGAGTTGCGAAAAATATATGTCTATCCTTACCTATCTTTTTATGACCGTCTCAATGCAAAATATTCGTTCTTCATATGTTTATTATTTCGAAAGTTTCATATGAACTCCAAAACAAAAATCAATATCTTCATATACAAAATACTAGCTTTTTATATGAATCCGTTCTTCCACTTATTGAGAATTAAAGCACGCACTACAAAATAAATAATTCAAGAAGCTACTCAAATATTTTTTAAATCTAAAAGCGATCGATAATAATGGATCTAAAGTTAAGCATAATTATTCCTGCCTTTAATGTTAGCCAGTACATCGTAAAATGTCTGAATTCATTGACAAACCAGGATATATTACCATCACTTTATGAGATTATAGTAATAGATGATGGATCAACAGACGACACACTAAATATTTTATGCGATTTAAAAGAGAGAATATCCAATTTAATCGTGATAAATCAATATAATTCAGGTCAAAGCGAAGCAAGAAACAGAGGATTGGATCTTGCCAAAGGAAAATATATAATGTTTATTGACTCTGATGACTATATCACTGAAAATTGTCTAAATAGACTTTTAACTTTAGCATCAGACAACAACCTTGATGCACTGCAATTCAACTACTACTACGTGCCTGGTAGCAATCAGAATCCAATAGCATTAACAAACTTTAAAGGCCTCTATTATTTTGTATATAATGGGGAAAATTATCTCAAATGTCACTGTGGAATTTGGTCATCCTGCTTATATATTTATAAAAGCACACTTTTTGTTACAAAAAAGCACCGATTTTTAAAAGGAATAACATCTGAAGATATAGAACTACTTCCCAGATTATTTTTTTCGTGTCAAAGAATAATGGCCATTAAAGATACGCTATATTTTTATGTTTTCAACCCGAAATCCACATCGAAAAACAGGGAGCCAAATATTAAAAGAATGTTGCAAAGGACTAAAAGTCAATTTATTGTTCTTGAAAATTCTTTTGACTTCATCGAAAATTCATCAATGGAACTATCCACAAAAGAACATTTGATAAAAGAGGTAATTCAACCAACTTTTTCTGCCGGTTGTACCATGTTGTTCAGGTCAGATATCCCTTTTTCAGAAGCCTGGAAAATTCATTCCTATTATATCCGAACCAAATATTTCCCCGTCAGAACGAGCCCGGATTCTGCCTTAAGGTTGACAATAATGTATTCAATTATGAATAGTACCTCCTATTTCTTACTCTTCTATTGTCTGGGAATAAAATATTTATATTTCAAAATTCAGGGGAGTTATTAAATTAAAAATTAGCCGTAAAGAGGCGATTCCTTTATGGAAGTAGGATCATCCGGGTTAGCAATTAAAAGCATAATCTTTTCAATTGCCAGAAAGGAATTTATTCAGGATGAAAAAAAATAGTCTTATGGATATTTCAATTATCATTCCAGTATATAACGTTGAAAAGTATCTTGTCAGATGCCTTGATTCAGTTTTCAACCAGCAATTTTCTGGCAAATATGAGGTTATTGCGGTAGATGATGCTTCTACTGACCATAGTTTACAAATACTATCCGATTATCAGAAAAAGGAAAATCGACTGAAAATAATACCTCTCAAAATTAACAGTAAACAGCCAATTGCAAGATCAGCCGGGATGGATGCATCTCTTGGCACCTACGTCATGCATGTCGATGCGGATGACTGGATATTACCCAATATTTTAGAGCCTCTATTTGCCAAATGTAAAGAGACAAACGCCGATGTTGTAGTGTTTAATTATGATCTGGAAAATTCTACTGGTGAAAGAAAATCGATAGAAAAAATAAAAAATGAGCTGGTTACTACAAATAAGTTAGAAGTTAAACAACATTTCCTGGGTGCAACCTGGAATAAAATAGTTAAAAGAGCTTTGACCGTTGATATGGTAAGTGGTAAAGTTGCCATAAATATCTCGGAAGATCTATTGTATGCTACTGAAATTCTCTTCCGGGCAAATATAATTTGCTTAATTTCCCAAAGATATTACATATACTGTTTAAATCCAGAATCAATCACCCATACGGTCAAACCACCTCAACACATCACCAGTCTGTTAAGTATTCTTGGCCAACTTCAAATCATTAATTCTAAATATAATCCCAATTCCAGACTCACGAGGTACATTCTAAATTATTTTGAGGGATTGGTTTATCTGGAATTTGCAAAAGCTCATTTCCTATCCAGATCCAACGAAAATAACTTATTGGAAATAGTAGAAAAATTTTCGAATTATCCATTATTAAGCAATTCCCGGATTAAAAGGTTTAAATTATCCTTATTTAGCCGGTTTATTTGCCTGATCGAGATTACCTATCGTTTAGGTTTAAAAACAACCCTGGGACTAATTTTCAGACGATTTACAATTCAAAATTAGTGACTAACTAAAAATTTGTAATTTATTTTCAAAATATTTCTATGCAATATCTAAATAAGATACAACGAATTGCACTTTATTTATTCTTTTTCTCCATTAACTTTGAGATGCTGACTCCAATTAATGACAATAAATATATTTCTATTGCTAAGATTTTTGGTCTGGTATATTTTATTTCTACACTAACGCAATTCAAATTATTTATAAAATTAGATAACGTAAGATACTACCTGTTTCCAATTGTCATTTTTTTTGGTTTGGATACATTAATGGAGTTATTGAATGTTAATGAAATTGCTTCCCAATATTTCAATTTTACAATTTTACTCAATATAATTTTTCTTCTTATCATGATAAACCACGAGAGAAAAGATTACATGATACTGGAAAAGGGAATGTTGAGCTTTGCTTTTGGAACCATATTGTTAGCCATTTTATATAATTTCAGAATTGGAACAACCTATTTCATGGGACGGTTGTCGATGTTTGGCGAAGATCAGAATTATATCGCGGCAAGGACATCTGTGGGAATTATTGTGCTCGCACTGGCAATTACACAGAACAGATTAAAGCTTGGCTGGTATCGTTTCCTTTTTTTATTGGCTCTTCCACTGATGGTTAAACTACTTTTCGAGACAGGGTCACGCCTTGGATTTATCTCCTTAACCATGTCATTTCTAATTGCTATTATTTTATACAAAACAGAGAATTTCCCGAGAAAAGTGATGGCATTGACATTGGGAATAATTTCTTTGTTTATAGTCGGAATAATCTTATTTCAATCGGAAACCCTTGTTAACAGATTGATCGATTCTAAAGAAACCGGCAATATGGCTGGTCGTATCGAAATCTGGAAAACCTTAATTCCAATTATAAAAGAGCATCCCATATTCGGAATAGGACATAATGGTTATATATTTCAAACAACTGAAATTTATGGGAACGAAATCAGCCCTCACAATGTAATCCTGGAAATCTTATGTTATACGGGAATAATAGGACTGATTCTTTATTTGGTATTTCTATTTAGAATTGCAATGACCAGTTATTTAAGCTACAAAAGGTACAATATCTTGTTGCCCCTAATACTTTTGATTCCCGTTGCCGGTATGATCCTATCAATACAAATTCTGACCCTGAAAATTGGGTGGATTATTTTTGCCTACATCATAAGCAGTTCTGCAATTCAATCAAACCAAAATAAGCTAATTACTTAGCATATAAATATCCTAACGATTTTTTCGTGTAATGTTTTATCCAGGTTCTAAATTAGTGTTAAAATTTTCAGGCTGAATATAATCCGAAGATAAAGATTCGTAACGTCACTGCAAAACTTATTTAATAGCATGATAATCAAAGTTATGCAACATGTCATTCCAACCAGTGGCATAGGAGGTACACTCACTGAGTATAAAAGGCTTGTTAATTCCGAATTAAGCCAAAGATATTGTTTTGTTCCTTTGGTGCAGACCATTTCCACTAAAAATTTGGGATTTAATCTGATGATTGATTTGTATAAGAAAATAAAGAGAGAAAATCCGGATATTCTGCATATCCGTGGTTTGCAATCGGAAGGTTTTTTTTGTTTACTCGCCGGAAAAATGGCTGGATGCAAAAATATCGTAGTATGTGTTCATGGTTTTTATTTTGACAGACTTGAAATTTCAAAACTTAAAAACTTTATTTTCAGAAGGATTATTGAACCGTTAACTTTGAGATTCGCTGATTGTGTTTACTGCGTTTGTGATTATGCAGTCAAAAGAGATATTATTCAAAAAAACGCTAAACATTTATTCGGATTCATTCATAATTCAGCTCCTGATTTCTCGGATCTTGATCGCATTAAAATGAGAAAAGAATTCCGCAATAATTTAAATATCACCGATAATAACATTGTCATAACAACAATTGGAAGAATCTCAAAGGATAAAGGATTTGACATTTTAATTGAAGTTATAAAGAAATTTAAAGCATTCGGTGACCTAATATTTCTGATTGTTGGAGACGGACCTTATCTGGAATACACTCAATTGGCTCTCCGGTCCGAAATTGAAGCGGGTAAAGTGATTTTCACTGGAAAAACGAACGAGGTATCGGCAGCTCTTTTTGGTTCTGATATATTTGCCTTCCCTACCTTTCATGAAAATCTCTCATTTGCTTTACTTGAAGCTTGCGCAGCCTCCTTGCCATCTGTTGTCACAAATGTTGGGGGAAATCCTGAGATTATTGTGGATGGGGAAACCGGATTCCTGGTTCCTGCTAACAATTCCGATGAATTTGTGCTAAAGTTAAAAACACTGATTGAGTCGCAATCCCTGAGAATTGAAATGGGGACGAAATCAAGAATAAGGGTAAAAACAGCTTTCTCAGAGTCCTCAAATCTAATTCAAATAGAAAAGATCTATAAATCATTTATGCCAAATTAATAACCGTTTATCAGATGAAAGTTGCCTATCTGTGCGGGCTCTTCCCTCACTCAATTGAAGATCAAATCCGGGAGAAAAGCAAAGGTGTAGCTGAGCTTGCGGCAAATACTTTGCAATGGGCTATTTTAGATGGAATGAACCAATTAGACCTGTCTGCAGATGTATTTACCCTTCCATACATCCGATCATATCCGTTGGGATACAGTTCCCTTTTTATAAAACCGGATCATTTATTCTTAAACAATCGAATTAAACTTCACACCGTAGGATTTTGCAACCTGGTTGGATATCATTTTTTAAGTCGCTATTTAGGAGCAAAAAGAGAGCTGTTAAACTGGGCCGGGAATACCTGTGGGGAAAAAACAATAATGATCTATGCACTCCATTCTCCCTTTTTAAAAGCCGTTAGCGACATAAAAAAGAGATATCCACAAATAAAAATATGCTTGATTGTTCCTGATTTACCTCAATACATGTCTGAAAGCAGAAGTTTGTTCTATCGAATTTTAAAAAAAATTGATTCACATTACATGACCAACTCACTTGAAAATATTAATTCCTTTGTTTTTCTGAGTGAATTTATGGCTCAAGCCTTACAAATTAAAGATAAACCATGGATTACTGTTGAAGGGATTTATACCCAATCACCAGACAATAAAATCAAACAAAAAGAAAAGTACAATACAATTCTTTATACAGGAACCTTAAATAGAAGGTATGGAATAATGAATTTAATAGAAGCCTTTGTTCAAATCAAAGATTCCAATTATAGACTTTGGATTTGTGGTGAAGGAAATTGCAGCAACGATATTAAAGATATTTCAAGAACAGATAATCGGATTACATCCTTTGGTCAAATCACACACAATGAGGTATTGGGATTGCAAAAAAGAGCCACTGTCCTGGTAAACCCCAGATCCTCGGAGGATGAATATACAAAATATTCTTTTCCATCAAAAACTTTGGAATACTTTGCTTCCGGCACACCCACAATCATGAATCGTCTGAAAGGTATCCCTGAGGAGTATTTTCAATATTGTTTTACACCCGTGAATGACAATGTTGAAGAGCTAAAAAAAATGATCGTTGCTGTATGTGAAAAAAACAAGTCTGAACTTGAGGAAATTGGGAAAAAAGCTTCCGGATTTATTTTTGCACACAAAAATCCGGAAGCCCAGGTAAGAAAGATTTTCGAAATGTTAGATAAATTGCATTAACCGGTCTGAGATAAACTAACTGTGGGTAGAAAATGTTATTAAATTCATCCAGGCTTCGTTGAGTAATCATCGCTAATCTGAATAATCTTAAAATCATAGCGCCATGTTTAAGAACAAAACCTTATTGATTACAGGGGGAACAGGTTCTTTTGGGAATGCGGTTCCGGAACACTATTTAAAGTGCGATATTGGGGAGATTCGTCCATTTAGCCGTGATGAAAAGAAACAGGAAGATATGGGTAATTACTATAAAAATTCTAAGATTAAATCAATGTGTCCGATAAGGTTATTCGGGTTATCCTGCCGTACACATTATCTGAAGTCAGTGGTCTGGAACGAATAACTTCATTTATCCCAAATATAAAATAGTCTGGTTATTGCTTCATAAAAGCTAAACGAATATAATGTAAAACTGAAGCAACCAGCCCTTTTTAAAGGATGAATGAATCCATCATATAATTACCTTAAAAATTGATACGTGATGAAAATTCTGATCATCACTGCGGCCTTCCCGCCGGAACCAGTTGTAACGAGCCATTTGTCATACGATATTTCCGCTTCCTTGGCCGTTAACAATGAGGTTACTGTTCTTTGTCCAAAACCAACAAGACCTCTGGGTTCGGATTATAGGGATCATCATTTTCAGGAGGATCAAAATCCCTATAAACGAATTCAGCTATCATCCTATGCATCTGCCCGATACAGTCTGTTAGGACGGTTTAGAGAATCATACAGTATTGGCAAATCCGCCGAAAAATATATTAAAATAAATCACTTAAATATTGATGTAATTTATATCAATACCTGGCCCCTTTTTGGTCAATATTTCGCCATTCGTGCTGCTAAAACATTTGATTTACCGGCTATCGTTCATGTTCAGGATATTTATCCTGAAGCCTTAATAGCTAAAATTCCATTTTTAAAGAAAATTATTTTTAAACTTCTCTTACCAATTGACAAGTATGTTCAGCAAAACGCAGCTAAAGTAATAACCATTTCCGATGGCATGAGATCAATGCTTCTAAAAACAAGAGTGTTAAATGAGGAAAAAGTTAAAGTGGTTTTTAATTGGCAAAATGAAGAACGGTTTATTGTATATCATCAAAATAAGAAGATTAGAACTCCTGATCGTTTCTTTACATTTATGTTTTTAGGAAGTTTGAACCATACTGCAGCTGTTCATATTTTAATCAAAGCTTTTCTGGATGTTGACTTAATAAATACACGGCTTATAATAGCTGGTAATGGTCCTGAAAAAAGAAATTTAATTTCTTTAACAGAATCCAGCGGCAATAGCAATATAGAGTTCCGGGAGGCTCCGATTGAGAAAATACAGGAGATTCAGGATCAAGCTGATGTCCTATTGTTAAGTTTAAATAAGGGGGCTGCACAATTTGCCTTACCATCCAAACTGACAGCCTATCTTTTTTCTAAAAAACCGGTCATTGCATCGGTGGATGAAGATAGCGACACCTCAAAAATTGTTCTGAATGCGAATTGTGGTTGGGTCGTTCCTCCCGAAAATATTAAACGTCTTACTGTTGCAATGAAAAATGCAGCCCAAATGAAACAGGAAAGACTAATTCTTTTGGGAAATAATGGATTTAATTATGCGCTGGAAAATTTCTCACGGAGTGTGAATCTAAACCAAATTACAGCAATCATCGAATCTCTGGTAAAGATTGAGCCAGTAAAATCTGGAACCTCGATATAAATCCAAATACGAGACCGGAAATTTTTAAAAGTAAACTCATTAGCTAACGACCCGATTTGCAAAGTAAAAAGCAGAAGCAATATAGATCTCGATCGCTTTGGAAATTTAGTAATGAATTATTTCTAAAAAAAATGGTTTATAGAATACTTCAAAAAAGTGAGTATAGAGTCCTGGCTAAGATCCATCTGGATGCCTTTCAAGGATTCTTCCTTTCAAGTTTAGGGGAGAGGTTCTTAAGAGCTTATTATAAAGCAGTATTAGCCAGTAAGGAAACTATTGGAGTTGGTGCGGTAGATGACCAAGGTAAAATGCAGGGATTCGGAACAGGTTGCGTTCAATCAAAGGGATATCATAGAAGATTGTTGCTCCGCAATTTATTCACTTTTCTCTGCCATGGATTGATAATCTTATTCAAAAGACCCAATGCCCTGAAACAAATAAGTGAAAACTCAGATAAAATATTGACCGATATTGATGAAGGGAATTATGCAGAGATATTCTCGCTTTGCGTTTCCAATGCATCCAAAGGCAACGGTATTGGAAGGGCCCTGATTAAAACATTTGAAGAAGAGGCCAAAAGAAAGAACTGCAGAAAAATTACCTTAACAACTGATTTTTTAAATAATGAGAAAGTAATTACCTTCTATTTGCATTCAGGATATCAAGTCTTTTATGAGTTTACTGCCTATCCTGAAAGACCAATGTATAAACTGATTAAAGACCTATAGTATTTGGATTCCTAAACCAAATTCTTAATAGATCATCTTACCGATTTTCATTTATAAGACTTTAGCTACAATTCAGAATCAATATATTCGTTTATTTTCCTGTTTTACAAGAATTTATAATTAATTCTATGAAAAATCTATTTTTATTTGGATTAGTCACGTTGTTTGCTGTGAATATTATTTCATGCAGATCAACAAGGAACATGAAGTACTTTAAAGATGCGTTGAATGACGTTCAACAAAGTATCCCGGGACCGATTCCCGAATATGTCATCCGAACAGACGACAATCTCTATGTTGATATTCAATCAATTAACATGGAAGTAAATCAGCTTTTCAGTCCATCTAAATCAGCCACCTACAGTGGTGGTACTGCCTCTGAATTTGGGCAGGCATCGAGTCAATATCTGAACGGGTACAGAGTCGATCAAAAGGGAATGATCTTGCTACCTGTCCTGGGAGAAGTAAAGGTTACAGGCCTAACTGAAGAGGGTGCTAAGAATGAGATCCAGAAAAAAGCAGATGAATATTTTAAAGGTGCTACGATTAAAGTAAAGATTCTCACCTATAAGATTACGGTATTGGGTGAAGTGAAAAATCCGGGTGTTTATTACAATTATGATAAAAGCATCACGGTTTTGGATGCCCTGGGACTAGCCAATGGTACGACCGAGTTTGCCAGTATAAAAAGTGTTTTGGTGCTAAGAAATACTCCATCAGGGAAAAAAAGTTATCGACTTGATCTTAGAACGGGAAAATCATTGAACTCCGAAATATTTTATTTGCTCCCTAATGACATCCTATATGTTGAGCCCGACAGATACAAGAATAACGCATTAAACACCTCACTTCTTTCCATTACACTTGCCGCAATAACGACTACAATACTGATATTAAGTTATATTAAATAATGATTTTTCCTAAAATAACAAGTCTATGAAACCAGAAATTAATAATTCAGCTTATTATCCCGAACAACAAGGCACTGCAGATTTAAAGAATTTTTTAAGTCAAATTGCTCGCAACTGGTACTGGTTTGTACTTTCTATTTTCTTTGGGATATCCGTTGCATGGGCATATAATCGCTATATGCCGCCAGAATATAGTATTCACTCCTCTTTACTTATTAATCAATATGAGAGTGGAATCAAACGATTAAGCTTGTCACAAAATTCAACTAATGATCGAAATATAGACATAATAAGTCAGGATCATGCAGGCCGGTTGAAATCTCATTTAATAAATTTTAATACGCTTCAAAGTCTCGGATGGAATATCTCATGGTATCAGAAAAATATTCTTTTTAGTAAAGATCTTTACAATCAGGAGCCTTACACACTAAGCTTACTCTCGGATAAAAAAAACCTGACTGAAGTACCTGTACAGATAACCGAAATTTCATCTACCGAATATCAGGTAGATTATGAGTTAGTCCGTGCTAATCAAAATTCCCCGCAGAGTTTTTCACAAAAGGGAATATTTGGGAAGCCATTTATAAATAATAATTTTAGTTTTATCCTGGATAAATCTCCGGGACAATATATTAAGGTTAAAAATCTATATTTTGTGGTTCACAATCTCGATTACCTCGCCTTAAAATATCAAAAAAAAATTAAAGTATTTTCCAATGATAAAAAACCCGATCTAATGGAAGTACTAATTTCTGAGAACAATCCACAACGAGGGGTCGATTTTTTGAATCGGTTAGAGCAAACTTATATTGAATTCGGCCTTGCTGAAAAAACCCGTGTGGCTGAGAATACAATCAGATATATTGACAATCAACTTGAGAGTTTCACTGGTATTCTTGCAAATTCGGAGGATAAAATTACAAATTACCGAACCGATAATAAAGCGGTAAACCTAAATCAGGAGAGTGGATTTGCGATGCAAAAGCAACAAACATTGGAATCCGATAAAGCACTACTGGAATATCGGTTGGAATATCTGCGTAATCTTCGTCAAAACATGAAAGATTCCAGGCAACTGAAGCAGATTATGGTCCCTTCAGTCTTCGGAATCTCGGATCAGACCTTAAATAATTTAGTAGCCAAATTGAGTGAACTTTATAGCAGGCGCGAAGTACTTTCTTTTTCATTTGAAGAAAAAGCACCCTCCTTAATCTTGTTAAACAAAGAGTTGCAACTTACAATTAATCTTCTGAATCAAACAATTAATACGCTTCTTACCACCACAGAGATGGATTTGAAAAACGTAATCCGGCGCACCAGTGGTATTAGAAATCGTTTAACCCTTTTACCTAAAACAGAGCAACAATTAAGTTCCCTTAAACAAAGTTTTGATCTAAATAATGAGGTCTACATTTATCTTTTGAAAATGAGGGCTGAAAGTGCAATTTCCTGCGCTTCGAATCAACCAGACTTGAAGGTCCTTGATCCGGCCAGCGTTGAAACGGCAATTCAGATCAGGCCTATGACGACAATTAATTATTTAATTGGTATTGTTTTTGGATTACTTATTCCTCTTATCACAATATCCTTCAAGAGACTAATTAACAATTCAATACAGACCTATGAAGAGATTGGAAAGTTGACAAACTTACCCATCGCCGGAATGATTATTCACAATAAAAGCCGCAAAGATTTGGCTGTCTTTGACAACCCAAGATCTAATGTCGCTGAGTCATTCCGATTGCTTAGGACAAACTTAAAATATGTAATTGGGGAAACGGGGAAAAAGGTGATAGCCGTACAATCCACAATTTCGGGAGAAGGAAAATCTTTTATTTCGATGAACCTGGCCTCGATCCTGGCGATTAATAACCTTAAAGTATTACTTGTTGGAGTGGATATGCATATGTCAATTCTGCACAAGGCAATGAAATCGGATAATAATAAAGGGCTTAGTACTTATCTGAGTAACCAGGACAACTTTGAGGATATTATTGAAACAACTCCTATTCCGAATCTGAGCTATATCTCATCCGGTCCTACCCCTTTAAACCCTGCAGAACTACTGGAAAACGGAAATTTTGACCGTTTTATGAGAGAAGCTAAATCGAGATTTGATTATATCATTCTCGACAGTCCACCTGTTGCGTTGGTTACAGATGGAATTCTTACCGGACGCCTTGCGGATATTAATCTCTTCGTACTCCGTTTCCGGTTTAGCACTACTGAACAAATCAAATATATCAACGAACATGATATTAAGAAAACATTCCCCAATATTGCATTAGTTCTAAATGATGCATTGAGAGATAATTACGGATATCGATATCACTATAATAAAAGATATACTCAATATTTTTAATTATCAATTAACCAAATTCGCGACCCTTTATTTTAAGAGTGGTTCACACAAACTAAATTTAGTATTAGATGGTTAAACGAGCCTTTGACCTGTTATTTTCATTAATCTCAATCGCGCTCTTACTTCCTGTTGCTATTCTTCTTGCAATGTTGATCTATTTTGATGACAGAGGCCCGGTATTTTTCTGTCAGCAAAGAGTTGGATTAAATAAACAGCCTTTCAAGCTTTATAAGTTTAGATCGATGAGAGTTAAACTGAGCCCTAATAACGGAAGTTTTGATGCTGGAAATCTTTCGAATATTACACGAGTTGGAAAGATTCTTAGGAAAACAAAACTTGACGAAATCCCCCAATTTTTCAATGTTCTCAAGGGAGATATGTCATTGGTCGGACCTCGTCCGGAGGTTGAAAGATGGGTTTCCGAATCTCCCCAATTATGGGATTTTATACTGACAGTAAAACCAGGGATCACCGATAACGCAGCAATTCGATTCCGAAATGAAGAGGAGATTCTTGCAAACATATCGAATCCGGAGCTGTATTACAAAGAAATAATTCTGCCTCAGAAACTAAATATCTACCGTGAATATATTCTGCTTCAATCATTCGTGGGAGATATGCGAATTATTTTTAAAACCTTGATCTCAATATTTAGCAATTGGAAATAATGAATATACCATTCTCTAAAATTTCGCTCACAGGGAACGAATCTCACTACATCGATCAGGTTTTAAAGAGTGGATGGCTGACAACATCATCTAAAGCTTTAAAATTTGAACAGCTGTTTGCCGAATTTGTAGGCGCCAAATTTGCATGTGCGGTCAATTCATGTACTGCCGCGCTGCATCTTGCCGTTGATGCGATAGGAATACGCCCGGGCGATAAAGTTATGGTTCCTACGTTAACATTTACAGCTTCGGCTGAAGTTATACGATATATGGGCGCAGATCCTGTATTACTTGATGTTGAATATGGAACAGGTCTGGTCTCCCCTGCTATTCTAAAACGGGCGATCAAAGAAAATCCGACTGTCAAAGCTCTTATACTTGTTCATTATGCCGGTCAGTCGGCAGAGATGATGATTCCGGAAGGTGAAGGAATACTCGATTTATGCAGAAATCACAATTTAAATCTAATTGAGGATGCTGCTCATGCCTTTCCTACAAAGTTTGGCAATCAGTTTGTCGGAACTTTTGGAGATATCACCTGCTTTAGTTTTTATGCCAATAAAACAATTACGACAGGCGAAGGGGGCATGTTTGTAACAAATAATGAAGCTTATTATAAAAGAGCCAAAATAATGCGGCTACATGGAATTAACCACGATATCTGGGATCGGTTTACGTCACTTAACTCGTCATGGCAATACGATGTTATTGAACCGGGATTTAAATACAATATGGCTGACCTTAATGCCGCAATTGGAATTGCCCAATTCGAAAGGGCTGGGTACTTTAGAGACGAGAGACAGCGTTGCGCACAATTTTATTATAAAAACCTTGGCCAGTTATCCAATATCGATTTACCAGTTTGTTACGGTCCTCTGGAGAACCATTCCTGGCATATTTTTCCGATAATTATCCGCCCGGAAGCGCCCATATCCCGAAATAGATTTATTGAAATGATGACCAATGAAGGTATTGGAGTTTCAGTTCACTATAAACCGATTCATCGGATGACATATTACAGGCTGGCTTATAACCTCAATCCCTGTAATTATCCCAATGCGGAACTAATATGGCAAGGAACGGTCTCACTTCCTATTTATCCTGATCTTACAGAAGCAGAGCTTGAATTTATCTGCCAAACGGTAAAATCTCTTGTTAGTAACAAAGCATACAAAACATTACCAATAGAGAAAGTTCCGGATGAATCAACAGGAAGTTAATCCTTTTGTAATTCAACACCTCAGAGTAGTTTCTTAAATAAATTATTATGAAAAATTTCATTAAAGGCATATTCAAACACTACTGCCTGCCCCGATGGATTATTCTGGCATATGATTTATTAGTAATTGGAATTATTTGTGTTTTTTCAACCTTTTTAATTGAAAATTTTTCTGCTGAGAAAATACAACTTATAACCACTTACCAGCGGGCTGCAGTAAATATATTAATCTTTTTATTGGTTTACCTGCATATCAAACCACACCATAACATAATTAGGCATACTACATTAAAAGGTTTATCCGCACTAGTAAAAGCAAATATTTTAGGTTCAATTGTTTTATTGGGTCTTTCTCTAAGTTTCGGAACTAATCCGATCATCAGAGATTATCTTCTTCCCTATCCTGTGATAATTATTAATTTCTTTATAACAGTCTTTATTCTATTCAGCTCCAGGCTATTGATTAAGGCTGTTTATCAATCGCTTTTTCAAATATCGGGATCAGGTCAGAACACACTGATACTAGGTGCGGGCAGAATCGGTATAATTGCCTACAATATTCTTGAACGGGAAAATTTAAACCACTACCATGTCGTAGGTTTTATAGATGAAAATGCAAACTTACAAGGGAAAAGGATCAATGGAATTTGTGTCTATTCAATTAACGAAGCTATTGAATATGTTATAACCAAGAAAAAAGTTTCAGAGATAATAATTGCAGCAGGGTCGTGGGAAATATCACTTGAACAGAAACAGAAATTTGTTAATTCATGTTTGGAAGGGGGGCTGAAAATCAAGGAAATCTCAGATGGTAATTCAGGGATTAAGAGCACACTTGACAACCTTAAAATACAGGATATCAAGATTGAAGATCTCCTTGGACGTGACCCAATATCAATTGACACGCCTAAAATTTCGTCAGAATTTATCGGGAAAAGGATCCTGGTAACCGGCGCTGCAGGATCTATCGGATCAGAAATTGTCAGAAAACTACTGCACTTCAACACAGGAAAAATTATCCTGTTAGATCAGGCCGAATCCGCACTTTACGACCTTTATAATGAACTTGTGGCATGTTTTGGAAATAGTAATATTGAAATTATTGTTGCCAATGTTTCGGATTATTATCGCATGAAAAGGATCTTTGAAGAGCAGCTTCCCGAAATTATTTTTCATGCCTCAGCCTATAAACATGTCCCCTTGATGGAGGAGCATCCCTATGAAGCGGTTAAAACAAACATTGGCGGCACAAAGGTTATTGCAGACCTGGCAATTCTTTATAACGTGAAAAAATTTGTAATGATCTCGACAGACAAGGCAGTAAATCCAACCAATGTGATGGGGGCATCAAAACGAATATGTGAAATCTATATCCAGTCTCTTTCACAACTTGATGGGATAAAAACTCAGTTCATAACAACTCGCTTTGGAAATGTCCTGGGATCAAACGGATCTGTTGTCCCGCTTTTTAAAAGTCAGATAGAAAAGGGAGGGCCTGTTACAATCACCCATAAAGATATTACCCGGTATTTTATGACCATTCCGGAAGCATGCTTGCTGGTATTTGAGGCTGTATTTATGGGAAATAGTAACGAAATTTATGTTTTCGATATGGGTTCACCAATAAAAATATATGATCTGGCAAAAAAAATGATTTTTCTATCTGGTCATATCCCTCACCAGGAGATAAAGATTATTGAAACTGGATTGAGGCCTGGTGAAAAACTTTACGAAGAGCTATTTTCATCACATGAGAATTCCAAACCGACTTACAATAAGAAGATCACTATCGCAATGGTAAGACATTATGATCATTTTATAGTCAATGCCAAAATCACAGAAATGCTTAAAAACCTTGGCAAAGAATCGAACGAAATGATTGTGGCAAGAATGAAAGACCTTGTCGAAGAATTTATTTCACAAAATTCCAAATATGAAAGTCTCGACTTTAATGAGAGCGAAAAGGATATTATCAAGTTAAATTAAACTAAAGCAGGAACTTTTAAAAAGCTGGAATTAGGAATAGACATACCGAAGGTTCAATAAGGGGGCAAATTGCCCCCTTACTTTTTTAAAAAAATAGTGATAATCCATTTTATTTAAATAATATTATTTATACTAAACTTTTCATAGGTGTTATTGAATGTTAAAATTCCACACTCAAACCAAATCTCTGTATATCAAATCTTTAGTTCGGCTAATTTCAACTTCCTTGAACGGTTAATATTTCTTTCCAGATATTTTATTCATTTATTAAATTTATATTAATTTTCGATATCTTAGATTGGTGTAACCGATTTGAAAACTATTTCTTATTCGTCACTATTTCAGCATACTAAATTCAATATTATGAAGGCCGATTTACTTTTTAGCAACTAATTCAGAAGAAGGTATGTGAAAATAGAACATTTTACTGTAATTTTTATTCGATCTGCAATTAGTAGTTGTATTTTAACGGGATCTAACTATCAATTAATTAAACGACTAATTATATGATAAATACAATAGTGTTTCGTTACAGCGAAATAACGATTTAACAGAATTAGACAAACATAATTTGTAGATACTATTATGCATAACAGGTTTGAATAATGGATTATGATCCACTTAATTATACAACCATGCTAAATCTAATTATCCATCAGTTTAAAAAAGATAAAAATGGAATATAAATTATTATTTTTTACCTTTTTTATTTTTGTTCTTAACTCAAATTGTAAAGAATCGCTCAGCGAGTCTCAATCACTTATACCCCGGGCACGAAAGTTAAAATCTGCTGCCTTTGCGATCAACTATTATGTTGCCAAAACCGGAAATGACGCGAATGCCGGAACCCTATTGTCTCCTTATCTTACGATTCAGAAAGGGGTTAATTCTGCCGCGGCAGGAGATACTGTTTTTGTCAAGGCGGGAACCTATAATGAATATGTAACTTTCAACGCATCCGGAACCGTTGGAAATCCAATTGTCTTAAAGAATTATGGCAGTGATGGTGTTACCGTAGATGGTGCGAGCACCAACATCTATTGTCTATATGCCACAAATAAGGCAAATCTTGTAGTTGATGGAATTAATGTTTTAAATTCAACAAATTACAATATTTTAATGTCGGGTTGTGCCAATGTGACCCTTAAAAATCTGAAGTCAACGCTAAGTTTGGGATCAGGAGCAATCAATATCGACATGGAGGCATCGACAACATCCTGGGGGACAAATATTACACTTCAGGATGTTACAACCTATGGGGGGGCGATCGGGGCCTATTTTAAATCTCAAATCAATGGGGTATCCATTGTTAGGGGACACTATACTTATGCTTCGCTGGATGGTATAAATATTGTTGGTGGCACCATAGCTGACAGTGCCAATTATGTCCGAAATTTTGTCATTGATGGGAGTGAGACCTCATATAATACGCGCCAGGGAATAATTACCTGGTGCGTTAAAAATGGAGTCTTTAAAAATTTCTGGTCACATCACAATGCCGCAACGGGAATACAAATTGAAAATTACAGTTCCAATATTCTTCTTGAGGATTTCCTTTGCGAGGACAATTCTCAGGTTTTTACGTTTGAATCAGGGGTATGGGTGGATGATTCTGACGGAGTGATCGTCCGCAGAGGGATTATGAGAAATAATCAAACCGGATTCAGAGTTTCCGGATCGCGCAATGTATTAGCCTATAATCTGCTGATTTATTCGAATCAGGATGGGAATGCAGCAGGAATGATCAACGCCTCTGGTGTTAACTTTTACTCATTCCCCCTCAATGATCCCTCATATCCTTCGCTATATCAATGCAATGTTCAATTGTATAATTCCGTGATTGACCGCAATTCAATCAGTTCCTCTCAGAGGGGAAGTGTCGTATTGCAAGGGGAAGGAACGTATACGTTAAAAAATTGTATCATTTCAAATGATCAATCTCCTTATGACATCTACCGCACCGGAACGCACACCCTTATCTCTGACAACAACCTTTTTTATAATACCCGGGCTCTTAGTATCTATAATCTTAACGGGGCAGTATCATTGAGTAGTTATAAGAGCGGAAGCGGACAGGATGCGCATTCCATTAATGGCGACCCCCTATTTGTAAGTACTGCAAACTTTCAGTTGCAATCCTTAAGTCCTGCTATAAATAACGGAACAAATATTGGCCTAACTTCCGACTTCCTGGGTAA
>CANJNY010000111.1 GCA_947475715.1 Prolixibacteraceae bacterium
ACCTGCAGTAGTTTCAATCAAAGGCTCTTTTAAATCGGATAGAGTGAGAAATTCATTGATGGCTGTCCGTAATACGTTTACAGGTTTCAGGCTTACATAGGTAATATAAAACTGATCTTTAAGCAATTTCTCCTCGCTTAATTGTCTGGTTTCAAGTTTTATAATCGCAACTCTCAGTGCTTCAGCTGTTGTTATTTTTTGCATAGTGTTTAATCAATATAACCTCAGTATAGCCTTTAAACTTTATTGTAAAGTTATTAAATGTGAATTAAATGGTTTTAAGCCTCCATATGGCTTGCCCCCATCCATCGTGGGGAATCCTCTACGTCAGCTGACGGAGCATAATCCTTTCTTGGTGAGCGAATACTCATGAGGGTTTCATTGCTCATTCTCCTGAAATTGCTCATCTTTGAGGAGGGTTTTAATAACAGCGTTCCTAACTGATTTTTTGATCAGATAATTGCGAAACAAGTATGTAATAAGAGCAATAACCCCGTAAAATCCTGACAAAACAAGAAAACCAAGCCAAATTTTGCCAAGCACCTCTCCAAATAATAAGGCGATTCCAATATTTAGATTTACAAAGAGCAACAAAAGCAGCATCAGAATTACAAAGCCTGAAGCCAGGCTGGAAACTATTTCGGCTATTTTATCGGTCCCCTTTAATTTAAATAATTGAAGAGTAGTTATAATATAAGCCTGACCTCTTTCCAACAAAACCTCAACGGGAGTTTTATTATCTTCCATTTAATATTTTTAATGAGCTTTGAAATTCCGATGATACTGTTTCGATGCTAGTTCTCAACATGTGCCTCTGTTGTCTCCTTTGAGGCCTCCTCTTTAGCATCTTTAAGCGCTGATTCAAATTTCTCTGTAACTTCTGACAGAAAATTTTTCACAGTTTCTTCAAGGTCATCTACCAGATCCTTTCCTTTTCTGGCAACCTTTTTGCGAGTTTCACATCCCTTGTCCGGGGCAAAAAGAACTCCTAATAAGGCTCCTGCAGTTACCCCTGCCAAAATACCTAATAAAACCTTTCCAGTGCTCATAACATTAAATTTTTAATAGTTAATTATAATCTAATTAACACATTAATTAATAGAGTATTAAATCTTATTTGATTTTATTAATGCTCTAATCAAATATACGAAATTATAGAGAGAATAGATAAATTGGAGGGATAAAAAAATAAGATTATTGAAGTTTTTTGGTGTGATTTCTGTAATATTCTAAGCTACAAGGATCTGCATTATATGTTATACAACAGTTTATTCTTCAAAATAATACAAGTAAATAATACTTTTATAAATTTGTGTCAAATTAAGACGAATAAAATGGAGGGTGATAATGCCATTCGGATGCTGAGTGAACTCTATAAACAGTATCCAAAACATTACATAGCAGTAGATTGCTCAATTTTCGGATATGAAGATGGAGAACTTAAATTGCTACTTTACCCCAGGGGATTTGAACCTGCACAAGGTAAGTGGTCACTGATGGGTGGATTTGTTCAGGAACATGAATCTGTAGATGATGCTGCAGGCAGAGTGCTTTTACAAACCACCGGCTTAAAGGATATATTTTTAGAACAAGGGAAAGCCTTTTCAAAACCTGAAAGGGATCCGGGCGCAAGGGTGATCAGTATGACCTTTGTCGCACTTATCCGGATTGATATTCACGACAAGGATCTTGTTCGTGAAAGTGGAGCTCATTGGTGGTCGGTAACTAAATTACCCGGCTTGATTTTCGATCATGAAGAAATTGTGAGAAATAGTCTTGAATTATTGCAGCAGAAGGCAAGTATTGATTTAATTGGTAAAGAATTACTGCCTGAAATGTTTACTCTGATGCAATTGAGAAGCCTCTATGAAGCGATTTTCCAAAAAACATTTGATCCGGGAAATTTCAGAAAAAAAGTGCTCTCTGTGGGAATTCTGGAAAGACTGGATCTAAAAAACACTAACGAATCCAAAAAGGGAGCCTACTATTATCAGTTTAAGTCGGTTGATACCGGAATGCGCAGCGAAAGAATCGTCAAATTTCCTTAGATTAAAAGTAAATAATACGTTAATAAATAATTCAATTAATTTAATCAAGCATGGCAAACATAGTTTTACAACAGGTTGAAGTCTGGTTTGTTACAGGAGCACAGCTGCTGTACGGAGGTGATGCAGTCGTAAAAGTCGACGCACACTCACACGAAATGGTAAAAGGATTAAACGACTCAGGCAATTTGCCTGTAAAAATTGTCTATAAAGGGACAGCTAATTCGTCGTCTGAAATTGCAGAAATTATGCGTGCCGCAAACGGAGATACAAAATGTATTGGTTTAATTACCTGGATGCATACCTTTTCTCCAGCTAAAATGTGGATTCATGGTTTGATGGATTATAAAAAACCATTAATGCACCTTCATACACAGTTCAACGAGCAAATTCCATGGTCAGAAATCGATATGGATTTTATGAACCTGAATCAATCTGCTCACGGTGACCGTGAATTTGGATTCATTACCAGCCGTTTACGTAAACCACGCAAAGTTGTAGTGGGTTACTGGAAAGATAAATCAACTCACGATAAAATTTCCGGCTGGATGCGCGTTTGTGCAGGATGGGCTGATTCACAAAACATGCTTATTATCCGTTTCGGGGACAACATGAACAATGTTGCTGTAACCGATGGCGACAAGGTAGAGGCTGAAATCCGATTGGGTTACCACGTTGATAATGCTCCTATCGCTAAACTGGTCCCTTATGTCGAAGCTGTTACAGATGCTGAAATCGACGTGTTAATAGCTGAATATGAGAATTTATACGACTTTGCCGATGACTGTAAGCGAGGTGCTGAAAAACACATATCTGTGCGTCAGGCTGCTGCTCAGGAAATTGGGTTACGTCGTTTCTTACAGGATAAAAACGCAACTGCTTTCACTACCAGCTTCAACGAATTGGAAGGAATGTCTCAATTGATGGGCTTTGCTTCACAACGATTGATGTCCGAAGGTTACGGTTTTGGTGCTGAAGGCGACTGGAAAACAGCAGCTCTTACCCGCACCATGTGGATTATGGCTCAAGGTTTACCCGGTGGATGCTCGTTCATCGAAGATTATGTATTGAACTTCGACGGTGCAAACAGCTCTATTCTTCAATCGCACATGTTGGAAATAAACCCTGAAATTGCTGGAAATAAACCGCGTATCGAAGTTCATTTCTTAGGAATTGGTGATGCAGGTGTTTGCGCCCGCTTAATATTCCAGGCTCACGAAGGTGATGGTATTACCGCAACTATTGTCGATATGGGTAACCGTTTCCGCATGATTGTTAATGAAGTAGAAGTTATAAAACCGGAAGCATTGCCTAAATTACCTGTTGCCTGTGCGTTGTGGAAACCAATGCCGAACCTCGAAATAGGTGCAGGTGCCTGGATTACTGCAGGTGGAACCCATCACTCGAGCTTTTCGTTCGCTATCACCACTGAAATGATGGAAGATTATGCCGAAATTGCGGACATCGAAATGTTGATTATCGATAAAAACACAAACATCCGGGAATTCAAGCAAACCATGCGTAATAACGAAGTATATTACCTGTTGAACAAAGCACTTAGGTAATTCACAACGTATGGTGGGTTTTCTACTTCAATGCCTCCCGCTGTATTAGATAGTATTTATGATTAAGTGAAATATTTACATAAAACAATCAAATATCAAATTAACTAACTAGAAATTATGAATTGGAACTCACATGAATTTATTTGGCTCGACTGGACAATTATTACGGTCGGGATTTTGGCGGTTACCTGGGCGGTATGGCGTTCGATACAAAAACACAACCGCTTGCAACAAGGGGCAGATAGCGAAGATTACCTGTTTGGTAAAGGGGAACCATGGTACATTATTGGTGCGGCTATCTTTGCTGCAAATATCGGTTCCGAGCATCTTGTAGGGCTTGCCGGTACAGGTGCAAAGTCGGGTGTTGCCATGGCTCACTGGGAAATGCATGGTTGGATGATCCTGATTCTGGGATGGCTGTTTGTACCCTTTTATCAATTGATGAACAATAAGTTGGGAAAAATTATCACGATGCCTGACTTCCTCAAAAACCGCTATACACCTCGTACCGGTTCATGGCTTTCTATCATTACACTGATCGCATACGTGCTGACCAAAGTGAGTGTGACAGCGTTTACCGGTGGGATCTTTATGGAGAGTCTTCTTGGCTTGCCTTTCTGGTACGGAGCTATCGGATTGATTGTATTAACGGGTATATTTACAATTTTGGGAGGAATGAAGGGTGTGATGACCTTGTCAGCAATTCAAACACCCATACTTATTATTGGTTCATTTCTTGTTCTTTTTTTAGGTTTGTCAGCACTAGGCAGCGGCAGTATTGTTGATGGATGGAGTGCAATGATGGCCTACACCAAATCACTAAATGTAGGAGCAGACGGTGTTGCATACGGAACAAACCACTTATTCCACTTCGAAACAGGCAACCCGTTGTATGATGAATATCCTGGGTTTTGGGTGTTTTTGGGCGCGTCAATCATTGGTCTTTGGTATTGGGCTACTGACCAACATATTGTTCAACGTGTGCTCGGACAGCGAAAAGGGGAGTCCAGCGACATTGTGCTGATGCGTGCCCGAAGAGGCACTATTGCAGCAGGTTATTTTAAATTATTGCCAGTATTTATGTTTCTGATACCAGGTATGGTAGCTGCTGCACTGGCGGCACGGCCCGGAAGCGGATTTACTTTAGAAAATCCTGATACTGCCTTTGGCTCAATGGTTAAGTTTGTATTGCCCGCCGGTGTAAAAGGAATAGTAACTATCGGTTTTATTTCTGCACTAGTCGCATCGTTGGCCGCATTTTTCAATTCGTGTGCTACACTTTATACCGAAGACTTTTACAAGCCGATGTTCAAAGGTAAGAGCGAGGAGAGATATGTTTTAGTGGGCCGGATTGCAACCGTTGGTGTGGTGATACTTGGAATTATATGGATACCGATCATGATGAGTCTTGGCAGCCTTTACGACTATATACAAGGCATTCAATCGTTGCTCGCTCCTTCGATGGTGGCAGTGTTTGTACTGGGTATATTTTCTAAATGGATTACACCCAAGGCTGGTGAGACAGGGATGATCGTGGGCTTTCTTATTGGTATGGCTCGCTTGTTGACCAACATCTTTACAAAGACAGGTAAAGAGGTAATGACAGGCTGGTACTGGGAATCTACCCACTGGTTTTGGCATACCAACTGGCTTATCTTTGAAATATGGTTGCTTTTTTTCATCATGTTGCTGATGGTTGCAGTATCCTTTTTCACTCCGAAGCCTACTGCTCAACAGATTGAGTTTATCACCTTCAATGGCGACTACAAAACCCTTTTGCGCAATAGTTGGAATAAGTGGGATGTAATTGCTTCGTCAGGTGTAGTTTTAGCTTGCGTATTTTTTTACGTCTATTTCTGGTAATTAAAACGAAAGAATTAACTCCCTTGTTCTGAAAGGGGGTTAATTCTTTCTTAAAGATAAATATTTATAAATTCTGTTATGTTATCCGATTTAAAAGAATTGGTTTTTAAAGCAAATCTTGATCTTGTAAAGTATAATCTTGTACTTTTTACGTGGGGAAATGCCAGTGCCATTGATCGCGAAAAGGGTTTAATTGTGATTAAACCCAGCGGTGTCAATTATGAGGTGATGAGCGCTGAGCAGATGGTTGTTGTTGACCTAAACGGAAATGTTGTCGAGGGTAAATTACGCCCCTCTTCCGACACCCCTACTCATCTGGAACTTTATAAGGCATTTCCACAAATCGGCGGTGTTGTTCATACCCATTCAACTTATGCCACTTCGTGGTCACAGGCAGGCGTGGCTCTTCCTGTCATAGGCACTACCCATGCCGATTATTTTAGTGATGATATCCCTTGTACCCGTGATATGAATGAGGCTGAGGTTATGGGAAATTATGAAAAAGATACGGGAAGTGTTATTATCGAAAGATTCAAAGAATTAAACTATAGTCATATACCTGGAGTACTTGTAAAAAATCATGGTCCTTTTACCTGGGGAAAGACGCCCAATGAGGCAGTACATAATAGTGTCGTATTGGAAGAAATTGCCAGAATGGCTTTTATAGCTTATCGTGTAAATCCAAACCTAACCATGAACCCATTACTTACAGAAAAGCACTTCAGTCGTAAACACGGTGCTAATGCTTATTATGGTCAGAAATAGATCAAGTTTCCAATTAATTTTAGTCGTTGATTGCATGGTTAAATTATCATCATAGGTTTTGGTTTAAAATATGAAGTTAATATTTTAAAATTTTTATTCCTTTGCTTTTCGGGCGTAAAACCCCTAATCCAGATGCTGAAAGATTAGCATCAATGTCGGGCTGGCAGTTGCCAATAGTCAGTTGTCACCCGGTAGTCAGACTTTACAAATATCTAAATAGATCGAACTATGTCAGCAAAAAAGTATGTTATCGGAATTGATTATGGAACAGACTCTGTCAGAGCAATAATTGTTAATGCAGAAAATGGGGTGGAAGTGGCAACAGCTGTTAAAGCTTATCCGCGCTGGGCCGCAGGTAAATATTGTGATTCCTCAAAAGATCAGTATCGCCAACATCCGCTGGATTATGTTGAATCGATGGAAATTTCGGTTAAAGAGGCGCTGAAAATTGCAGGGGAAGATGTTACAAATAATATTGCGGGCATATCGTTTGATACGACCGGAAGTACTCCGGTACTGGTTAATGAGCTTGGTATTCCCTTAGCTTTGACAGAGGGATTGGAGGAAAATCCAAATGCCATGTTTATCCTTTGGAAAGACCACACCTCAATTAAAGAGGCGAATGAGATCAACGAATTGGCAAGAAAATGGTCGATAGACTATACGCAATATGAAGGGGGAATCTATTCCTCGGAGTGGGTCTGGGCCAAAGTTTTACATGCCCTTCGCCAGGACGAAACAGTTCGCAATGCGGCCTGGTCGTGGATTGAGCATTGTGACTGGATGCCGGCATTGCTTACAGGAACAACATTGCCAGCTGAGGTTTTAAGGTCCCGATGTGCTGCCGGCCATAAGTCGATGTGGTTTGCGGGATGGGACGGCCTTCCATCCGAAGAGTTTTTGAGTGCGCTCGATCCCCTTTTAAGTGGTTATCGTTCAAAATTGTATGATAAAACCTATACAAGTGATGTAAAGATTGGTACATTAACAGCCGAATGGGCCGGGCGGCTTGGCTTATCAGCCGATGTTGCAGTTGGTGTGGGAGGTTATGATTGTCACTTTGGTGCTGTTGGTGGAGAGGTAACCCCAAACGTGTTAGCCCGCGCTATTGGAACTTCAACATGTGATATTATGGTCTCTTCCTATGAACAAATGGGGGATAAGTTGATTCCCGGAATTTGTGGTCAGGTAGACGGTTCGGTCATTCCCGGTTATATCGGTATCGAAGCCGGCCAATCGGCGTTTGGGGATATTTATGCCTGGTTTAAACGGGTTATCGCATGGCCGATAGAGCAGATACTGGTGCAAACGACCCTCATTGATTCAGAAACCCGCGAAAAGCTGATCGCAGAAACAATGGATCGTATTATTCCTGAATTATCCAAAGAGGCCATGTTGATTCCAATTGAAGAGTCAACCATTATTGCCGTCGACTGGATGAATGGGCGGCGGACACCCGATGCGAATCAGGAGGTCGCAGGGTCAATTACGGGGCTAAAACTGGGCTCCTCGGCTCCACGGATATTTCGGGCACTGGTTGAGGCAACAGCTTTTGGATCGAAGGCAATTGTCGACCGGATTAAGCATGAAGGAGTTGAAATTAAAGAGATTATCGGATTGGGCGGGGTAGCTAAAAAATCGCCTTTTGTCATGCAAACGCTTGCCGATGTGCTTAACATGCCGATTAAAGTTGCCAGAACAGAGCAAACCTGTGCATTTGGTGCAGCGATGTTTGCTGCTGTTGTTGCCGGAATTTACGCCAAAGTGGAAGATGCACAAAAAGCGATGGGGCAAGGTTTTGAAACAACCTATTTTCCTGATGCTGTTAACGCCGAAAAATACGGGAAAATATATCTCAACTATCTAAAACTTGGAAAATTCACAGAAGAAGAGTTATAAATAGTAAGTTAACCAGATCTATTCCCGGTTAATTTTGAGTTAGATTTTTTTTAACAGAAAATTTTTTTATCTTTGGCCGTTGCCGAATTATGCAGTTCCAATTGAATCTAATTCGATTGGAACTGTATAATTTATATCGACTGACTTCACTAAGTTCAAAAACATCTTTGTTCTTTTGGGAGTTTGAATGATCCCGGGGGGGGACAAAATCGACTAATTGGTCTGATTTCCCGGAGTTAAAATCAACCATTAATAAAATTTAAATTATGGGCAGACCACCAACCAGAGCCAAAGAGTACCGGGATGGCTTTTATATTGAAGTTCGCAATAAGGGATCTTTAACGGGTATTAAGATTATCCGCAAAAGCAGAGATGAGATGATGCTCGCAATAAAGGAGTATGAAAAGACCAAAGAGGTGATTATTCTGGGTGAATCGAAAAATGGCAAATGGGCCAATAAGCCTGAAACTTACCAGAAGGCTGATTCGGTTGAGCACAATAGTTAATCAATTATTTTAATCCCCAGATCATCTGGTATATTTAAGCCCAATAATGAGTATTTCCCGTCTGTTCATTACCAAACCTTTGAATCAACTAATGCGTAATGCCCAGGAAGAGTCCGGGATGAAGCGTGCGCTTAGTGCAACAAATCTGACTACATTAGGAATAGGTGCCATTATTGGTGCAGGTATTTTTGTTTTAACCGGACAGGCTGCAGCGCAGTATGCAGGACCGGCTATTGTCATATCATTCGTTATTTCGGGCCTTGCCTGTTTGTTTGCCGGGCTATGTTATGCTGAGTTCGCCTCGATGATACCAATCTCGGGAAGTGCATATACCTATGCTTATTCTACCCTGGGGGAATTCATGGCCTGGATTATCGGGTGGGATCTTATTCTGGAATATTTATTTGCCGCATCAACGGTATCGGTGGGTTGGTCTGGCTATGTGGTGAGCTTTCTGAAGGATTTCGGAATTTATATTCCTCCACAGTTTACAGCTGCCTGGAGAACTGTTTTGGTCGATATTCCAAATCTGGGATGGAAACCAATTACCGATCAGCTGACGGCAACTCTGGCATCCTCGGGAATAGCGGTTGATTCGTTACCTCATATCACTGCAATATTGAATCTGCCTGCCATGTTTATCGTAGCAGCTATTACGATTTTATTGGTAATCGGAATTAAAGAATCGGCCAGTTTTAACAATGTAATGGTTATGATTAAAGTTTTTGTAATCATACTTTTTATTGGGATTGGCTTTTTCTTTATCAATAAGGTGAACTGGCATCCGTTTATTCCGCCAAATACCGGCGAATGGGGCCATTTTGGCTGGAGTGGAATATTGCGGGGTTCGGCTGTAATCTTTTTTGCTTATATCGGTTTTGATGCAGTTTCCACGGCGGCCCAGGAGGCAAAAAATCCGCAACGTGATATGCCAATCGGTATTTTAGGATCACTCGGTATCTCAACGGTACTTTACATCTTAGTTGCAATCGTTTTGACCGGAATTGTGAGTTATACTTTTCTGAATGTATCCGACCCCATTGCGGTTGGTGTGGACGCTATGGGTAAAGGGCTTTTTTGGCTACGACCGATTATAAAAATAGCGGCCATTGCGGGTCTAAGCTCTGTAATTCTTGTAATGATGCTTGGTCAGCCTCGTATTTTTTATGCTATGGCAAAGGATGGATTACTTCCGGAGCGTTTTGCCAGAATACATCCCCGCTTTAAAACTCCCTATTACAGCACAATAATAACTGGCTCTTTTGCACTTATCTTTGCAGGAATCCTTCCCATTAATATTCTGGGTGAATTGGTTTCGATCGGCACTCTGCTCGCATTTGCCATTGTTTGTATTGGGATTATCTTCTTAAGGGTTAAACGGCCTGAACTTAAAAGACCTTTCCGAACCCCTTTGGTTCCATTGGTTCCAATACTGGGGGCATTAATCTGTATGATCCAGATGTACTCCTTACCCCTTGACACCTGGCTGAGACTGATTATATGGATGGCCATCGGAATGGTGATCTACTTTACTTATGGAGTCCGCCATAGTCAATTGAGGAAACTTCAGGGAAACACTAACGACGAAAAGGGCTAAATCCTGGGTTTAAGTTTTCATCCTTTTATTCGTTGGAGAATAATCCGGCTGGTTAATGACTTAAATTAAAGCAAAGAATTAAAAGTATTGGTTTGCAGTGCAAAGAGCCGCAGAGTATTAAATAACAATTTGATGACTCTGCGGCTCTTTGAGCTTTTATCAGATGTGTGACAGATACTGTAAAAGACTGTTATACAGTATAAAAATATTAATTATATAATTCATGATCAATTAATATCTTATATTTATGAAGATTCCAATCACCTTCATCCTTATCTGTATTGCTCTATACTCACAAGGTGAAAATCTCAATAAAATAAAACTTTATGAGCCAATTATTCCAAATCTTATAAAGGATAAATTTGTGCCGGCCAGGTATCAGGAAATTGACGGCTTTTTAGGTTATCGAATGAATGTCAATCTGGAGAAGCGACTTTTATTAATCGATTCAACAACACTATTATCCGGTTTCAGAAAACGCCCCGGGGCTCAGGTATGGCTGGGGGAGCATGTGGGTAAATTTTTATTTTCTGCTTCCAATACGTATAAATACACCAATGATGCACGTATAAAAAAGCTGGCCGATGATATTGTGAGGCAATATATCGCATGCCAGTTACCCGACGGCTATCTGGGTACTTATTTGCCAAAGGACTATTGGACGGAATGGGATGTGTGGGCCCATAAATATGCGATAATCGGGTTACTGAACTACTATTCCGTAACAGGGGATCAAAAGGCCCTGAATGCCGCTAAAAAGGCCGGAGATCTAATCTGTAATACTTTTGGGGATGCCCCTGGAAAGAGAGATCTTATGACAGCCGGATGGCATGTGGGACTTGCACCCGGAAGTATTCTGGAACCGATGGCTGACCTTTACCGATTTTCCGGGGATAAAAAATACCTTAATTTCTGTGAATATATCCTGCGCGCCTTTGAACATTCAAATGGTCCCAGGATTATCAGTGGATTGGAGAAATATGGTCAGGTAACCAAAGTGGGTAATGGGAAAGCATACGAAATGTTATCCTGTTTTCTGGGGATTCTTAAGTATTATAAAATTACAGGAGATATCCGCTATTTGAAACCCCTTGAGAGAGCCTGGAAAGATATCTGCGCAAATCGGTTATATATTACAGGTACTTCATCTGTGGATGAACATTTTCAGGAAGATGGCATTATGCCGGCTGAGAATAAGAACAGTATGGGGGAGGGTTGCGTGACCACAACCTGGATGCAATTTAATCTGCAACTTTTGCAAATAACCGGTGATCATAAATATTCAGATGAGATTGAACGTACAGTTTACAACCATCTCTTTGCTGCTGAAAATCCACAGACTGGTTGTGTCAGTTACTATACTGCCTTGCAGGGGGTAAAACCTTACAAGTGTGACCAGGGTTTTTCATGTTGCCTCTCCAGTATTCCTCGTGGGATTTCCCTGATTCCGGATGTGGTTTGGGGGAAGGTAAACGGTATTTTTTCAATTATGATGGTTGAATCAGGAGTGGTAACCGATACAATTATAGCGGATAATCATTCCACAGTGGCATTAACCATTGAATCTTCAACAAAATTCCCGTTGGAGGGGAGTGTGAAATACAAAATTACCCCATCAGCAACGAATAAATTTGGATTGAATTTCAGAGTTCCGCGATGGGCCAAAAATTATACGGCCACTGTGGGGAAAAATATGTACAAGGGCATAGCTGGAAGTTTATTAAATATTAACAGGATTTGGAGTAAAAACGATATCCTAAACGTTCATTTCGAGATTCCTGTTGAGGTATTATCCGGAGGCAAATCTTATCCGGGTAAGATAGCCTTGAAAAGGGGGCCTCAGGTTTTGGCTGTTGACAAAACATTAAATATTGGAATAGATTCCCTAAAGTTGTTAGATTATAAAGCTGTTAACTTAAAAATTACCGATTACGCTGGATTATTCCCTTCAGACTGGAGCTGGAAACAGGGCTACGAAGTCCCGATGGAGGTGGATCATAAACCTAAAAGTATCCTGATGGTACCTTTTAGTGAGGCGGGGCAAATGGGTGGCGAAATCGAAACATGGATAGGGGCTAATTGAATCTGTTTATTGCGAATCATGCTTTTGAAAAAACAGAATTGGAAGTCATATCTTTCAGACCATTGAATCGAAATTAAAATTTCAGGCAAAGGGAAATACCGCTGTTCGTAAGGCCAATTTTTATACTCCTATGAACTGTTGATTTGGTGTTAACTCCCTGATTATATATATTGACGGATTGATCTTTCTGATGATCAGAAAGAGTTGCTATCGGAAAAGCAACCAGCGCAACACCAAGTCCAAAAGCTGCCGGACTCCAATCTATCTTATGCCCTTCCATTAAATTTTCAACCGGAACAGCAAGTAATAACCCTGCTCCAATAGCTAGAACGGAGGATATGAAACCGGTTTTCCTGGATTGGTTAAATTTCTTAAAAGCTTGAATATTATGGGATAATATTTGCTTTAGCTCTTTATTATCGAGTATTTTTCCTTTATAAGCATAATACCAGGTTTTCATTTTCTTTTGGCGGATAATCGAATCTGAGTAATTAGATAATACCATTTCCTGATTGAGATATTTACCTTTTTGGCTACCTTTGAAATTAATATTATCAGTACCCTGATCTTTCGCATTCAGGGTAGGTATCGTTAAAAAAAGGAAGGATAGAATCAGCAGAATCTTTTCCATAATCAAACGTTATTCTTCGATCGGGTAATCAAGTGCTAAAGTAAACAAAAAAGTAAATATTTTTTATGGAAAAGATTAAAGGATTGATTGCAGCTCCATTCGCACCATTTACTGATAAAGATGAAGTTATGTATGACAAGATTCCTGAATACTTCAATTTTCTGGAAAAAAATAAGGTTGTAGGAGCTTTCATCAATGGTTCAACGGGTGAAGGGGTTTCACTGTCTCAGGATGAAAAACGAAAGATCACCGAATGCTGGGCAGAGCTTGGCAAAGCAAGAAAGAGCGTAAAAATTATCAACCTTGTTGGAGGAACTTCATACCGGGAGTGCATCGAAAGTGCGCAACACTCTGCCGAAAATGGTATCGATGCAATTGCAATACTCTCCCCATATTATTTTAAACCTTCCGACGCAAGACAACTGGCCGAATTTTGTGCAAAAATTGCAGAATCGGTCCCTCAAATGCCGGTCTATTTTTACCACATTCCGGTTTTGACCGGGAGTACCGTTTCGATGCTCGATTTTCTAAGGGAAGCTTCCCCGATTATTCCCAATCTGGCCGGGATAAAGTTTACCCATGAAGATTTTATGGATTTTCTGAACTGTCTTAATTTCGAAAACGGGAAATTTGATATGCTTTGGGGGCGTGACGAGAATTTGCTCTCTGCCCTTGTGCTCGGTGCCAGAGGTGGCGTTGGGAGTACCTTTAATTATGCGGCACCGCTTTACTATAAAATGATGGATGCCTTTGACCGGGGTGATCTTGTTGAGGCCCGAAATCTTCAGCAATTGTCAATCAACATGATTATGCTTTTAGGCAAATACGGAGGAATTGCCAGTGGCAAAGCCTACATGCGTTATATCGGAATGGATTGCGGAGCATTCAGATTACCTGTGAAAAATATGAGTAAAGTGATGTATAACGAATTTGCAGAGGATGTTATGGCTCTTAACATGGAACATCTATTCTCACAAAAATAGTTTTGAAATAACAATTTACGCCATAAATATTTCCAATAATTACCCTATAAACTCAATAATATGGATTTTAAAGTTTTAGCTGAACAGTATAAAAATGAGCTGTTCAACAATGTAATTCCATTTTGGGAGAAATACTCCCCTGATAATGAATCTGGTGGCTATTTCACATGTCTCGACCGGCAGGGAAAGGTCTTCGATACCGATAAATTTGTCTGGTTACAGGGCCGGCAGGTGTGGATGTTCTCTTCACTGTACAATCAGGTTGAGAAAAAGGAGCAATGGCTCGATATGGCTTTGCTTGGAGCCGATTTTCTCCAAAAGTATGGTCATGATTCGGAAGGCAACTGGTATTTTTCGTTAACCAGGGAAGGGCAACCACTGATACAACCTTACAATATCTTTTCAGATTGTTTTGCGACGATGGCTTTTGGACAGCTTTTCAAGGCGACAGGCAATGAAGCGCATGGCCAGCTGGCGAAGAAAACGTTTGATGGTATTCTGAAGAAAAGTTCAAATCCCAAAGGGAATTATAACAAGGCATATCCAGGAACGCGTCCGTTGAAAGGGTTTTCATTACCCATGATCCTGTGTAATCTTTCCCTTGAGATTGAGCATTTATTGAGCAAGGAACTTGTTGATGAGACCATCGATCGATGCATTCACGAAGTTATGGATGTTTTTTATGATTCAAATTCAGGACTGGTATTGGAAAATGTAAAGCCGGACGGCAGTTTTTCCGACTCATTTGAGGGGCGGCTGCTGAATCCTGGTCACACAATTGAGGCGATGTGGTTTGTAATGGATCTGGCTTGGCGAAGGGGCGATAAAGCAATGATAAACAAGGCGGTGGATATTTGTATCCGCACCGTGGAATATGGTTGGGATAAGCAGTTTGGCGGGTTATATTATTTCATGGATATAAAAGGTTATCCTCCGCAACAGCTCGAATGGGATCAGAAACTCTGGTGGGTCCATATTGAAACGTTGATCAGTCTGCTTAAGGGGTATTATTTTTCGGGCGATGTGCGTTGTCTGGAGTGGTTCAAAAAGGTGCACGATTATACCTGGAGTCATTTTGCTGATTCTGAATTTGGGGAATGGTATGGTTATCTTAACCGTCAGGGGGAAGTATTATTACCTTTAAAGGGTGGTAAATGGAAGGGGTGTTTTCATGTGCCGCGCGGCCTTTTTCAGTGTTATAAGGTGCTGGAAAAATTAGGTTCGGATGACTTTTAAAAACAATACTACCTATGCCTGGGTGGTTGTGGGGTTACTTTGGATAGTTGCACTTCTCAACTATATGGACCGGCAGATGCTTTCAACCATGAAAGCAGCCATGATGGGGGATATCCATGAGTTGCAAACCGCAGAGAATTTCGGGAGACTCATGGCTGTCTTTTTATGGATTTATGCCCTGATGAGCCCGGTGGCCGGACTTATTGCAGACCGGATGAACCGGAAATGGCTGATTGTTGGGAGTTTGGCGGTATGGTCAGCAGTCACCCTTGCCATGGGATATGCCGATAACTTTAATCAGCTTTATATCTTACGCGCGATCATGGGGGTGAGCGAAGCACTTTATATCCCGGCAGGATTATCGCTTATTGCAGATTACCATCAGGGTAAGACGCGTTCACTCGCCATCGGGGTTCACATGACCGGGTTATACTTCGGGCAGGCCATGGGCGGTTTTGGAGCTACCGTTGCGGATGAATATTCGTGGCAGACCACCTTTCATTCCTTTGGGCTGGCTGGTATATTGTACAGTTTAGTTCTCGTTTTCTTTCTTCGCGACAAAAGGTCAGGGCCGTCTGCACCTTCTGAGAAACCATCTTCTGCTGCAGGATTTACCTCTGTTTATCAGAGTCTGGCGATGCTTTTCGGAACCATTAGTTTCTGGGTGATCATGTTTTATTTTGCCGCGCCGAGTTTCCCGGGGTGGGCTGTAAAAAACTGGATCCCGACCCTTTTCTCAATGAGCCTGCATATTGATATGGCTCAGGCCGGGCCTCTTTCAACAATTACAATTGCCGCCTCTTCATTTATTGGAGTTCTTTTAGGCGGTATTCTGTCAGACAGGTGGGTTCAGCGGAACCTTCGCGGTCGGATTTATACCGGCGCAATCGGGTTATCACTAACTATTCCTGCCTTGTTTTTCCTGGGTTATGGAACCGGATTAGGTGGCGTTTTCGGAGGGGCAGTATTGTTTGGAATTGGCTTTGGAATGTTCGATACAAATAATATGCCGATACTTTGTCAGTTTGTTTCACCCCGTCATCGGGCGGCAGGTTACGGATTGATGAATATGACCGGTGTACTTGCCGGAGCCCAAATTACCGGTCATTTGGGCAAGTCAACCGATTCGGGAAGTCTGGGGCCTGATCTGGCCCTACTTGCCATCCCGGTAGCAATGGCCATCGTGTTTCAACTGGTTATGCTTAAACCAAAATTTGCAGATAAAACCGAAGACAATTAATCGGGTATTGCCTGGTGCCAAGCCATTGGACTGCAAAATTTCATTTTGCAAAGATTTCTAACAACTATACATCAGGTATTAATTTCTATCCGGAATCACAATGTATGTTGTTTCCCTTTTTAGTTTAAATTTACAACGCACTTGATTCCTATTTTAAATGCTGAGGAAATCCCTGACTGTTCTATTCTTTTTTTTGTCTTCATTTTCATCGATTGCCGGCTTCAGAACAAATGTTCATTCTATTTCCAGGCGTGAGGGGTTATCCAACGGAGCCGTAAATACCATTGTGAAAGATTCAGAAGGTTATATTTGGTTTGGCACCTGGAATGGTCTAAATAAGTACAATGGCTCTAATATTATCACCTATTTGCCCGGTCGTAATTCGAGTTCAATTCACAATCATGTAATCAGGGAGCTCTATCCTGCTGCCTCAGGGTTATTATGGATACTAACCAACAAGGGGGTTGGGCTTTATGATAATATTCATGACCGGTTTACCCCTTTTTTTGCTCAGGAGTCGGAGCAGATGAATTACGAAAACGATATTGCTTTATGTTATTCGGATAGCTATGGGGCACTCGTATCTGTCTTAGGGCGTGGAATTTTCAGCTTCGATAGTACTAAGATGCAATTCAATAAGCTCATATTTGACAAGTTTTCGTTGTCGGCATCGTTGAATATTAAACGGGTTCATTTAATCGGAAATATGGTATATTGTATTTCCGGTTCGGGGCAGTTAATGAAGATCTCAGGAAATAAGCTGGAGGATATTTTGCAACTTCCGATAACCGGAACGCTCTCTTCCTCCATGGCACTGCAAATTAACCAACGGCCATATATGCTCATCACACAACGCAATGGTGCTGCATTTATGGTTGATCTTGGTGCAAATCAGGTTCAGACTCTGAAAATTCCGGATGATGTGATCACCTCATTCTCGGTATCAAAAGTCAAGGACCGGTTATGGGCAGGTACTGAGAAGGGTAAGATTTACAGTTTTAATCTGATAAATCATGATTTTGTTGAGCATGAGATCTTAACAGATCAATCTGTACGAAATCCAATAGCAACGCGGATCTTAAGTATTTATGAGAGTGATTCTGATGAATTATGGATCGGAACAGATGGGAACGGTGTTTATACGCTGAAACTTATTCAATTTCCGACCAAGAGTTTGGCATCTAATCAGTTATCATATCCTATTGTACGAAGTATTCTGGTAACCCGGAAGCAGGACCTATTGATCGGAACTAAAGGGGGAGGGATCGATATTTTTGATGTCAACGGAAATCATATCCGCGAACTATCGGTTAAAAATGGACTAAGCAATAATTCGGTTCTTTCATTTCATGAGCGTGATGACGGATCAATATGGGTAGGAACTGATGGC
>CANJNY010000112.1 GCA_947475715.1 Prolixibacteraceae bacterium
AATTAGTATTAGAAATGGTTCTGTAATTCTTTTCACTGTAGTTATTCTGTTGTTTATTTTGTTTGGTATCGTACTTTTCTATATATTTATTTTGTGAATCTTTGGCTCTTTTGGTTGGATAATATGTTAATTCAATATTTATGGTTTTATTCAAATAGTTCGTACGGAAGTTTTTTTAGATTGTCCAAATACTGATTCAGATTTTATGGTTTCTTCGTTTTTAGTATGTTAAATATTTCAATTGCAACATATTGACCGATTAGTTTTTTTGACTCAAATTTGGAGTAGCCTAAGCTAATAAGTCTTTTAAAAGTTACCTTACTTTTTTTTGGATTATTATCTCTGATCTGGTTTTCAATAATTCTAAAAATCTCATCTTTTACAATTTCATTACTTTCCATTTAAGGATTATTTTTCAGTTGCGAGTTAGGCTTTTATTGCCCATCTAAGTTTTGCCGAACGGGCCCGTGGATTCGCGCTGTACTCTTCCACCGAGGGGCGAACAGGATCAGGAGCCACTTCGCGGTAAATGCCTGCTCTAAACAGATATTGAAAAGACTTTTTAACGCGTCGGTCCTCACCGGAATGAAATGAAAGAATAGCCACCCTTCCCCCCGGAGCCAAAGCTTCGGGAAGCTTATCCAGGAATTGTTCCAGAACCTCAAATTCGTCATTTACCTCAATCCGCAATGCCTGAAAGCAACGCTGGCACGATTTTTTGACCTCCTCCTTACGAATGTCGGGTGGGACAAATTCGAGGGTTTCTGCAATGAGTTCTTTTAATTGGGTCGTAGTTTCGATACTAACCCCTTTAGCAATTGCACCAATAATAGCTTTTGCAATCTGTTTATGATAGGGTTCATCGGCATTTTGCAGGAAGAGTCCTTCTAATTCTTCCTGCGAGAAGGTTTTTAATAGGACTGAGGCCGGTTTTCCGGTTTTTGGATTGAGTCTTAAGTCAAGTGGCCCTTCAACTTTAAATGAAAAACCGCGTTCAGGATTGTCGATTTGCATCGACGAAACTCCGAGATCTGCCAACACAAAGTTTAATGGTCCTGACTCTTCGATAATCAGATCGATTTGTGAAAAGTTCATTTTTTTGACAACCAGAACATCGGGACCAAATCCCAAAGACTCTAAACGATCTCTGGTTCGGGGTAATTCAAAAGGATCCACATCGGTAGCGTATAGTTTTCCTCCGGGAACAAGGCATTTCAGGATCTCCAGACTATGTCCGCCGTAACCGAGTGTCGCATCCAAACCGGTTTGACCTGGAACAATCCGGAGGATTTCCATGATTTCGTTTACGCAAATCGGCCGGTGCATTCCCGCCGGAGTGCGACCCTGCTGCATTACTTTGGTTATGTCATTCGCATAGTTATCAGGCTGAAGTTCCTTGTATTTCTCCTTAAATGATTTGGGGTGCGTCCCTTTATAACGTATCCGGCGTGGTTGTTTAGCATCTTGATTATCCATAAAGACAAAAATAACAAATTGCTGAATGCTACATCTTTTCGGTAATGATATTTTAATCCAAAGGAATTGGATATTTTAATTTAACCGGTTGGCTCCAGGAATTATTTCCGTCGTAAACTGAAGTGATTAAACAAGTTATCCTATTATTCCCAATAATTAATTGCGGTCTTTCCCTTCGTTTACAATGAATTACATTTCCATCACTTAATTCAATTTCATGATTATATACAATTAAAGGCTCCCCTTTTTTCCAGTCAGTTAATCCATTGTTGGAACAGAGGTGAGCACCCCATCTTACATGCCCGCTAACCGCTCCAACATTATCCTCACAAAGAAGGTGATATTCATGGTTTGCTTTAAAGAGATAAAAATCTTCCAACGGGGAGGAAGGCCAAACATTTTCATTCGAAATCTTGTAAGGGCCTGCATAATTCCTGGCTTCGGCAATGAATACCCGAAGTTTAGAATCGCGAAACATAAGTTTTAGGTTCCCATTCTCAACCAACACTGCCGGGTTATTGGATTCCTGGTTAATTAATGGTTTTTCAGATCGTATCCAAGGGCCGGAAACTGATTTTGAGCAGGCATAACCAACCCGGCGTAAGAGTGATTTGGATTGGCTCTGACAGGTTGTGAAATCACTTCCAATATAAAACAGAACGAAGTCATCACCAATTTTGTGAATGGTCGGGTTATGTGCCATATTGGAATCCCAGAAGGTACTGTCTCGTTGACCAATTACTACCTCTTCAAATTTATAGGGACCGACGGCGGATGTTGAGGTGGCACGGACAATTTCCGAATTGGTCCGATACCCTTCAGGGAAAGGACCGCTCTTTGGCCATCTTGAGGCAAACAGATGATAAACAGAATCTACTTTTATTACTGACCCGCACCAAATCCAATAACCCTCCATTTTAAAACCGCTGTTGGGGGGAGTTTTTTCATATTCAAAAGAAATTTTCCCGGATATCATCATCGAGCAGGATGATATGGCTAAAACTAGCAATATGAGTATAATGGATAATTTATTGGATTTCATTTGGCGACTTTTTTAACCAGATCGGTTTTCTGATCTTATTTAAGCGGGAACCTGTAAACATTGGTCTCTTTGAGTTGGAATCCCAATTTCTTGTATAAATTATTGGCACTTATTCGTGACGGTTTTGAGGTAAGCATTACAACCTCTGCCTGTTGATCTTTTGCAAATTGAATTGCAAAATCGGTCAGGGCTATACCAACACCCTCTCCTCTGAATCGTTGATCGACAACTACATCTTCAATCCACGCTTTTTTCCCGGTAGGAGCGTGATATATTCCAACTGTCAGCATGCCTAAATATTGTCCATCTTCGTTTGAAGCAAAAAACAAATTACTGTTGTAATCCGATATAATGGCTTCAAGCTGAAGTTGGGTAATTTTGTACTCTTTCTCAACTAATTGATTAAGAAATTGATTGACGGCTTCGAGTGTTTCAAAATCAGAGTTGGCTATTTTATGAATATTCATCGCTGGCTAAGCATTAATCAGTGTTGCAATATCGAATTTTGTCATTGGTCATATTTTCTTGGATTTTAAACCCTTAGTGAGCCCCGAAAGCCTCGTGCAGCATAGTATGATTCTGCGCCATTATGATACAAAAAGATATGGTCGTAACGCCGATCACAAAATATTGCTCCGCCTCGTTTCCTTATCTCAATTGGGGTTTTTATCCAACTCGATGTTTTCGTGTCGAAAGTTCCAAGTTTCTGCAACTCGCGGTATTGCTCTTCGGTTAATAGTTCGATACCCATGTCATCGGCCATATCAATGGCGTTATTTTCCGGCTTAAATTCTTTCCTGGACTCCAGCGCTTCACGATCATAGCAAACGCTTCGGCGCCCTTTAGGACTTTCTGCCGAACAATCATAAAAGATAAATTCGTCCGTTTTATTATCATATCCAACAACATCCGGTTCTCCTCCGGTTCTTTCCATTTCAAACAGCGACCATAGTTTTTCCGCATTAGATTCCAGTTTAGTTTGCAGGTTGGACCATGCAAGACTCTCGTGGTTTTTCATATTTTTCATGAAACGAGCCTTTAGCAAGCTGATTTGATTTTTCTGTTGTTCCGGAAACAACTCTATTTTCTTACTAACTGTCATTATGGGGTATCTTTGATTTTATGAAATAAGAATAGATTTTTTATAACTTATCGAAATGATATATTCGTTACTCTTTGTTCAAAGATAGTCATCAATTTGAAATTTAATTCTTTACAGATTCATTCATTAGTCTATATATGAATTGCAACTAGTTATTTTTAGTTTATTTATCAAACTCAGAGGTATCTAAAACTGTTTATCAAGAGGAGTTCCATTTTACCATCCAGGCTACTCTCTGATAATTGTTTAAGTTAAGGGGCAAGAAAATATTATTTTTGCCCCTTAACGATCGACCGGGCATATGCTGCTGAACAGCTTTGTCTGGCATCTACTTAAATCCTACTGATTCCATAACTTGGGATATCTAAAGTTCAATTACAACTAATTTTCACTTTAGACAGCGTTCATTGAGCACTCTGTTGAAAAAAGTAATTTTTATTTTTCTATAAACTTCCCATTCTTTATTTCCGTCATATATACTTTTTCAAATCCCTGATGATCATTTTTAGAATAAGTTATATCTTCTCCTATTCCAATATCTAATTTGGACATTCCTTCTATTGTTTTGACTAAATTTTCTCTGGTTAAATCCTTCCCGGTTTTTTTGATCATCTCAACCAGAACTTTTGCGCCCAAATATCCTTCGAGACTTACAAATCCGGGTTGGAATCCGGCATCTCGTTTTTTCATAGAATCATGGTAATCAGCTATTGCTTTTATACTCGTATTCCATGGAAATGGTACTACCTCTGTGATGATTACTCCTTCGCCTTCCTTCCCAAGATCAGCTAAAAGTGCTTCACTTCCGACAAAGGAAATATTTAAATAATCAACATCATTCATTCCCATTTTTTTTGCCTTTTTTATAAATTCAGAACAGGGTTTGTATGTTCCAATCATAATAATTCCTTCAGGAGCCCCTTTTTGTATGGAAACAACTGCACTATTTATTTCATTGGTATTTCTGATATAAGTTCCTTCTGAAACTAATTTCATATCTCTTTTTTTTAATGCCTTTAGAGTTCCATCCAGTCCTGCTTTTCCATATAAATCATCCTGATAAAGTATAGCTATCCTCTTTTTCCCTTTTTTAACTAAATAATTAACCATCACTTCAGTCTCTTTTTCATAACTACTTCTCAGATTAAATACATACGAAGCCTGAGAAGCATCTCTTAATCCGGGTGCCCCTGAAAAGGGGAAAAAGAATGGAATTTTTTCTTTTTGAACAATAGGAAGGACTGCCATAGAAGTTGGAGTTCCTACATAACCAAATAAAACAAAAGCATTATCATCCTTTATTAGTTTGTTTGTATTTACAATACATTTCTCAGGTTCATAACCATCATCATATTGGACAATTTTAATTTTCTTACCGTTTATTCCCCCACCTTCATTTACCGATCTAAAGTAGGCATTTGCCCCTATTGAATACTGCGTTCCCAGGTACTTCGAAGGCCCTTCCTGTGCATTTGAAATCCCGATCACGATCTCTTTTTCAGTAACCCCGTTTTTTCCTATCAAAAAAACTGTAGATAACATCATTATAAAACAAATTAAAAACCATCTTTTCATAAATTTCTCCATTTTGAATCTTTTATATTGTAAATAATTTAACTGTAAATAATTTTCAAGGCATTAAAATTTATTGTTCAATCTATATCCCATACTGTTTGGTAAGTTCATTGATTTATTTCTCAATTTTTCCGGACTGCTTAAGCGTATCGACGTGATACTTTACCCTCTCTGAGACTAAAATGGAGATGTTTGGCTAAACAACTTTTTCACGCTTTTTGCTGACGGCAAAGCTGTAAAAAAAGATTGTAACTTCCAAACCGGTTATTGTTAAGCAAACATAAGCTGAAGTTCACGATTTTCAGACTTGATTTTTGGTTGTAAATTATTGCCTGTTGCCGTTTTGTAGTGAATGGGTACTATAAAATCTGACAAAATTCTAGCCGCTCACCATCAGGACCGGAAATATTAAAATATTTACACCCCTTCTCCCAAAAACCTAAATAAACAGGACTCTCTTCAATAATTAAAAACCCTTCTTTTTTTAACGTTTCAAATGTTTCGTCAATATCATCCACGTCAAAGGCAATGTGATCGATGTGGCCGTCCTTGCGGTTTCTCACACTGCTCAATTCCGGTTCAGGCATTTGGTATAATTCGATAATGATTTTCTCGCGTTTCATCATTGAAACCTGTCCTTCTGAACCTTGATGTTTAAAGGTGGAATGCATTACATTTTGAAAACCTAATCGTTCATAAAAGAGTTGGGAGATTTCTATGTCGACGATCGGTAGTCCGATATGTTGCAGATGATTTATTTTCAAATTCATTTTATTAACTTTAATATCAATTGTCTCGATTCGTATTGTTCTGTCAGTTATAGCACTTAAAATTAATTAATTTGATTGAATTCTGGCACGCTCCACCCATCAAAGATCTGCTAACACAACCCATGCCATCAATAAAAAAAGAGGCCAACATTGATTTTGAGCGTAAAACGATCCATTTACGGCCAAGCAAATACAAGAAAGACCGGATTATGCCACTAAGGATGAAAAAAGAGATAGGAAATCGGACATCTGCAGAGTATGTAGTGCACCCGGGATTTCATGCCGGGTCGTGCCGACCACATGAAGTCCTATTTATTATAACCAGTCCTATTTAATACAATGAATTTCATTTAATTAAACTCTAAAATTAAAGCACCTAAACTCAATCCTGCTCCTGATCCTAAAATCAATATTTTTTTATTTTTAGTATCCGGATTATTATTTATCAACAATTCTAATCCAAGTGGAATTGATGCCGAAATACAATTTCCATAAATAGACAATGTATCTACCATCTGGTCAATTCTGGGATGGTAATTTTCCAAAAAGAATTCATTGCCATACCTACTTGTTTGATGTGTGATGATAGCATCAAAATCTTTTATGCGGTTGGAGGTCTTTTCCTTCATTTCGTTAATAAATCCGTCAAAGTGTTTTTTTATTAGTCTAATCATACCACTACCATCCATCTTAAAATAATATCCCTTGTCATTGGATGGACTCTCTATACCCCTATTGACTGCACCGCCAAGGAGAATACATGCTTGTAATGCCCCTGATGGAAAATTTTTGAAGTTGGCAAATGTCTGTTTATATCCGGAAGTGGAAGATGATTCAAGTATGATCGCAACTGCCGCATCGCCAAATAATCCGAAAATTTTTTCATCATGAGGACTTAGAGCCTTAGAGGCAATTTCAGAACAGACAATAGCTATTCGTTTAAACCTTCCAGCTTCGAGATATAATTGTGCGATGTCAAGTGCATTCATAAAACTGAGGCAGGTACTATCTATATCAAAGCAATAGAAGTTAACTTCATCTGTGGTAATTTTCGATTTTATGATCGCTGAATTATGAGGAATAGGATAATCGAAAGAGGCTCCGGAAAAAATCAATAAATCAAGGTCTTTAGGTGTTAAAGATGCTTTATTTAACCCCTTTATAAGAGCGTCAGCACCCATCTGGGCAACAGTTTCATCGTTAGAAGCCTGATGTCTAAATTTCACACCTGAATTTTTCTCAATTCTACCAGGTTTGCCATTCACAACTTTATCCAGTTCAGTAGAAGAAATTCGATTTTTTGGCAAATATTTTTCAATGGCAAGTATATTAATTCCCATAATTTAGTCGCTTAATTTTTCTTAATTTATTTCCTGTCGTATAATCTACGTTATTTTGAAAATCATATTTCACTTCTGAGATGCCAAATTCTTCAAATAACGTAACAAGTACTGATTGAAAATCATTCGTTAATGAATCATAATTGGTTTGTTCGCATTCGATTCCAATCAGCAGTTCCATTGGACCGGTTTGGGTGATTGTATATTTATTGAAAGAGTCGGTTTTTAAAGCGATTCGTCTCGAAATCAAATCCGGGTATACCTTTTTTTCGGAAAAAATCAAAACATCATCTTCTCTGCCGATTATTTTTTCCAGAGCAATTAACTTAGAGCCACAAGAACAACCATCTTTCCTGATTTGTAATATATCATTCAATTTATACTTCACAACGGGCTGACTATGTCTTGAAAAGTCAGTTATGATTGGGTAAAACAACTGATCATCTATCCATTCCTGGTCAAAATGTATAAAATCTTCGTTTAGATGCATCGTTCCATTTTCACACGTTACACCCAAAAACCCCTCAGTACATTGATAAACCTCACTTAATTTTGCATTAAAAATCTGCTTTATCCTTATTTTATCAGACTCATGCAATACCTCTGCAAATGAAATTACCTGAATTGGTTGAATAGCGATGATTTTATTTTTCTGTGCTTCTGCAATATCAATTAATATAGAGGGTTGCGAAGCAAGAATATCCGGTTGATAAACCTGAAGTTCCGGTAATAATTCCGCTATCGGTTTAAAAATGTCAAAATATTTAAACTCAAATAAACTCGATTCAACGGATGAATATAAATTACTATTTGCTCGGAGGAAGAAAGCTATTTTCTGTCGTTTGAAAAATTTCGGTTTTATCACACGGCTCATTACCAATGCAACCCAAATTGCTCGTTCATCCTCCGAGGCCAAAAACACGCCTCTTTTACCGTTGGTTCCAGTGGATAACCCTACGGTGATTCCATTTATTTCACTTTTGAAATTTCTTGAATTTTCCCCTTCCATTGCTACACTCAAGGCCTCATCCAGTAAAATCCCTTTTGTATTGATTTCATTAAAATTGGACATGAATTCAGTTTTCGATATCATTGGCAGATCGGCCAGTACAAATGTTCCATTTTTAACAAATCGTTTATAAAAGTCAGATTTAGCAAGGACTTTTTTCGCAAACGTTTTCAGTTGTTTTGATTGATGTTTTTCAATGTCTTCCCTTGAATCAAACCGAGGGAGTGTTAAAATTTTCAACCAATAATAAATAATTTTAAACTTAAATCTCATTTGAAATGAATGTTAATGTTTTAGGGCAATGAGTAAAAAGAATGGTAATTCCTTCTTCGGCCTTTTCCATACTTTTTAATTTCTCAATGGTAGTTACAAAATCATTCCAAGAATCAAAAAACAGTTTTACTACCTTGGAAGGTAAAATACCATTTCGGTAACAGTTTAAATCCCAGGAAGCATCGGTAGCGAATAAAATATTTTTTCCGGGATTGGTGAAATGAAACCCCAACATTCCTTTTGCGTGACCGGGTAACAATAAAATTTTTAGATTTTTAAGACCAAAAAATGAGAATTCGGTAATGCCATATTTGTTTACACTTTTCTTGTCAGCAATTTGTTCTATGAATTCTACCCTTTCCCCGAAATCAGGGGGAATTAGTTTATGTATAATTCCTTTACTGACGGCCTTCACGCCTGATAATTCTTGCACTTGCTGATAGGCTAATTCCGAACAAATAAATTTAGCATTTTGAAAATCCACTAATGCTGAAATGTGATCAGCGTGAAAATGGGAAATAATTACATAATTAATATCTGTTGAATCGATACCCTGTTCTTTTAATATATTTTTGGCCTTGTGATTTTCATTCAGCTTCATGGGAGTTGCCCAACGATAAAAACGATTGGGAAAGCTCTGGGTTGCAGTATTAAATTCGTCACTGTAGCCCGTATCAAACAAGACATTGCCTACATTAGGAATTTGAATCAAAGCCCAAACAGCATGGAATTTAGTTTTTCCTTTTCCATGAATAGGATCGACAATTCGGGCATGTGCCTCGCAATATCCTGAAGCATAAAAACTCAATTTTATTTCTGTTCCTTGTACCATTGTATATATTCATTTATTCCTTCGCGAGTACTCATTACAGGAATATAATTTAATTGCTTTTTTGCTTTTGAAATATCCAATGTCATGCTTTTTGCCAGAATTCCAACACCATATTTTGTAAGAGAAGGTTCGTTAAGGCTTTTAAATAATCTTGATTTTATTTCCACAAGACCTGCTGCAAAAAATGCTAATGACAAAGGGATTTTTTTTGAAGGTGGTACTAAATCGAGTGCAGTAAGGGCATAATTTAAAGATTCCCAAAAAAGCAAAGGCGTTCCATCTGTAATGTTATATGCTTGTCCATATGAACTCATTGGTGCATTTATACAACAAATTATTGCCTCGATAACATTTCGAACACAGGTAAGGTCGCAAGAGTTTTTGCCGTTTCCGATAATTTTCAATTTACCCTTTTTATGCGCTTCAAGTATCCTTGGGAAAATTACGGTATCTTCCGCTCCAATAATTGCTCGTGGTCGCAGGGCTATGGTTTGAATTCCTTTTCCATTTGCTTCCAAAACGTAACGTTCTGCCAATAATTTTGTGGAGGCATAATGATTAACAAAAGTTGCAGGAAGAGGGTCTGATTCCTTAATATTAAAACGATCTTTAAAATCAAAATAAATACTTGGTGTTGATATAAAGATAAATTTTCTGACACCATTTTTAATGCTGGCATCCAATAAATATTTAGTTGCCAGGAAATTCGAATCGTAAAACGAACTATAACTTCCGAATGGTGAAGAAAAGGCTGCACAATGAACTACAACATCAGTATCTTTAGTTATCTCGTCACAAAAAGCAGGTATTAATAAATCTCCAGCTTTGAACAGGCAGTTTTTTGAAACTAATTCATCAGCTCTATTATCTCTGCGAGAAGTGGCAATAATATGGTCATTGGGAAATTGCAGAGAAAAAAACTTAGTCGCCCTTCCCCCTAAAAAACCTGAAGCACCAGTAATAAGAACTTTTAGACTATCTTTCTTTCTCATTTTTCATTTTTTTTCATGTACAGAATCTTTTTTGAAGATGGTGTTTTCTATAACCAGAATGTCTAATCCTGACCCAAAAAATACCCCAATTGAGTCTGGGACCCAGTTCTATGCCCGTTTGTTTTTCAAACTTCTTTCATTCGACTCCGCGAAAATGACAACACCAGAAGAGTCAACAATAGCAATGGCCGGATCGTGTTGACTTGATGATAATCCAGGATAAAGTGTATTATTTATTCTTACGGGGAGGAGAATATCCTTAGTTATCTTCAATATCTTGTATTCGGTATCAACTTTTGAAATTAGTTTAGGCGATTTATTTTCTATTAATGCTTTTGAAAATGATTTTAATAATCCGCTTGTTAAGTCCTCCCAGTTTGCCCATTCAATTTTCATCACCATTCCATTCTATATCATTTTTATTATGAAGTTTAAGAATTAAATCTTGATCAACAGTCCAAACTTTACACGCAAAACAAAATTGTTTGATGCATTTAATATTTTGTCATAATATGTCATTTGGGTGTATTGGATATAACGGTTACTCCTACCCGCACGCAGGGGTTTTGATCGTAAGTCGCTTAACGGTATTGCTTTATACGGTTTGATTTATCTTGTGGCAAGCACTCTAGCCCAGTTTGCGGGTAGGCGATGTTCTGTGTGTGGCGGTTATTCCAATCATTGCATATTATTTATTAGGTTGGTATTTAGGCTTGTATAAATCTCTTTTACTTTATTAGTTCACTTTTCTTCGCGCAATTTTTCTGGTTTTTGGTTTATTTCCTGAGAGCCTAAATTTACGATTTTCTTTAACAAGTTATTTTTTTTCTCTTTATTTCAATTCTTCGTGATTGTCAATTTTCGGCCTTCCACACGAAGCGTTTTTTTCCATGTTTAACAGCCAGGTAGTTGAGTCGGTTTTATCAAAGAATGTTACCTTATTAATCTGTATTCATCCTTCACCCACTTACAATTAACCTTGGTTATTCACTTGGCTTTGTTGTGTTTTCCAATTTCTTGTGTTTGAAATTCCAACTGATCAAATAGTCAACACGATTTATTGTCGCCAATGCAATATGCAGACAGTTCACAAAACATGTTTGTCTAACATATTCTTCTGCAATATATTGAGTATCTAGTTTCACTGCCTCGTCATTGGTTCCAATGAAATCAGTATTTTCTATTTAATGTTTTTATCCAACTGGTTTTGATTATAGGGTATCTGTATTTATCATATCCTTGTATTGTTTCCAAATACCATCTTCCTTTTTCCACACTACCAGAGATTTTCCTGTCATTGTAATTTTTCCATTACTTAATGTCCATTTTTCCGTATCTATAAAATATTCCCCACAACTATCTGTCCAGGTTGATTCCACGTTCAATTTAGTAAAACCAGCTTTAATAAACCCTGCCAAAGCCAACTCTATGCTATCCCGACCAGTTACAATTGGAGCGTTGTTTGGCATAAATACAGCGTCTTTTGTATAAAAATTAGCAGCCGATTTGGCATCTCCCTTAGCCAAAGCTTCGCTAAAACCGGCAATAGATTTTTCCACCCCCTTTTGGGCTTCTTCCAAATTGAGAGTAGTCTTATTTTCTTCATTTTTTTTTGATTTAGCGTTGTCTGTATTGTTGCAACTAAAGATTAAAGTTGATACAAGAATTGTAAATACTAAAAATGTGGATTGTACTTTCATTTTTAAACTTTTATATAATGTGCCTACTCTACCCAGTTTTCGGCTCCCCTGTTATTAATGTTTACGTAATTAAATGTTCTGTCAGAAGTTCGCACAATACTTTTTCCGAAGCGACTAATTATTCTCATTATCGTTCTTTAAAGTGAAATTATTTCTTTGACTGCTCATGTAGTTGTTCATTCTCTGATTTTATGTCCACCCCATTTTGGATGATTTTTTCAAATACTTCAACGGTAGTAGCAATGATGATAAAAACAAATGTAGTTAATATACACATGGCAAGAAAACCCGCAGGGTCGTCATCCTTATGATGAAATATCCTTATGTATAGTCCTGCCATCACAATTAAGAGGCTTAGTAGAATTGCGCAATATTTTATACTCCTTAAAGTCCTCACCGAGTTTAGTGAGAATGCTCTATTTTGTCTGATAAATCCGAGTAATTTAAACGCCTTATACAGCGCAATAAAAAATAGGGTAGAGGCGACATAACCATACAAAATGAACGGGTCAGAGTAAACTCTGAACAGATCTAGGTTTGCGGCTCTTCCCTCGGTCAAGGGTAAACGAATCATGATTGCAAGTACCACAATGCCAATAAGAACAATGAATCCCTGAAGAAATATTGTGGAACTTTGTTTCATAAAAGAGTTTTATTAATTGTTGCCGGCTGGCTATTGTTGTCTTTAAATAATTTCCTGGAGTCATTACTCCAAGTGAGCTGTTCTTAAAATCTTTGATGTTTCTCGTTATAATTATATCAATATGTCCATTTAATTCTGCCGAATAGTTTTGCAATGCGTCTTCAAAATCGCTGAAATTCGAGTTCAAAGCCTTTAGGATAACATCCTTGTCTGTCGCAAGTACTTCTGTAATCGTAATTAATTGTGTTAGTTTTTCGATAACTTTCTCATGAGTAGAGCTTTGCTTTAACAGATAGTATACATTGCTGATTATCACAGACGTGATGACGCCTTTAATTTCTCTCGATTCACATAGAGACAAAACTTTTGCAGCATCGTCCGAAAACGGCTTTCTATCAAAAAGATGTCTAAAATTACGTCAGTGTCAATAAGAACTTTTTTCATTTGCTAAAGATATTTTTCAGTAAGTCTTTTGGAAAGTTCTTTTTTGTAGTCGATGCCTTTGGGGGCCATAAACGTACCTTTTAATAATTGTACAATCGGGGTCAGTTTGATACTTTCATTATTATCCTCTTTTGTTATGGCTTTTAGATAGTTTTCAACAATATCGGTTAAACTACGACCTTTACCATTGGCATATTTCTTTGCCTTTTCGATCATTGTTTGCTCAATCGACAATGTCAATTTTGTATTCATGGCACTAGTGTTTTGTCAATTAAATTCATACAAGCAAATATACAAATAAAAACACGATACGTGCAATTGTATTTCATATTGCACGTGTCATATTGCTTGTCGCTAACGGTTTTGGTGGTTTATGAAGTGAGTGATTTAGGAACACTCACTTTCAACTTACCTCAAATGTAAGTAGAAAGCACATATATTTAATTTATCACCCCAGCCCCCTTTTCACAAACCTCATGTTAGCGGCTCCACATTTCTTTCCTGGAAAATGTTTAGTCAAACTTAAAGGCACTCATAGAAAGGTTTTTCCATTGAAATGCTTCGTAAATCTTTGTTGGTTGTCCACCGAACGCACTAGCAAATACTAAAGGTAAAAAATGTTCTGTTGTTGGGTGAGATTTGAAAAAATGTTTGTGATTGTATGCAGAAATTATTTTATCAGCATAGTTAGTGGCCGATTTATCAGAAAGTTCAGTTGAGATAAAATCGTCAAACTCCTTTCCCCAATTGTCTGGCTCAATTTCGTGTCCACTAAATTTTTCAATTTCATTACGGTTATGCACTAAACCACCACTTCCAATAAATAAAATATTTTCATTGCGAAGTGGGTTTAAAACTTCTGCTATTTTTTTGTGATATTGTGGGTCAATTTTTTGTTGTTGTGAAATTTGCAAAACAGGAATGTTGTCATTTGGGAAAAGTAGCTTTAAAGGAATTAAAGCACCGTGGTCAAGACCACGATTATTTTCTGCTTGTGCTTTAAGACCTTTTTCTGTAAGCATTTCAATGATGCGATAGGCTAATTTAGGATTGCCAACCGTTGTATAATTCGTTTGAAATTCTGGCGGAAAACCTTCGTCCATCTGAATCATTTTCTCAGATGTTGTTATCGAAATAGTTTCCGTCTGCCAATGCCCTGAAAAAAGGACAATTGCAGACGGACTGTTTATGAGATGTTCTTTACGAAGTTTTAGGAAGTCTAATTTTAACTGATTGCTTTTGAATGCTTCATAAATTGTTCCGTGAGAAATAAATAGGGACGGTTGTTTATGATTATTCATTACGAAATTTTGATATTGCTTCTGTTGTCTTGAATGGAAAATGGTTTATCAACAAAAAATATAAAGGCAAAACCTATTAAACAAAAACCCGCACCGCCCAAAATTGTACCTAAGCTATCTCCTGCGGTAATGTGCGCGCCCAAAGCACCCGATAATAAAAGTGTTAACACAATAATTGCGTATCCTCTAAATTTTGGAAAAAACAGCGCCATACCACCTAGTAAATCCACTATGCCAACTATAATGGTTCCTGTGTGGGAATAGCCAAGTTTAGCCATATTATCCAAAAACATATTAAAGCCAAAGAAAGGCATAACTAATTTCATAATACCAATTGCTGTAAATTGTAGTCCGAAAAGAACAACCAAAATTGTTTTTAAAATCTTCATTTTCTATTTGTTTTTTTATTGTGAATTGCAAAAGTAAATTCATTACTATACTTTTACAAGTGGTTACCATAAAGTATATTGATATCTTTTTAGAAAGTATAGTTTATAATCAAATATTTAGCAATGAAAGAAAACAAGAAAAATATTTGCGCAGTCAGTCACGCTATGTCAGTTATAGGTGGTAAATGGAAAATTGTTGTCATAAGCAATTTGGTAAATAAAGGAATGCACCGCTACAAAGAGTTGGAAAGGGCAATTCCAGAGGTTACACCGAAGATGCTTGTCAAAGTTTTGAAAGAATTGGAAGAAGAAAAATTAATTTTGCGTAAAGTCTATGCAGAAGTTCCTCCAAGAGTTGAATATTCTGTTACGCCACTTGGTCTAACTTTAAATGATTTGATATTAGAAATAAATAAATGGGGTGAGTACCATTTGTCAAATATTTAGTTGCCGGCTGGGCTTTGTCAGACAGTCGAAGTTAATGCTTAAAACGCTCCTCAACCAGTTCTTTATTTACTGTCATTCCCGTTGTTGTTCCCATTGCAATTGCATTGGCTACTGTACGCATTTTTGTCACATTATCGCCACAAGCAAATACCCCTTTTACAGTTGCTTTTTGGAAAGCATCAATTATTAGGTATCCGTCTTCTGTTTCTTCGCAGCCCAGTTGTTTAGAAACAGGACAATTTTGCCTGAAAGGAAGTCGCGTGTAAATGGCTTTAATACGTCTCTTTGATCCGTCTTTAAAGATAATATTTTTGATGTGTCCGTTATCGTGTTCTAATTGGGCAATTTCTTTTTCTACTATTTTAATTTGATGTTTTTCAAGCTTTGCCATTTGTTCAGCAGTCAGGATTGAGACTCCGTTTGTAAAAAGTGTCAAATCTTTTGTCCAGTTCGATATGAGTTTCGAAAACTCAAATCCGTATTCGCCATTACCCAAAACACCAGTTGTTTCGTTTTTAACTTCGTAACCATGGCAATATGGGCAATGCAGAACAGAAATGCCCCAACATTCAGAAAACCCCACAATACCCGGCATTATATCTTTGATTCCTGAGGCAAGAACTAATTGAGTTGCAGAAAAGAGGTTACCCGATTCTGTTTGAATTTCAAAACCATTTTTAGTTTTCAATCCCTTTATAGCGAAGCCATCAATGAATGTAATTGTATGATATGCTAATACTTGTTGCTTAGCAAGTAATGAAATTTCTTTGGGTGTCTTACCGTCTTGCGTCAAAAAGTTATGCGAATGTGGCGTTTGTCTATTACAGGGTTTTCCGCTATCAATAATCAGTACCTTTCTTAATGCTCTACCCAAGGCCATTGCTGTGGCAAGTCCGGAATAACTGCCACCTATAATGATTACATCATAGTGTTCTCTATTTGTCATATCTTTATTATTTACTAAAGGTTAAAACGTAACGTTACTGGAAAGGATCTTGCCATAGCTCCCGTTTGCTTAATAAAAGTTCTTCGGTCAAAATTTCTCATTGTTAGAAATCTTATTTAGCAGTAGTTGCACAACAGGTAATCCAACGAATACCATCCAAGGCACTAATATTACTGTAAGAATTAATGTTCTCAGGTATAATGGGATAACAGATAAATAACTACCAAAGAACACATAAAAAAGGGTAATTGAGGGGTAAATTACAACCCAGATTTTAATGGATTGGATAATTTTGGTTTTATTATTCATGGCTTTTGTTTTATGGTTTAATAATTTGACCTGTTACTGACCCAAACACACTTTTCCTAAAACCAAATTCGAGTTGCTTCATTGTAGTAGGAATTTCTCCGGGGAAATATGGAAAATATTGGGGTGAATTTTCAATTACTGTAGGGCTAACCGCATTGATACGGATGCCATTTTGCATTTCAATTGCAGCAGCTCTAACAAAACCTTCTACTGCTCCGTTTGCGGCAGATGCGTTAGCAAAATTAATTTGCGGTTCGTGTGTTAATACGCCGGTGATAAGTGTAAATGAACCTTTTGGGTTTATGTAGTGCTGACCAATTAATACCAAATTGATTTGTCCCATCATCTTGCCTTCAATTCCAGTTCTGAAAGTTTGGTCTGTAAGATTTTTCCAGGGTCCTACAAAAGTTGGTCCGGCTGTAGAAATCAATGCGTCAAAGGAGCCCACTTCCTTGTAAAATTTTTCAATATCTTCTGTGGAAGTAAAATCTAATTTATAGTCCCCACTTTTTGTTGCTACTCTCACCACATCATGCTCGTTTTCGAATGCAGCAGCTAAATATTTACCCATCGTGCCTGAAGCACCTACAATTATAATTCGTTTTCTCGTATTCATTTTTTTATGTTTTTGTTTCTCTTGCAATATTACATTCCTTTTATGCCTGTCTGATCGGACTTTTTATAAGTTCAATAGGATGATTTTAATTTTATTTGAGGTAAACTTCTAAGACAGTTGTAGGGTAATTTGTTGAAACTGCCGTTTTTCACCCACCATTTCCCCCACGGTTATTGATTTTGGGGTGAAAGCTGGAGTAGTGTCTTGGGGATGTAAATCCTGAGTTGGGAATCTCGCAGCGTATAAACTTTTACTATATTGGATTTTTCTCATCCAACTACTTAAGCTAATATTTAACGCTGCAAAAGTATTTAGAAGGTAGGTATTTATTTCAGAACAGGTCAAACGTTGATTAAGACTTATTTAAAATTTTGTCGAAAAACCTCGGGGGTATGACCAGTTTGCTTTTTAAAAAAACGAATAAAATAAGAAGGGTCTTCAAATCCCAAATCGAAAGCTATTTGATTTACTTGATTAGTGGTTGCTAGTAGGTTTCTTTTTGCTTCGAGTACAATTTGCTCGTTGATGAGTTGCGAGCAGGTTTTATTAATAATTTCTTTGGTTATTTTGTTTATCTGAAATATAGTAA
>CANJNY010000113.1 GCA_947475715.1 Prolixibacteraceae bacterium
ATCGATTTTTCGCCGGGATTTCTGATCAAAGCACTTGTATAATAGCTTTCAGCGGAACGATATTGGCCAATTTTATAATATGCTTCAGCAATTTTAAACTGAATAACCCCTTTTTGCTGCTTGTTCTTTGTTTTGGTGTAAACCTTGCGCATTGCAGCAATGCTTTTATGATATTCCCCTATTTCAAAGGCAGTTATAGCTTTTTTATAATGGTTTGTAACCGTGCACGAGAATGTGAATACGATCAGAAAAAACAGGAGTAGATAACGTATTTTAAGATAACCCATTTTTGTAAATCAATTAAATCAGATGGTGTTTTGTTAACCAAGTTATCGACAAAGATAAACCTATTGACAGATTATTGTAAAGGGATTGCTAAAAATTACGTCGTTTTGAGCGAAAGATTGTACCTTTGGGGCTTTTAAAAGATATATTTATGATACAAGCTGAAATTCATACAGTAAAAGGGGTAATGAAGGTTAATTTCTTCGAAAATGATGCTCCGTTGGCAGTTGCCAATTTTGTTAAACTTTCCAAAGAGGGATTTTATGACGGTTTAAACTTTCATCGGGTGATTCCCAATTTTGTGATTCAAGGAGGCTGTCCAAAGGGGACAGGTGCCGGAGGACCGGGATACACGATTAAATGCGAATTAAACGGTGATAATCAGTACCATGATCGTGGTGTTTTATCAATGGCACATGCCGGAAAAGACACAGGCGGTTCTCAGTTTTTTATTTGCCATAGTCGTACAAACACCAGCCACCTTGATCGGAAACATACCTGCTTTGGTAAAGTTTACGAGGGATTGGATGTTATTGATGCGATCCAACAGGGCGATAAAATCGAAAAAATTGTGATTCTCGAGTCTTAATTTTTCCGGTTAAACTTTAAACGATTAATCTTAAAAGAGCGTTTCGGAAATTCTTTCCGAAACGCTCTTTTTTGTGGGGTAGAACCTTTGAAATTTAACCGAAATCATACCTGACTGTCCAAATATTTAACGAATTACAAATAAATGAACATTTGGTTCAATATTTCATTTTTTTTAAAAAGTTCCATAAATAGTCCTTACTATTAATAATAATTACTAAATTTAGATAAGTAATTGGCCCCGGATTATTCGCCTTTTAATTTCAATACCGCACGTTGAAATGCGGTCTGTATAAAACCAATATTTTAATCATCTTTTTAAAATTAAGGAAATGGAAAACAGAATTGATGTGGTCGTTACTCCTGAAAACAAAGAGAGTATTTTTCAGGCTTTAAGGAGTATCAAATCAGATATGTCCTATCTGATTAAATTGTCGGAAGAAGATCGGAAATCGTTACAAAAGATTGATGACGGTCGGAAACCTTTTGTGCAGAAAAGCCTTGAACTTGCGCTAAAGAATAAAGATCTTGATCCCGGATCGGAACTGCTCAAGGAGGCCGCCAAAGATCTCGATCTCTATATTTTTCTGGCCTCATTTGAGAGTGAAATTCACCAGCTGATGGACATGGTTACAGATTCCAAACAGTTGGCCGGCTCAGAAGCCTATGAGGTAGCAAGATTTATTTATATGAAGGCAAAGATGAACGTGAAAATGGGAATTCCAGGTTCTCAGTCCATTGTGGATGATCTTTGCAAACTGTATAAAGCCAGTTATAATATTACCAAATTAAAGGATTTACAACATCCGTTATCTTAATATCACCAGGTTCCTCTAAGTGATATATTCAGGCAGTTTACCTCTGACAGCGATCAATTATTTTAACTTTTTGAGGTGATCATCCATATTTTAGTTGAGTTGGCCAAACGCTGACCTGTGTTGATCCATCATGGAGTTAAGATAGTTGATCTCCGACAGCTATTTACACAACATAAAGTTCGGATATGACAACTCTGATGTGCTATTGTGCATTTCAGAGTTGTAATATTTCATCTCCAAGGTGCAATTACACATTTCTGTGCTCAACTATTCCATCTCTGATATGTGGTTACTCAATTGCTCAGAAAGATATCCGGTAAAATAAAGCCGCTCCACCTTGCCGGAAGAATAATTTTCGTTTACTTTGTTATATTCACACTACATCAAAATTAATACACCCATTCTGAAATAAAAAAATCATTTAATAATTTGGTTTGGTAAAATCCTGATTAGGGAGTTGTAATCTAATTAAAAAACTTGATGATGAATAGCAGGGATAATCTGAAAAAAACTTTAAATCATGAACAGCCTGAAAAGCTGGTTGTCGATTTTGGAGCAACAGCAGTAACTGGCATCCACTGTTTGGCAGTTAAAAATCTCAGGAATTTTTACGCATTGGAGGATCATCCGGTAAAAGTAGTTGAGCCTTTTCAGATGCTGGGTGAGGTGGAGGATGATTTGCGAGAGGCAATGAACATCGATGTAGTGGGCGCCTATGGCAAAAATAACCTGTTCGGTTTTGCTAACAGTGCGTGTGAATGGAAACCATTTCGATCAAACTGGGGGCAGGATTTGCTGGTTCCTGTCGACTTTAAAACTATTAAATCGGAAGATGGAAGTTTGCTCATCTATCCTGAAGGGGTCGAAACCGTATCTCCATCGGCACGGATGCCCCAAAGCGGCTATTTTTTTGATGCAATAATCCGTCAGGATCCTATCGATGAGGATAAGCTTAACCCGGAAGATAATCTCGAAGAGTTTTCTCCTGTCGATGTTCAGGCACTTGACTATTGGGAAAGGACAATTGGCCATTTATCCGGCTCCGGAAAGGGAATTATTGCAAGTCTTGGGGGTACAGCATTGGGGGATATCGCTCTGGTTCCAGGTATGCAGCTTAAAAATCCCAAAGGAATCCGTGATGTGGCCGAATGGTATATGAGTACAGTTATGCGTACCGATTATATTCACTCGATTTTTGAAAAACAGACTGACCTTGCCATCCGTAATTTTGCCCGAATCTTTGAGAGAATTGGGAATCAGATTGATGCAGTTTTTATATGTGGGACCGATTTTGGAACTCAGGATTCAACCTTTTGTTCTGCGGATCAGTTTATTGAATTGTATCTGCCGTATTATAAGCGGATCAATGACTGGATGCACCTTCATACGCAATGGAAGAGTTTTAAACACTCCTGTGGTGCTGTTGAATCGTTTATGCCTCTTTTTATTGAGGCAGGTTTTGACATTATCAACCCTGTTCAGATTAATGCCAAAGGGATGGATCCCCGCCATCTGAAAAATACCTATGGAAAAGAGCTGGTTTTCTGGGGTGGGGGTGTTGATACCCAAAAAATGCTCTCGTTCGGTTCGCCCAAAGAGGTAAAGAAACAGGTTCTGGAGAATTGTGATATTTTTGCTCAAGATGGCGGGTTTGTGTTTAATACGGTTCATAATATACAGGCCAATGTTCCGGTTGAAAACCTTGCCGCTATGCTGGATGCGATTAAAGATTTTAACGGAAATTAAAAATTAAGCGATGGATAGAAGAACTTTTCTGAAAAACACAGGAGTTGCAGCTGCAGCAATGTCATTGATTCCTCTGAGTTCGGGATGCATTAAGAATGCCAATGAATTGATTACGATTGGAATGATTGGGGTGGGTTTGCAAGGGGTAGAACGGAATTTAAGGCATTATCTAAAATATCCTGAGCTTTGTCGGGTCGTTGCTGTTTGTGATGTTAGCCTCACCAGGGCCACGAGTGCTAAAAACCTCGTAAATAATACTTATAAATCAACGGGTTGTATCGTTTATCAGGATTTTAGGGAGCTTTTGGAGAACAAATCCATTGATGCCGTACAAATTTCAACACCCGATCATTGGCATGTCCCAATCTCGATTATGGCAGCATTAAAAGGGAAACATATTTGTTGTGAAAAACCTACATTGACAATCGCCGAAGGACGTCTGCTTTGTGATGTAATCAGTAAAACAGGAGTTCTTTATCAGGTTTCGGTTGAAGACCGTTTTCTGGGCGCTTACCATCAAATGGCTGAAGTGGCTGTAAATGGCAGGTTGGGATCCATAAAACATATCGAAATTTCGCTTCCTGTGCCGGAACTTCCCAAAGAAGACCTTGAAATAACTAAACCACCTAAAGATTTGGATTACGACTTATGGTTAGGTCCGGCACCGGAAATACCATTTGTCTATTCCCGCACTTTTTACCATTTCAGATGGTATGATGCCTTTAGTGGTGGGTTATTAACCGACTGGGGAGCTCACTTTTGCGATACTGCCCAATTGGCAACCGGAAACGAATTTTCCGGTCCGACTGAGATTACACCCGAAGGAGAAACGCTATTCTACAAGGATGGAATTTTTAACACAGCCTATAAATTTGATTTAAATTATAAATATGCCAATAACCTGACCATGCGTGTCAAAAGTGGTGATGCTTCAATTCGGATTACCGGAGATCAGGGATGGGTAGAATCAATGGGTTGGAACAGTAAACCAACAGCGAGTAATCCTAAGATTCTCGATTTAGCCAGTCGGACCGTTACTTTACCTACGGCCAACGATGAATTTTTTGATTTTCTTCAAGCTATAAAAAATAACCGAAAGCCTATCTCTTCAGCCGAGGCTGGCCATAGAACCAGTACATTGCTTCATTGTGGCAATGCCGCTTTAAAATTAAACAGAAAATTGGTCTGGAATGTTCAGGATGAAAGTTTTACAGGTGATCAGGAAGCAGATCAATTCAGAAAAAGAGCGATGAGAGAGCAGTGGAGCTATGCCAAAATTTGTCCCGATTATAAATATTAAAATGAGCTGATCAAATGAGAATTAAATTTCGGATTCGATGGCAAACCCAACAACCCTTCAACAGATGAGATTAAATCAATGATTATCAAAATGGAGGGTGGATCGCTGATCTATTTTCAGATAAGTTCCAGTGATTTCAAGCAGGATCGGATAGAAGGTGATAAAGTTTTACCGGACCAATAGGATTACAATGCTACAATCTCCAGGGTGATGCCGCGGAGACGCTTTCACAATCGATCAATACCTGGAGAATTTACAAAACACACTATGCCCGGGGGAAATAATTGAAAAAATAAAAAAAACTAAACTGTAAGTATGGCCATATTATTCTTGTGGATATAAACTAAATAATAATATTAAGGCATGACGAAGAAGGAGTTTTTAAACGGTATTTCCAGGGGTGAAAAATCAACTGGAAATACAATGTTCGCACCAATTTTAATGCATTTTATTGCCAGATATGCAGGTGGAAATTATGCCAGATTTGCATCTGATTACCGGTTTTTGGTCGAAGCAAACCTACGTGCTTTGGACCATTTTGATATCGATATGGTGGGATTAATCTCTGATCCATATCGGGAGACCAGTGCTTTTGGTGCCAGAATTGAATTTATTCCCGAAGGTGTCCCTCGTTGTCTGGACTATATAATCAAAAATGAACGTGATATTCGCGATTTGGGGCGCCCCGATCTTTATAGCTGTGAACGTACACGGGATCGGATTCTTGGGGCTGAATTATTGGCAAAACGGGTCAACGGGGAGGTTCCTGTTTTTGGATGGGTTGAAGGGCCCATGGCGGAGGCTTGCGATCTTGCCGGAATTGAACAATTTATGGTTATGACCATGATCGATCCGGATAGTGCAACTATTCTTTTGGATAAATGCTTACTCACGGCCAAAGATTTCGCCAAAGCTCAGATTGAAGCGGGATGCGATATTATTGGGATTGGAGATGCCATTTGTTCCCAAATCGATCCTGAAACATACCGTTTTTTTGTTAAGGAGAGGCATCGTGAATTAATTAGTTTTATTCATGGTTTTGGAGTAATGGTTAAAATGCACATTTGTGGTGATATTTCACACCTGCTCCCTTTGATCAACGACATTGGGATTGACATTTTGGATATTGACTGGCAGGTCAATCCCCAGCATGCTTTTGAAATAATGGGTGATGAGGTGATCCGTTGCGGAAATATTGACCCTCGTTTTGTGATGGATAAAACTCCGGATGAAATAATATATGCCTGTAAGGATTTGTGCAATAAGGAGATCGGCCGTAAATTTATTTTATCTGCCGGCTGTGAAATCATTGTAACCACCCCGGTGACAAACCTGATGGCCATGAGAATTGCCTCTAATTAATTTTCAAAATAACATATCAAATGGGAAAAATAACTGAAAAGCTTAAGGAAGGAAAAATTCTGGTTTCGGATGGAGCCTGGGGTACTTTTCTTCATGCCAAAGGATTGCAATCGGGTCAATGTCCTGAACTCTGGAATATAGAACATCCCGATGTGGTGTTTGATATTGCAAAAAGTTATCTTGAAGCTGGTGCAGACATGGTTGAGACAAACAGTTTTGGAGGAAGCAGTTTTAAATTGGCACATTATGGTTTAGAGTTGCGGGCATCTGAGTTTAATCAGGCTGCTGCAGCTATTTCGCGTCAAGCTGCGGGTGATAAGTTTGTCCTTGGATCGGTGGGTCCTACAGGAAAGATTCTGATGATGGGGGAGGTTACTGCAGAGGAGGTTTATAATTCTTTTAAAGAGCAGGTAATTGCGCTGGAAAGGGGAGGTGTCGATGCCATTATCATTGAGACGATGACCGATATTGACGAAGCACGAATAGCCGTAAAAGCTGCCAAAGAAAATACCTCTTGTGAAGTGATATGCACAATGACTTTTCAGAAAACACCGGATGGAGAGTTTCGTTCGATGATGGGTGTTTCACCTACAGAGATGGTTTTGGAACTTGTTCCGGAAGGGGTTGATATTATCGGGGCAAATTGTGGAAACGGAATAGAGGGGATGATTCAAATTGTGAACGAGATCAGGTTGTGCAATTCCCGAATACCTGTTTTGGTTCATGCAAATGCAGGGATGCCTGTTTATGATCAGGGGGTAACGCTTTTCCCTGAAACACCGGAGCAAACAGCAGGATTTATCGGTGCCATTCTTAAGGCAGGTGTGAATATTATAGGTGGTTGCTGTGGCACAACTCCTGAACATATTCGTCAGATATACAGGGTTGTCAATGAAATTAAATAGCATCGGATCAACATACGGAATTATGCAGTCATCATTACAGAATTTTGCTTTTCAATTTGCGGAACTTGATTTAACTGTTGAACAAGTTGAAGAAGCGATGGGGTATCCCAGGGGGGAATCACCGGAACCGTTTCCTGAGATGATTAATTTGGCTCTTTCTCAAAGTGTTGATTTAACTGATATTAAAGGAAGTCTTTTCGTTTCAGAACACTTTTCACTCGATCGGTCAGGGGTTATTATTATGGAAGGTATAGCCTTTTCAATTGGTGAAAAAATTGCCAGACAATTAAGAAAGGCAGAGGGGGGTGCCTTTTTTATCTGCACAGCAGGTGCAGGAATTGGTGATAAAAGTAAAGAACTCATGGCAGAAGGTTATTTTATGGAAGGTTATATCCTTGATGTTATTGGTTCATTGACCGTTGAAGCGGTAATTGACAAAATGCAAAATATGCTGGAATTGGAATTGTCAGCAAGCGGTAGAAGAGTTGCAAACCGGTATAGCCCTGGTTATTGCGGCTGGCCTTTAAATGAACAAAAACATTTATTTAAAGTGTTTCCCGATAACTATTGCGGAATTAAGCTTTCTGAATCGTGTTTGATGGAGCCGGCTAAATCGTTGAGCGGAGTTATTGGTTTTGGAGTCAATGTCCATCGAACAGCTTATGAATGCGATATATGTGAGCTTAAAACCTGTCTTTACCGAAAAATAAGATTGTCTAAAGTAAAATGAAAAGGCCGTCTCAATTGGTATAGTTTAAAATGACTACATAGTGGCAAAAACTTCCCATTAGGACGAAAATATGAAAGATAACATGGTTGTATTTCATATTTTTCCGCTGATAAAGTGCTGCACCAATAGTATAAAATATACCTCCCGCCAGTAGCCAGAATAACCCGGCTAAATCCATCCTGTTGATTAGTGGTTTTATTGCAATTATAATCACCCACCCCATTAATACATAGGTAGCAGTTGATATTTTCTGATAACGACCGGCAAAGTAAATTTTCATAACAATCCCGACCAATGCGATAACCCATACAATTAAAAAGATTCCCAGTCCCCAAATCCCTTTAATTGTTAGTAGTGTGATCGGTGTGTAAGTTCCGGCAATTAGCAGATAGATCGCACAATGGTCGAAAATATTCAACAGTTCTTTGCGTTTGAGATCTTTTGCACCATGGTAGAGGGTTGAGGCCAAATAAAGTGTCAATAATCCGATACTGTATGTCAGGTAGCTAATGAATTTCAAATGTATTCCATCTTGAAAAGCCTTGAAAAGCAGTAACAGAGCTGCAAAAAAGGCCACAAAAAAACCAAATGCATGGGTAATTATATTTAATCGCTCCTCTTCAGGTGTCTGTTCAATCTCCGTTTTAATCATATTATTATTCAGTAAATAAATGTAAAAATAGATTGTTTTAAGATTATTGGTCAATCTTTTGGATGATCAACCAGGGCTAATCGCGAGCTGATACCAGGTTTTTTCGGTACAGGTATTAACAATATCTCTGATAATGTTCTGTATTATAATTTATTATTCTGATAATATGGATTTTAGCTTTGATTTTTTTTAATTGCAAATGTTCATAAAAATTATTGAAAATTAAAATATTTTAGTTATATGTTTTATAAATCCGACAATTATGATTATATTTGTTTCAATTGATATGTCGAATTTTACAACACAATTTAATTTTACCCGAGTGTTATTTTATTTATCGAATATGTTAAAATTAGTGAAAATTTAATGTTGAAAAGAGAGTAAAGAATCTTTTAAATCACTATATTTGCAATATAAAGATATATTTCGAAATCCTTTTTAACCCGATATCATTTCTAGTGAAAAAATTAAAACAAATTATTATGAAAAAACTTATTTTAATTGTTGCAGTAATCCTTGCAAACTGCACTTTTACATTTGGACAAGATAAAGCAAAATCTGAACCTTTCAATAAATGGGAGATTGGCGTAAATGCAGGAGTTGGAAATTTTGCCGGTGAATATAATATGCATAATTGGTCGCCATATAGTGATGCTGATGGAAGTGGCCAATTTGGATTTGGAGCTCTTGTTAAGAAGAATTTCTCCCATGTATTTGCCTTAGAATTTGGTTTTAACCACAATTCACTTATTGGTACCGGGTTTCATGGTTTTGATAATTATTCAAACTATAATTTTAAGACTTTAACCACTGAATTTGATGTAAATACAGTTTGGAACGTGAATAATTTGATTTCAAAAAATAAATTTGATCGTAAATTATATCTGTTTGCAAAACTTGGTGTTGGCGCAACACATCTGAGCAATAAGACCGGACTTGATTATAATGATAAAAGCAAGGTTGAATTTCCAACTATTCCTTTAGGAGCAGGTGTTTCGTATAAGATTAGTGACAAAGTGAGATTAAACATTGGAACTCAGTGGAGCTGGATTCACGGTGACAGACTTGATGGCCGTAATACTCGTCCAACAACAAGTAATACAAGTCCTTCAGTTAATGGCACAAAACTTTATACCTATGCAGGCTTGTCATTTACGATCGGAAAAACTAAAAAACCGGCACCGGTAGTTGAGGCTCCAAAACCTGAGCCAAAGCCTGAGCCAAAACCAGAACCAAAACCAGAACCAAAACCTGTTGTTAAGGTTAAACCTGCAGTTATTGGAAATGCTTACAAAGTTTATTTTGCATTTGATAAATGGAATGTTGATGTTAAGGCAAAAGCAGATCTTGATCGTTTGGCTAAGGATATGAATGAATATGCAACTGTAAATGTTGAAATTAAATCACATACTGACTCAAGAGGTCCTTCAAGCTACAATATGAAGCTTTCTGAAAAACGTGGCAAAGCTGTTATTGAATATCTTAATAGCAAAGGAATTGCCAGTTCAAGGATTAATGCGCAGGCATTCGGCGAAACTCAGCTGGTAAATAAATGTAAAGATGGTGTCCCTTGTAAGAAAGCTGAGCATGCTCTTAACCGTAGAACGGAAACTATCGTTATTGAATAATTAATAATTTATCGCCTGATAATACCAGGAGATCAATAGATATAAACAGAGATTGTCAAACGACAATCTCTGTTTTTTTATGGTCTAATTAGATGGAATTGTAACCATAATGAATTATCGTTGAAGTTCCCTTGGTATATTTCATCTTTTCGATTGTTTATTGGAATATCAACAGCTTAATAAAAGATATTTTTATGAAAAGAATTGGATTACTCTCTGATACGCATGGATACCTTGATAACCGGATTTTGACCTATCTGAGCGAATGCGACGAAATATGGCATGCCGGAGATATTGGGAATCTGGAAACTGCACAAAAACTTTCGGGAATAAAGCCCTTCAGAGCTGTTTCAGGAAATATTGATGGAGCAGAGTTGCGTCACTTATATCCGTTAGTCCTTCGGTTCTATTGCGAGAATGTTGAAGTTTTGATTATTCACATTGGTGGTTATCCGGGACATTATGCCCCCGATGCACGTAAAGAGATTAGTTCTGCTACCCCTAAATTATTTATTTCGGGCCATTCACATATTCTTAAGGTTATTTTTGACCAGAAGTTTCAGTTATTACATATTAATCCCGGAGCAGCCGGTATTCAGGGATTTCATCAGGTTCGAACCTTAATTCGCTTCACAATAGATCAGGAAATCATTAAAGATTTAGAGGTTGTTGAGTTAGGTCAAAAGGGTATTATATCGATGTGAAAGTAACTGCCACCCAATTATTTATTTCATTAAACCTTGAAAATGTCAATCCAAGTTCGGTGGCACGTTCGCGGATGGAATCGAGATCCGCCATATAAAATCCGCTCATAATCAATTCTCCTCCCATTTTTAGAACCTGAGCATATCGGGGCATGTCTTGCAAAAGAATGTTTCTCTGGATATTGGCATAGATATAATCGTATTTTTTATCCGGTATCGCCGATGCACCGCCTTCAATTATTTCCAGATTCGAAACTTTATTATTGGCTGCATTTTCGATCGTACTGTTTACTGCCCAGCTATCGATATCGATTCCAGTAATCGCTTTGGCACCTCTTTGATAAGAGAGAATACTCAGAATTCCTGTTCCGCATCCCATGTCAAGTACACTTTTCCCTTTCAGGTTCTGGTTTAAAATCTCGTTTATCATCAGGCTGGTAGTTTCGTGATTTCCGGTACCAAAAGCCATACCTGGTTCAATTATAATCTCATATTCCGCTTCAGGGTATTGGGTATGAAACGGAGCACGGATCAAGCAGCGGTCTGCAACCATTAACGGTTGAAAATAATTTTTCTCCCAAACTTCATTCCAATTTTGATCCGGAATAATTTCAACGGTATAGGCCACTTTAAAGAGCTCAAAATCAATAGAAAAAAGATTCAGAAGAACCTCCTCTGAAAAATCGGATGATATGATATAGGCCTCTAAAAGATCTGCTGTTTCGGTAAAGCTTTCATAGCCGGCATTTCCCAATTCTGCAACTAATATTTCACGGTTGATCTCCGAATCGGGATCTATTTTCCAGCTTGTTTTTGTATATTCCATAGTTTTTTATACTTAATAAGATATTCTAAAGGCCAGATTAACTCCGATAGTGCTGAACTTCCCATCATCAAATCCGGCATATATTCCAATATTTGCCGATAAAAGCACCTCCAGCAGCGTATAGCCTAACTCCACATAATTTGAGGTAACCGGTGACGAATAGTAACTGCACCATACCATTTCGCGCCATAGTGTATTACTTAAACCGGGTAAATATTTAAGTGCAATGTAGGGAGCCCTGATGGAAAGATGGGCCTTAACAAATTTATCGGATGTACTTAATGAATAATATCCCGGCAAAAAGAACGCATGGCGATACTCTTTCAGCAGAATTGGACTTGTTTGAGTTAATGCATGTGCAAAATCTGAAAAGTGAATGGTCGTGCTATTGGGGTACCAACCACCATCCAATGCTGCTGCGATACTGGAAGTAGGACTCCATTCCTTTACATATTGCAGGCCTGCTCCCAGGTAATCAAAATCAGCTACACTTGAAAACAGGGTATTTATCCCTTTTTTATACTCAATATAAAACGTTGGGTATTCTGAAGAAGTCATCACTTTTACTCCGTTATTGATTTTATAATAATAGCGTGGCGTAAATTCAAGCTTTAAAGAAGCTGTGGTATTGATTTGACTCTCAATTGATTTATTGTTTAGTTCAGGATTTGTCGGAAGGTTGGATTTATAAGTTTCTTCTTTCTTGAAAAATGAAAAATCAGTAGAATTTTGTAATTGTCTGTTATCACTCCATTTAAACGTGGTTTTAAGAACTACACCATTGAAAAGGTCAATCCCGTTAGAGAGATTGATAAACCGGCTTTCATAAAATCTTCCCAAATTTTCCTTATAAAATAGTGAAGCTATGGAATTAATAAATGGATGAACTGCATCTGCCGGAGGATTAAAATCCAATGTATTTTTCCCTCCGGAGAGTTCCATAGAGCCTCTTCGTAACGGGGTATAGGAGTAGTTTATCGATCCGGTTGCCAGAAGGGTCTTTCTGTTGATCGCATAAGCTACGAAGGGGGTAAATTTCAACGAGTTTCCAGGGCTGTAATTTTTAGAAAAGTCAATGCTTTGTGCAATTTTCCAACCGTCTACTGCATTAAAGCTAATTCTTTTGGTTGAAATCAAACCCTCATATCTTAAACTACAGGTTGAGTCTATAATGGGGCGTTTGATCCCAAAAAACAACGGATTCAAAATGCCGTAGTTACGTTTATGGGTGACTATCGATGTGGAGTCATGCGTGGTTTTTTTTTGAATTGTAATGATCGAATCCCGTTTGGCAAAACTGTTTTTTTCATCAATGGAGAGTGGGATAGGGCGTGTCTGCAGCCAGTAGTTATTATCCCGGTTATTAGCCTCCCTTTCGATGGATACCTTAACCTTATCTGTAATTTCCAGTGATTTCATGGAATCTGGTTTTTGTCCGTTATCTTGCTCAGCCATGAGTCTTGACAGCTTAGACATATCCCTGTTGGTTAGTTTTTCTTTTTCGAGCAGATGTGATATTTTCAGCTCTTTTTTATTCCCTGACAGGGGTTTAGGTGCCTTTACCGCTTGGGGCTGTTGACTTTTTGGAGTACCGGCCATATCCGATTTTTGGGGCTGAATTCCTGCCATTGCCAGCACCTGATCATTTGGAATCAGATTATTGTATTTAATCGAGGCGATGAACTTTGCACTTCCTTTGACCCCCATCATCCCCCCTTCAAAATTGTAATCATGTCCTGCTGGTAGCCATACCCCGGGAAGTACTTCATCAAAGACCAAACGGAAATCAACCTCCCCAAAGGGTGTTTCGAAGTTTAAATCGGCCTTGCTCAGGCACCATAAGTCTTCAATGATATAAATATGACCTGCAAATAGTTGTTTACTATGGCGTTTGGGAATAACCTTTATTTTGTTTACCGTGTATTTCCCCTCCTGTTGAAAACCTTCGTATCTGAAGTTATAATTTGAAAAGGCATTCTTTCCAATAGGCGAAAAGAGGATATTTATATTGTCCTGATAGAGGCTTGCTCCCAGATAATCGTCAACCGAAAATTCAACAACTTTGGGAAAACTGGAATTTATGGAAACGATTTTCTGTTCATATTTATCCGGAGCATGAAAAGATATTCTGCTAACTGTTTCATTGACCAGGATATCTCCTGATTTTATATCGATACCCTTTTTTCTGAGCTGATTGCGGATCAGCCCGGGCATATTATCAAACTTAATAGTTCCCCTGATGTAGACATCTGCGGAGAAAGAGGTTACCTGATTAAGATGAACGTACGACAATCCGATAACTTTTCGCATGATGCCATACGCAGGATCTTCACTGCCCGATTGGATATCAATTTGATTAATCTGAATGATTTGTTGTTCGAGAACTACCTCAATTTCGGTTCCTTTTTTGGTTAAAGTTACGGACTCCAGCTTTGGCAGATAACCTAAACTTCTAAAGTTGGCGGTGTAACTGCCCGGTGGGAGATCCAGTTCGAATTTTCCTTCGTCATTGGTTATGGTTCCTAATGAAACCTCCTTAATAAAGACCGTAGCATAGGGTATAGGAGTACCGTCTTTACCCTTCACTGAGCCTCTAAGGTTATGTGAAGAACCGTATAATGGGGTAAATAATAGTAAGATAAACAATATTGCTAATCTTAAGCCTAAGGTCATGACGATTATTCTTAAGGAAAATATTTGTAGTTAAAGTTAGCAAACCGGAAGCAAGATTTGATAAACCTGTAAAAAAAAAGAGTGGACAGGGCTTCCTATCCACTCTAAAATCTGTATTGTCCTTTTATTGTATTGTCAATCAGTAATTTAATATGCATTGATGATCGACAGAAAATCTGCGGCTTTCAGTGATGCCCCTCCGATTAATCCACCATCGATATCCGGTTGACTGAAAAGTTCATTTGCATTGGCTGGAGAGCAAGAGCCTCCGTAAAGAATTGAAATTTCTTCTGCCACCTCACTTGAATATTTTGAAGCAATTAACCCTCTGATAAATGCAAGCATATCTTGTGCCTGTTGTGTTGATGCTGTCACCCCGGTTCCGATGGCCCAGATTGGTTCATAAGCAATAACTATTTTTAGCAGTTGTTCTGCAGGCAGCAGGAAAATGGTCTCATCAAGTTGTTGTTTAACAAATTGATTTTGAGTACCAGCTTCGCGTATTGATAAGGCTTCACCACAGCAATAGATCGGGGTTAATTCCTGTTCCAGTGTTAAGGCCAGTTTTTTATTCAGCGTTTCACTGGTTTCATGGTAGTATTCGCGTCTTTCTGAGTGGCCTAAGATTACATAAGTTGCTCCGGTAGATTTAACCATTGAAACTGAAACTTCTCCGGTGAAAGCACCTTTTGCCTCAGCGGCGCAATTTTGTGAGGCTACATTGACGCGTGTGGCATCAACGGCATCAGCAACACTGGTAAGATGAGTAAACGGAGTGCCTAAAACGACAACCACATCCTTAGCACCTTGAGATAAAACAAGTTCATTTACACTTTTTGCCAGTTCAACACCTTCTTTAACTGTGGTGTTACATTTCCAGTTTCCGGCTACAATTTTCTTTCTCATTACCCTGATAATTTAAAAAATTATGAATTAAAAGCTAAATCGGTACATTTGAACTGCAAAGATAGAACTTAATGGCAAAGTCCGAAACCAGGCAGTTAACCAATTCAATGATTTAACTTTTTGTTCATTTGAGATGCTAAAAAATCGGCAACCTTTGCAGGTTCCGGGAAATCAGCATTGGCCCATTTTCGCAAGACAGTCCCTTTGCGAAGCAGGATGAGACCGGGATTCGAGCGGATGATTGTTTTTAAGGTCGTCCGGTCGGTAAAAAATATTTCATAGGCAGGGTGGTGCTCATTTTGATATTTTTTTAATGCTTCACCCGAAGTTGAAGTAAGCCCAATAAACCGGTAACCTTTTTGTTTCGCCCAGTTAGCCAGTGCATTGAGCTCTTGCTGTTTGTTGGTGGATGATTTCTCCAAATCGTACGCTATGACAAAAAAAGTAAAGATTGAATCCTGTAAGTAGTCCAAAGTTATATTTTGCTGATCATTGGTTTGAATAGAAAAATCGTGGATTGGAGCGCGATACCCTTTTTTCAGTAGTAGCGGGCGGTCCATCGACTCGAATTTCCAATGGAGCGTATCCTGCCAGGGGAAATCATGATCACCAAATTTTTTAACCTCATTGGATATCCTGTTGCGGTATAAATAGCTATTCTGATAAACATCAGTGGGAGCACCTTCGGGAATTGTCATCCCTTGGGGAATATTAACTCCAACTTTATAGGGTCTGAAATCAAGCACCGGTTCATGACGATAAGACCAAAGAACGGTTATGGCATAACCAGCCAGAATAAGTGAAAAAATGATTTTGCGGGATTCAGCAGAGGTGAAAAAACTAAGGTTCTTTCTGTTGATCAAAAGAATAAAAACCAGGATGATCAGCACAATATTTTTGTAAAAAGTCTCCCAGTTTGTGATCACCAGCGCGTCGCCAAAACATCCGCAGTCGGTAACCGGATCTATAAGTGCGATGTAGAGGGTGAGGGGTGTGAAGATGAGCATAAAACCCATTGCCACCTTTGTGGATAGCCTAACCAAAACACCGGTTAATAAGGTAATTCCTATGGCAAATTCAGCAAAGGGGAGCAAAAACCCTCCCGGTGTTACAAGAAATTCAAACATCTTCAGGTGAAGTGCTTCAAGATATTCACTTAATTTATATTCTAACCCAACAGGATCGATACCCTTTACGAAACCCGAAAAGAGAAATAAAATCCCTACGATCCATCTGGCCAGTACTACTCCTTTTTGCTTCATAAGGTTAAAATTCAAGTTTTATCAGCCCGAAGATCGCATAGTTAATCATATCGAGATAGTTGGCATCGATGCCCTCTGAAATGATCGTAATTCCTTGATTATCTTCAATTTGTTTGGTTCTTTTAAGCTTCATTAAAATAAGGTCTGTGTAGGAACTGATCCGCATTTGCCGCCATGCTTCGCCGTAATCATGATTTTTCTCTGTCATCAGGTGTTTGGCCTTGAGAAGGTTCTCCATATATTTTTGTTCCGTAACCGCTGCAGGAAGCTCGTCGTCAGAAGGGCCCAATTCAAGCTGAATCAACGCCATGGCACAGTAATTGATAATACCGATAAATTCATCTCTGGCATCTTCCGCAATTTTTGCAACACCCTTCTCCTCTATACTTCGGATTCTCTGTGCTTTGATATAAATCTGATCGGTCATCGAGGTAGGCCTTAAAATTCGCCAGGCGGTTCCATAATCTTTCATTTTGTTCACAAATACCTCACGGCAGATTGCGATAACATGATCAAATTGTTCATTGGTTTTATTCATAATTCCTAATTGAGCCATAAAAGTATTAAAATTTAGGGAATGGATGTGACATTTATTCTTATTTTTGTAATTAATCATACGGAAAAGGATCTGATAAAATGAGGATATTTTATTGATTATTAATTATTTATATTGATTCAGGTTCAGGTTACTTCTAATTGAAAAAACCAAAAATGTTATTTACTCAAAACGATAAAAGCTTTTATAAGAAAAAGAGCTCAATTAATCTTAATGGAGAATTGATTGATTTAAGTTCCCCGGTAGTTATGGGAATATTAAATTGCACTCCGGACTCTTTTTATGATGGAGGTGCATACACTTCGGACCTTACAATTTTAAATCGTGCAGCGCAAATTATTCAGGATGGCGGACAATTTATAGACGTTGGGGCTATGTCGACACGTCCGGGGGCCAAGGAGATCTCCACAGCGGAGGAGCTTGATCGGTTAATGCCTGCGGTAAGGATTATTAAGCGCCAATTTCCACATGCCTATCTTTCTGTTGATACCTATCGTTCTGAAGTAGTTCAGCGGGTATATGACCAAACGGGTGACTTTATAATTAATGATATTTCAGGAGGCACCTTTGATCCTTTGATGTTTTCAAAGGTTGCAGGTTTAAATCTTCCTTACATCCTAATGCATACACAGGGGAGAAGCGACAAGATGCAAGAAAACCCCGTTTATAAAGATGTGGTTAAAGAGGTGA
>CANJNY010000114.1 GCA_947475715.1 Prolixibacteraceae bacterium
ACGTTGAGGGGCTTCTTGCACTCGACTGTAACGCCACAGACTTTTATGCTAAAAATAAATATCCGGTAAATCTGTACTATAATCCCTATAAGCAGGTTAAAACCGTAACTTATTCCTCTCCGGTAAACGTCGATTTGTTTGATATTATCTCACGAAAATACCTCGCCAAAGGGGAGATGGGGAATATCAAACTTAGGTTACCTGCAAGTGAAGCCTCATTAGTGGTTGCACTTCCTGCCGGAACTCCTCTTAAAATGAGTGGATCAAAAATTATGACAGGCGATACAGTTATCGCCTACAAGTAGGGTAAACAATTAGCGATTTATATTTTGAATTATAAATCTTCCTGCCATCGTTCGCCTGGGTCGCCTGGTAATGAAACGGGTTTCCATGAAAATTTGAAAATACGTGGTTTTACCAGGCGTTCATAGTCTTTGTAACTTAATTTTATCAGTTCTACGTGAGAGCCTGCATTAAAGGAGATCTCCTTGTCCTGAGCCAGTGTTTCGGCAACATAAACTTCCATACCGTAAAGATTTCCGAAGGGTGGCATTGCTCCCAACTCGCAATCCGGAAAGAGGTTCTTGAATTCATGTTCAGTCGCCAGGAATACATTATTGGTTCCGAATATTTTCTTTAAACTGTCAAAATCGATAATAAAGGAAGCGGGCAGAACAGCCATGGCCATCTTCCCCAGAATCTTAATCATTACCGTTTTTGCCAGCTCTTTTCCGGAAATGTGTGCCTTTGCTGCGATCTCCTGAGCAGTAAAAGCACTCGAATGACGAATTGTGATATATCTCACATTATTCTCATCGAGAAACTGAAGTAATTTTTTTACAGGCATGGGGTTTAATTTAAATGATTAAGGAAAATAGTGATATAGTGGTCTTCCCATAATTTTCCGGATGGTAAACCGCTCCTTTGAAAATTTGTCGTCTTCCTAAGAATTATATGATAAACACTTAAATATACACAAAATATATGACTCTTTTATGGCTCCCATGAAAAGGTTAATCGATTGATACAAATTTGAAATTTGTTCATTATATTTGTTTTAACATCACTGCAGTTTATTCGTCATTAATATGCTAATATTTATGATAAATAGGGGGGGGGGTAAATTGAGCAATAAATTAATTCTTCGTCGGAAGGCAGAGGAGCTTTTAAGGGAAAGACCCTCGAAACTTGATTCAATAAACTCTGAATCAGATATATTAGGGCTTATTCATGAGCTTGAAGTAAGTCGGATTGAGCTGGAAATACAAAATCAGGAATTGCTGGTGGCAGTAGGACAAGCCGAGCTTGCTGCTGCTAAATACGCTGATTTATACGATCTTGCTCCAGTAGGTTATTTTACACTTTCTTTGGAAAGTGAAATTATTAAGCTCAATTTAACCGGGGCAAAAATGTTGGGTAAAGAGCGATCAAAGCTAAAAGGTTGCTTATTTGGATTTTATGTAACCGACGAAACAAAACCACTGTTTAATCTTTTTCTGGACAAGGTATTTACCAGTCTAATCAGTGAAAACTGCGATATAATGCTGTCATCAAATGGTGATCTTCCATCTTATGTCCACCTTAATGGAATCCTTAACGAAGATGGAGAACATTGTTTGATCACAATGACTGATATCACCCAAATTAAGCTGACGGAACAAGAACTTATATCAAGCAAGGATCGATTATCATTTCTTGTAAATAAAATGGGGGCAGGAGTACTGCTTCAGGGACCAAAGGCTGAAATATTAATGAATAATCCGGAAGCACTTCAATTGCTTGGGCTGAGTGAGGATCAACTTCTGGGACTAAGTTCTTTCAGCCCGGAATGGAATGTGATCCATGAAGACGGCTCTCCCTTTCCCGGTCATACTCATCCCGTTCCGCAAGCTATTGAAACTAAAAAGGCGGTAAATGATGTGGTTATGGGAGTCTATCGTCCTGAAACCAGGGACCGGGTCTGGCTTTTGGTAAGAGCCATCCCACAATTAAACAGCGATGGAACAGTTAATCAGGTAGTATGCACATTCACAGATATCACCGAAAGAAAATATGCAGAGGATCAGCTGAAATCATTATCTACCCGCTTAACTATGGCCGCGCGCGCAAGCGGCATCGGGGTATGGGAATATGATATTGTCAACAACATACTGGTATGGGACGATCAGATGTTTTTCCTCTACGGAATTGACAAAAATGATTTCGGTGGCAACTATGAGGTATGGAGATCAGCGTTACATCCCGATGATGTGGCCAGAGCAGAGGGCTCCATTCAAATGGCAATAAGTGGCGTTAAAGAATACAATATCGAATTTCGGGTGGTGTGGCCCGATGGTTCAATTCATCATCTCAGAGCTCTTGGCAGTGTTGAGCGTGACGATTCCGGACAGGCGTTGCGCATAATTGGTACCAATCTGGATATCACAAAGCAAAAAAATACGGAACAAGAATTAATCAATGCCAGACAACAAGCTGAAGAAAGTGATCGCCTTAAATCTGCTTTTCTGTCCAATATGAGCCATGAAATCAGAACGCCAATGAATGGTATTCTGGGTTTTTCCGAACTATTAAAGGAACCTAACCTTTCGGGTGATGAACAAAAGGAATATATAAGTTTAATTGAACAAAGCGGCGCCCGAATGCTCAATATCATAAACGATATTATCGATATCTCCAAAATAGAAGCCGGACAGATGCCTGTTAATATCTCGGAATCGAATATCAACGAGCAGATGGATTATATTTATACCTTTTTCAAATCCGAGGCTACACAAAAGGGATTACAGCTTTACTTAAAAAACCCCCTGGCTTCAAAAGATTCTGTCATTCAGACCGATCGCGAAAAGCTCTTTGCCATACTTACTAACCTTGTGAAAAATGCAATAAAATTCACAGACAAAGGTTCAATAGTATTAGGTTATGAAATAGTTAGAGACAATGCACGCCTTGTCTCTACTCCAATGGAATTGCAGTTTTTTGTAAAAGACACCGGTATAGGGATTCCAAAAAAGAGGCATGAAGCCATCTTTAAACGATTTATTCAGGCTGATATCGACGATAAAAGAGCCTTTCAGGGATCAGGATTAGGTTTAACGATTTCTAAAACCTATGTGGAAATGCTGGGTGGAAGAATCTGGGTAGAAAGCGAAGTAGGGAAGGGCTCTGTATTTTATTTCACGCTTCCCTTTAAGACTAAACCTTTGGTGAAAAGTTTCGAGGAAGTAACGGCCTCTTACAGGGATAAAGTAAATCTGAAGAATCGGCTGAAAATATTAATTGTTGAAGATGATGAGATATCCGAAGCGTTAATTTCTATTTCTGTTAAACCGATCAGCAAAGAAATTTTAAAAGTGACTACAGGAGTTGAAGCCATTGAAACTTGCCGCAATAACCCAGACATTGACCTTGTACTTATGGATATTCAACTGCCTGTAATGAACGGTTATCAGGCAACTCAGGAAATAAGAAAATTTAATCCGGAAGTGGTTATCATTGCACAAACCGCTTACGCCTTAACCGGTGAAAGAGAAAAGGCTTTGGCAGCAGGATGCACCGATTATATTGCTAAACCAATAGATATTCCAGCGCTAAAGAGTTTAATAATTAAGTTTTTTGACAATTAGCCCGGGTAAGTTACGGGCTCAAAACATTATTTTTTCGATGAACTGTTCATCGGCATTACTATTTTAAAGTGGTACTGCTTTAAGCAAAAGATATTACTTTATTTTCACTTTAGTCCACGCCTTTTCGAGCTTCTTGCTGAATTCCCCTTCGTCTTTACTGATATTCATATTTTTGAGCATCTGATCGGATGGGAAAATAACGCGGTTGTTTTTCAGACTGTCCGCAAGTAATTTAACTGCATCCGGATTCGGCATTGCGTAAAGTATCGTCTCAATGTTACTGGCACTGTTGGCGGGTCTGAGCAGAAAGTTTATAAACTGCTCGGCTATTTCCTTGTTAGGGGCATTGGTAGGAATACACATATTATCGACGAAAAGCAGGACCCCCTCTTTGGGTATGACCATTTTAAACTGGGGACCCTTGCGAAGAATTTTTGCAATATAGCCATTCCACGATTGTGCGATCCAAACATCTCCGCTGGCCATATACTCCACCGCCATATTATTTTCGTATTTTAGGATTAATTGTTTTTGCTTTATCAGCAGGTCGGTAACCTTGTCAAGTTTAACCTCATCGGTATCCCTGACAAACCCTAGGCATTTGTATCCAACAAAAAATGCCTCCAGCATATCATCTACCATCAGAATATTGGAACGATATTTTTCATTGTACATGTCATTCCAGCCAGTAATAGAGTCGGTGATAAACTGATTATTATAAACGATTGCAGAAAAGCCATAGGCATAAGGTATATAATAGCGGCCTGAAGGATCGTAAGGGAGGTTACGAAAACGTTTGTCAATATAACGAAGGTTCGTAATTTTAGAGGTATCTATAGGTTGAATAAGTCCGGTTTTTCTCATTATCTCAACGATAAACGAAGAGGGGATAATCAGATCATACCCTGTTACCCCCATTTGAAGCCTTGACAACAGTTCTTCGTTGTCGTTGTAATAATTCAACGACACTTTTACGCCGTACTCTTTTTCGAAATCCGCGATTACCTTTGGGGAGAGATAGTTTGAAAAGTTATAGATGTTAAGGTTCTTTATTTTCCCCTTTTCAAAAAAAGAGACCGTGAAATAGATTAAAATCAAACCCAATAGACCCAGAAGGGGATACTTTAGGAACTTGCTGACTTTTACACCTTTTTGTATTCCATTTGAAACAGACAAGGCCGCAACCGTAAAAATAATCAGGATCGTAGAAACTGCATTCAGGGCCGGGGAAACACCGAATTTGATCAATGAATAGATTTTAAGGGGTAATGTTGCAGAAGAGACTCCTGCCGTAAAAAAGGTAACAATAAAATCATCAATACTGAGTGTGAAGGCAAATAAGGCTCCCGAAATAATAGCAGGTGCCAGATTTGGAAAAACAACGTACCGGAAGGTTTGCCAACGGTTAGCACCCAGATCAAGGCTCGCCTCTTCAATCCTTTTGTCAACATTGGCCAGCTTTGCAAGTACAATTAACGTTACAAATGAAAGGCTGAACGTGGTATGGGCACAAATTACCGAAATAAAACCCAGAGGCAACTTAATCAGCAAAAACAGCGCGAGTAACGAAATCCCGAAAATTATTTCAGGAAGGATAACGGGTATATAGAGGATATTCTGAAACAGTTCTCTCCCTTTGAAAGCATATTTCCCTACTGCAAGTGCTGCCAGTGTACCAAGAATAGTGGAAAGTGCGGTGCTTGCAATCGCAATCAAAAAAGAGTTCCGAACCGACATCCAAAGATCATAATCGGTAAAAATATTGGTATACCAGCGCATTGAAAATCCTTCCCATTGAGTCACCGTTTTTCCAGAATTAAACGAGAATATCATAAGGATGATCAGTGGAGATACCAGAAAAATGATACTTCCAAAAGTTATAATTTTCAGCAGGATACCTTTCCCAATGCCGAGATCATTCGAACGCGAAATGTTGCCTGCCATAATCAGATAGTTAAAAGTCCCTTATTTTTTGAAGGATTATAAAACCGGAGGTAGAGTGAAATAAAAATCATCACAAAAAAGATCATAACCACCGACATTGCTGAACCAAATGGCCAGTTGCGGGCATGTACATATTGAGATGTTATCAGGTTGCCTATCATATAATTATCAGTGCCTCCCATGAACTCCGGAATTATAAAATTACCCATCGTGGGGACAAACACAAAAATAACACCGGCTACAAGCCCAGGAATGGAATAAGGGAGTGTAATGCGAAAAAATGTCTCCGTTTTAGTTGCTCCAAGGTCAAGCGAAGCCTCAAGTAGTGAGGTGTCAAGGCGGTCGAGCGATGACAAAATAGGAAGAATCATAAATGGCAGGTTCCAATAGACAAATCCGGTATAAACGCTGAATGCATTATTAAAAAGTGCGAGTGGTTCCTTGATAATTCCCGTAGTCATCAGCAGCTGATTCACCAGGCCCGATTCACCCATGATGGTCATTAAGGCATACATCCTGATGAGAAAACTTGTCCAAAACGGAATTATAATCAGAAGCATCAGGATTGTCTTGGTCCGGTTGGAGGCAAATGCCATAAAATAGGAAACAGGAAATGCAATCAGCAGGGTAATTAAGGTCGTTATTGTTGCATAACCTATAGATCTCAAAAATATTTTGAGATACATCTCACTGCCAATCTCTTTGTAATGCTCAAGGGTGAATCCTGTTTTGACACCTCCATATAACTCTCTGAAACTTACACTATAGATAAGAACGATGATTAACGGGACAATAAAAAAGAGGAGCAGCCAGAATGCCGGTGGAAACAGCAGCAGATGAAATTCTTTAATCTTAAATAATTTACGCATTAATAAGCTCTCCTGATGTTTGACTCCAGTTTATAAAAACTTCCTCACCTAACTCATAAAACTCATTGGATAATTGCAGCAGGTAATTTTGCGCAATCACCTTAATCAGTTTCCCTCCGTGCAGTTCGACCTGATAATGCGTGACATCTCCCAGATAAACTTTTGACCTGATCACCCCTTTCAGACTATTCTCATACTCCTTAGGTTCAATCAGGCTTACTTTCATTCTCTCGGGCCTGATGCAAAAAATAACCGGTTTCCCGGTTTCCTGATTATCTGATTTAGAAAGTCTTATCATTCCCACATCTTCAAGCTCAACATGGGTAATCAAAGGGTTACTTTCCGTTATGATCCCTTTCAAAACATTCATACTTCCGATAAAATCGGCCACAAAATGAGACCGGGGATGTTCATATATTTCACGGGGTTGATCACACTGTTCAATTATTCCGTTGTTCATCACGGCAATGCGGTCAGCAAGTGCCAAGGCTTCAACCTGATTGTGTGTGACAAACACAAAGGTTATCCCGACTTTTCGCTGTAGTTCTGCCAGCTCCATTCGGGTCTGTTCCGCAATTTTCTTATCCAGAGCGCTTAATGGCTCGTCAAGTAAAAGAATGCGTGGTTCGTTGATAAGTGCACGGGCAAGGGCAACTCTTTGCTGCTGTCCTCCCGAAAGCTGGCCCGGCATCCTTTTTTCAAATCCCGTTAAACCTGCAAGTTTCACAACTTTCTCAACCCGCTCTGCAATCTCTTCCGCCGCCCTTTTCTTGATCATAAGACTATAAGCGATGTTGTCGTAAACATCGAAATTCGGGAAAAGTGCATAGTTCTGAAAAACAGTATTTACATCACGTTGGTAAGGGGCGCGTTCTGTTATATCAACTCCGTCAAGGAGAATATTTCCGGCCGAAACCTTTTCAAATCCGGCAATCATGCGCAGTATGGTGGTTTTTCCGCATCCACTTGGACCCAGCAGGCAAAAGAATTCACCTTTCCCGATTACCAGGCTTACATCTCTTACCACATTTTGATGCCCGTAAGTTTTAGTGAGGTTTTTTAGTTCAAGCATAGCTTATCTGTATTCTGATCTTTTTAGATTTTTATGAGTTCGTTCTTCAGGTTTTCACGTTAGTTGCAGCAATATAGTTGCAGAAATAGAGCCAAAATTAATTTTTTTATTCAAATAAATACATAATTCACCTTGTGAAGTACCTTTTTAGTTAAACAATCACTATTGTCCGGTTTAAATGATGACCTATTAAGAGGTCTTAACTACGTCGCTTTAGCGATTTTGCAATAAGCAAAGCTATAAAGGTATCGCAACCACGTTCCTATAAACAGGCTGCGGAGCTGCCATCCCGCGTGTCGGGATTGTAGAACTCTATTACGTTGGACTTAAGTTCCAGGTCAAATCGAACATACTGGAAACATAGCAGGGAATTATAAAATTTACTTCCTGTTTTGAACTTTTTTTACCTCGAAATTTAAAAGTTGAATTTATGACTTGAATTTAATAGGTCTTATAACTTTTAACATTAAAAAAAGTAACATAAATAGTAATAAAATATTTGAAACCACTATAAAAAATTCAAATTCTCGAATTTCACTATTGTTTTCTAATTCAAATTGCAGAACTATTTTATTCATTTCTTGCAAAAATGTTGGTTCTGTTTCAAGAATTTGTTTCAAGTACAGTTCGTTTTATGTATTTTGTTGTATACTTTTTGTATGCTGAAAAATTAGTTCATAATACGGCTGTAATTCCATCAAATACTTCGTAATAATTTCGGAATTTTTATTTTTTATTAAAATTTCATTGTTTGTTTTTTGATTATTTTCCAAAGATATTTATCTAATAAGTCAATTAAAGATTTTTTCACTTTTAAGGTCTTTGAGCTCCCTGTGTGTTAACATAGAGTGAGTAGAGTGATTGGCTAGTAGTCATAAATAATCGATTATGTTTTGCCCCACCAAAACATAGATTCGCACAAACGCCTGGTAAACAGATTTTGCCAATTAATTTTCCGTCAGGGGCAAAGACATGCACACCGTCATAACCTGCACCACCCCCCCCAGCGGCAGCCCAAACGTTGCCGTCAATGTCGCAGCGGATTCCATCTGACCAGCCTTTACCCATATCACAAAATAGTCTGCTGTTTGACAGTTCTCGTCCTTTTAGCACATCAAACACTCTGATTGGATGTGGCTTATCTGCGGGTTGACCTGTCTCGACAATGTAAAGAAGTTTCTCGTCAGGAGAAAAACAGAGTCCATTAGGACGAATGAATTCATCGGTTAATACCGTTGTTTCACCAGTTGATGGATCGAACCTATAAACATTAGTTGGCAATTCAAATTGATCTATGTGCCCTTCATAATTTGAAAGAATTCCATAACCCGGATCAGTGAACCATATAGTTCCATTAGAGTGCACGACGACATCGTTGGGTCCATTCAATCGTTTGTTTTGGTACTTATCAATCAACACAGTAATTGAGCCATCAGGTTCGGTTCGTGTAACGCGTCGTGTATCGTGTTCGCATGTGATCAATCGTCCTTGACGATCTCTGGTATTTCCATTTGAATTATTTGAAGGAACCCGGAACTTACTTACTTCGCCTGTTTCTTCGGTCCATCTGAGAATAGCGTTGTTTGGGATATCACTGAAGAGTAAAAATTTGCCGTCGCCGAACCATACCGGCCCCTCTGCCCAACGTGCACCAGTCCAAAGATGCTCTATAGCAGCATTAAACTGGCAATATTTTTCAAATCGTTTGTCAATAATTATAATATCCGGATCGGGATAACGCCTCTGTGGCTCAGCATTTAAATCATGACCAGATGAGACCAGAGCTGGTGCGATCATAACACCGGCTGCTGTAGTCCCAAATGTTTTTAAAAAATGTCGACGGTCCTTAAATCCGAAATCATTTTTTTGAATAAGTGGTTCAATTGAGTTGTTAATATACTTTTTCATAATCTCAAGGCAGGTTCTTAGTTTAAAGTTTGATGTAAATTCACGGATATTTTATAATCGGAAATTTTATATCAGCTAACGCATTATAATGCATCCAGGTTTTCAGAGAGCTCGACGTTGGTTTTAAGGTGTATTTTTCTCAAATGTATTTATTATTTCATGAAAAACAATTCTTTATACTTTTTCATATCAAATTAAATGATACCCTATCTTTATATTAATGTACCCTATCTCCCTTATTTTAGAAAACTACTAAGGGGCAATTGGAGATATTATTATTTTCAGGAACTCATTAAAATAATCGTCATGAATATAAGTGGTTTTAAGGCGGGAAATCTGGTTTAACGCTTTTAATATTAGATTTTTGAGCCAAATCGGATTGATATTCCCTGGCAAATCGACAACGCAGAACTTATCATGATCCTGAGCCAGGGAAATATCAAGCCTGGAGAGTTAAACGCCTTTTCAAATTTGATCCCTGATGGTCAAAAATTTCTGCATAACGAGAACACCATAGTTCCCCCTTTTATTAAATCGGTATTTCACCACCGAGTTTTAGCTTCCAGAGGAAATTGTCATCCTCAATAATTCCTTCGAGACCATCATCCAGCATATCAAGAATAAAGCTCCCCTCTTTAATGAGTACCTTGACAGACCCTACAGCGCTTTTTCGTTCATTGGTGATCATTCCGGTCGAAGGCTGCAGGGCTTCCAGTTCAGAGAGATCTGAAGTTAAAGCGTTAAGCTCACCGGAAGTAATACCATACTCTGCTGTTTGGTCGAGGTATTTATTCCCCAGTTGCAAAACACTGTGGCATTTTATCAACGACTCCTTTTCTGAGAGTTTATGGAGTGATGATTCACTGAATGAGACATCATTGAGAACCGCTTGGTTACCCGTAACCTTAGCAAAGAGAAGGAGTTTTCGTCCCAGGCGGTAGGTTCTGTGATAGAATGTATCAATTAATTCGTTCTTGTGCAAATTATTTTTGAAATTCACTTTGCTCCTTTGAGTATACGGATTGCTTCATCAACATGCTTTGAGGATTGCAGCTGTGAATTGAAAACGGAGATTACTTTGCCCGTCTTGTCTGCAACATACGTTACACGTCCCGGCAGTAGACCCAGAAAATTTGTGGGTACGCCAAATAATTTTCGGATCGTATTCCCCTCATCGCTAAGAAGCGTGAAACGGAGCCTGTGTTTTTCTGCAAATTTCCTGTGGCTCTCAACCGATTGTCCGCTGATCCCTATAATCACCGCATCAGCTTCCCCGAAAACTTCGAACTGATCACGAAACGAGCAGGCTTCTTTGGTGCAGCCCGGAGTGTCATCCTTGGGATAAAAATAGATCACGAGGTTCTTTTTCCCTAAAACTGATTGAATATCAAAGGTCTGGCCATTTTGATCCAAAAGGGTGAAGGAAGGTATTGTGCTTCCGATCTTTATTTCGGTCGCGGGATTATTTTGGCTGAAGGTTGAACAGGAGGCAAACAGGAGCGGGAAGATGATGAGGCAACAACGGTATAAATTTATGAATCTCAGATAATTTTTATTCTTAAGGGGAAGACGTTCGGGTATTATCATGGGGATTTGAATTAAGCAGTATTATTAATCATTTTATATAGTACTACAATCGTAAGGCTATAAAGTTTTTTAGATTGGACTTGCTGAGGCATGGATTGGCACGAATGCGAATATTAATGTAGCAAGTTACTTCTTAGCAGAAAGCAATCGAATAGGTGGGTTTTAAAAGCTAAATAATTGCATTATTGGATGATATTTTGTATCTTCAACAGTGAATTTTAACACCTATAATTGTGGCAAAGAAAAAAGAACTTACACCGAAGGAAGAATATGAACTGTTAAGTGAGGAAGAGAAGCTCCGGCTTACTATCGCGCGTTTCTCTGGCGACTTCTCGACTATGGAATTGGTGTACCGACCGCCAACAGCAGGAAGTACTAGTGAACCCAATAATCCAGAGGTTTAAAACTTATCCAATGATCATCACTCGGATTAAGAGTGCCGCGTAAATTTTAAGTTAGTATTAGTAGAAGTTTGAAAGGTGTGCGCCGGACTTTTTCAGGTTAAGTACAAGTCCGACACTCACTTCTCTTATTAATTTACCATGGTCGGGGGAGTAACTTTGTGGTATATTGGTCTCCCCTTAATCTTCCGGATTGCAAACCACCCCTCAAGGAAATTGTCATCTTCAATAATTCCTTCGAGACCATCATCCAGCATATCAAGGATAAAGCTCCCCTCTTTAATGAGTACCTTGACAGACCGTACGGCACTTTTCCGGTCATTGGTGATCATTCCGATCGAAGGCTGCAGGGCTTCCAGTTCAGAGAGATCTGAAGTTAAAGCGTTAAGCTCAGCGGAAGTAATACCATACTCTGCTGTTTGGTCGAGGTATTTGTTCGCAAGTTGTAACACGCTGTGACATTTTATCATCGCCTCTTTTTCTGTGAGCTTATGGAGTGATGATTCATGAAATGAGACATCGTTTATAAGCGCTTGATTACCCGTTACCTTAGCAAAGAGAAGGAGTTTTCGTCCCAGGCGGTAGGTTCTGTGATAGAATGTATCAATTAATTCGTTCTTCCTGGCCACCTGTCCGCCGGGATTGCTGGCGTCCTGAACCTTAAAGGAGGTATCCAGCTCATTTTCGCTGGCTTCAAGTTTGTTAATTGTCGTGGCAAGGATTGCCCATTTGGCCCACCAATTTTCATTCTTGTGCAAATAAGAAATGGACTCTTTTTCCATTTCCCAAAAAGTTTTAGCTTTTAAGTCCATGATTAAGTATTTAAGGATTAAATTACAAACAACTAAATATACAAAAAATAATTTAATTTATTTATATTTTTCTGCGCGGTTATAAACCACGGGCCCCGCACCCGTTTAACAAATGGCCTAAAACATCCTGCATATTTGCATTTCTTGTTAGCATTTGACTTGAATCCTATTGTCAATGGTATTTTCTCTTTAACAAATGACCAAAAACATATCGTAGATTACCTTTTCGGATATGAAATTGTCCAAAAACATATTGCTTTTTGCCGTTTCGGTATTGCATATTAGCCAAAACATAAGAGAGATGCTCTTTTCCATTGAGGAAATACTAAATTACGGTTTGCATTTAGCAAAATACTAACGCTATCAGGTCATTTCGGCAGACAATTTTCTTGTTTCACCTAAATCTTTGGTGAGATATTATTTGATTCTTTGAGTATCTTTACTTTTCGAAACCTAAATAAATAATCTCAAAGTAAACCCCCACAATGGCAGTTAAGAAATCAGAATTATACAGCTCTCTCTGGGCAGGATGCGACGAGCTGAGAGGCAGCATGGATGCAAGCCAATACAAAGATTATGTGCTGGTTTTGTTGTTTATGAAATATGTGTCGGACAAAGGCGGGAAGCTGGTTGACATTCCTGAAGGGGGAAGTTTTGCCGACATGGTCAAGCTCAAAGGGAAGGCTGATATTGGTGACCGGATTAACAAGATTATCGGGGAACTTGCTAAAGCCAATGACCTGACAGGCATTATAACAGTTGCCGATTTTAACGATGATGAGAAGCTGGGCAAGGGGAAAGATAAGGTTGACCGGCTGAGTAACCTGATTGAAATCTTTGAAAAACCGGAGCTTGATTTCAGCGGTAACCAGGCGGAAGGGGATGATATTCTTGGAGATGCCTACGAATATCTCATGAGGCACTTTGCCACTGAGAGTGGTAAAAGTAAGGGACAGTTCTATACCCCGGCTGAGGTTTCACGGATCATGGCAAAGGTGATCGGCGTGAACAATTCTAAAAGTCCGAGTGAGACGATTTATGATCCGACCTGCGGTTCGGGATCACTGTTGCTGAAGGCAGCAGATGAGGCTCCATTTGGGATCTCCATTTATGGTCAGGAGAACGATAATGCAACACGTGCCTTGGCGGTGATGAACATGTGGCTCCATGGGAACCCGACCTCAGATATCAGACAGGGAAATACCTTGTCAAGCCCTGAGTTTACGAATGATACAACCGGCGAACTGGAGCAATTCAATTATGCCGTAGCCAATCCACCCTTCAGCTATAAATCGTGGATGAACGGACTCGATCCAACAAATGACATCTACAAGCGTTTTGATGGTTACGATGCTGTCCCACCGAAGAAGAATGGGGATTTTGCCTTTCTGCTTCATCTGATTAAATCACTCAAATCGGATGGTAAGGCATGTATTGTATTGCCACTTGGTGTTTTGTTCCGTGGTAATGCAGAGTCCGATATCCGGAAAAAGTTGATTCAGAAGGGATACATTAAGGGTATCATTGGGTTACCTGCCAACCTCTTTTATGGGACCGGCATAGCTGCCTCTTTGATCGTGATTGATAAGGAAGATGCCAAACAACGAAAGGATATCTTTTTGATTGATGCCAGTAAAGGGTATATCAAGGAGGGAAACAAAATATTCAGGAATATTTTGCCAAAGAACAGCAGGCGCTCAACGATCTCGAAGCACAGGCTGAAAACCAGATCGCAACCATGGACGAACTGCGTGAAGAACATAGCGGCGAAGAGGGTTTGCTTGCCGAAGTAACAGATGATAAAGGCAAGATAAGCAAAGGGTATTTGGATAAACGCATCAAAGAAATTAAGCGCGACGCTGCAACTCCCCGTCTCCTCAAGGAGAAGGGGTTGGGGGAAGAGGCTAATATGTTGCAACAGTATAAAAAACTCATGGATGATGAAACCGAAGTACAGTTTAAAATAAAAACAGCCAAAATCGAACTTGAGAAGAAGGTAATCGCCCAGTACCCAAAATTAAGCATTGCCGAGATTAAGACCCTGGTTGTTGAAAAAAAATGGATGGCTGCCATGGATCAACGAATCCGCACTGAGATGGATAATATAAGTCACCGTCTCACACAACGTATTAAGGAATTGGCAGAAAGGTATGAAACACCCATGCCACGAATGACTGAAAATGTGGCTGATCTTGAAGCCAAAGTGAATACCCACCTCACTAAAATGGGATTTGTATTGAAATAGTGTTTAGTCAAAAAGAGGTTGAAAACCGGATTTTTAACATCCGTGGAGTTCAGGTGATGATCGATCGTGATCTGGCCGAAATGTACTCGGTTGAAACTAAGGTATTGAACCAGGCTGTTAAACGCAATATTGAGCGGTTTCCTTCCATTTTTAGATTTCAATTATCAGGAGTTGAGCGGAGTGAACTGGTCACAATTTGTGACCGGTTCGAAAATCTGAAACATGCAACTGTAAATCCTTATGCTTTTACCGAACAGGGCGTTGCAATGCTTTCGGCAGTTTTGCGCAGCGAAACGGCAGTGAAAGTGAGCATACAAATAATGACTGCCTTTGTAGAAATGCGTAAGGTGCTGCAAAGTAATGCGGCGCTATTTCAGCGGTTAGACAAAGTTGAGCTCCGACAAATGGAGGCAGACCAAAAGTTTGAACAGATATTCAAGGCATTGGAAAGCAAAAATCCGCAGCCCGACACCGGGATCTTTTTTGACGGTCAGGTATTCGATGCCTGGGTTTTTGTTACCGGTTTGGTGAAGAGCGCCCAAGCCTCCCTTCGTCTTATTGATAATTATGTAGATGAGACCGTGCTGACATTGTTCACAAAACGAAACGCAGGCGTGGAAGCCACCATTTACACTCAAAAGCTTACCCCGCAATTGCAATTAGACCTGAATAAGCACAACGCCCAATACCCCGCCATTCAAATTAAGCTTCTGGCCGATAGTCACGACCGGTTTCTGCTGATTGACGATAAGGAGCTCTACCACATTGGCGCTTCGCTCAAGGACCTGGGCAAAAAATGGTTTGCCTTCTCCCGCATGGACTCCCTGACAAATGAAATACTGAATAAATTAAACTAAACTCCAATGGCAGAGATAAAAGAAATAAAGAAGGGGTTTCAGAAAACAGAGGTGGGGGTGATTCCTAATGATTGGTATGTTGATACTATTGATGAAATATCAGAAGTTAAAAGTGGCAAGAGATTGCCTTTGGGCAAAAGTCTTGTTAAAACTGAAACAGATCATCCTTACATAAGAGTTGCAGATATGTTTCAAGGTGGAGTATCATTGTCAGAAATCATGTATGTTCCTAATGAAGTCTTTCCTTCAATTAAGAATTACCGAATATATATTGATGATATTTTTATTTCTGTGGCAGGTACTCTAGGTGTTGTTGGAAAAATTCCTATGTTATTAAATGGTTCAAATTTAACCGAAAATGCTGACCGTCTAACTAATATTAAATGTGATAAGGAATACTTGCTCTTCGTATTGATGTCTTGGTTGATTCAAAATAAAATAGAAGCTGAAAAGACATTAGGAGCCCAACCAAAATTAGCATTAACAAGAATTAGAAAATTTTTTATTCCTTTTCCCCCAACCCTCGCCGAGCAAACCGCCATTGCCACTGCCTTAAACGATGCCGATGCGCTGATTACCCAACTCGAAAAATTGATTGCCAAAAAACGGGCAATCAAGCAAGGGGCTATGCAAAAATGTCTGAACCCTGATTTATATGATTTACAGGATGACGCTGATTTGGGCGATGGCACAAAATCAGGGAAATCACAAAATCAAAAAAATCATAACTCAGACAAATGGGAAGTGAAGAAATTGGGAGATTTATTTGAACCAAAGGTAATTAAACCGATCCTAAAGAAAGATGATATGGTTGTTTTTTTAGGAATGGAAGATGTGTCTGGAGAAGGGAAAATATTAAATCAAAATATGATTCAGCACTCAAGAATTAAAAAAGGACTTACTTTCTTTAAAAAAAATGATGTCTTGGTTGCGAAAATCACCCCATGTTTTGAAAATGGGAAAGGGGCTTGCTTAGATACTTTGAAAACTGATTACGGCTTTGGAAGTACTGAATTTCATGTATTAAGCGCGAATGATTATTCTATTCCAAGGTTTATTTTTTATCATACTCAAAATCAAAAATTTCGCAAACATCTTGAATCAGAAATGATTGGAACAGCAGGACAAAAGAGAGTATCATTAAAATCAATAATAAATTACCAAATCTCATTGCCTCCACTCCCTGATCAAACCTGCATTGCCCAAATCCTTGCCGATATGGATGCAGAGATAGAGGTGTTGGAGAAGAAGCTGGAGAAGTACAAAAAGATCAAACAGGGGATGATGCAGGAGTTGTTGACAGGGAGGATAAGGTTGGTCTGAAGTGCAATTATATATGCCAAACATGAAAGATGAATATTCTTTCCAAATATTTGTTAATAAAATAAACAATTGTATTACTTTTGTGTACTTTTATAACAGATAAACCATCCGCAAGCAAAACTACATTAATATGGAATCCAGCAACTTCATTAGCAAAAATATCAGAGAACTAAGGAATAAGTTTGGTTATACTCAGGCATTTCTTGCCGAATATCTTAACATTACTCCTGCGGCAGTCAACCAATATGAAAATGACGCCCGCACTATTCCTGAATCGGTCGTTGAAAAATTGGCAATTCTATTCAACGTTGATGAATACGAACTCTATGAGGAGAATCCGGAGAAGCAGCTTGTTAATTCCTCCTTTGCATTTCGTGCAGACGAACTAAATGCTGCTGATATGCAGCAAATAAGTAAATTCAAGAAAATCATCACAAATTATTTAAACATGTCAACAGCGTTGATCAATGGATAATCTTGATTTAAATCTTGAATTAAAGGCAACTGATTTTCGTCAACAGAATGGGCTTAATCCATCTGAAGCAATTCGGCTTAAGAGTGTTCTATTAAAAAATAATATCCTTACTTTATTCCTTCCTCTGAATGCTGATTTTTCCGGGATGGCTGTAAAAGTTACGGAGGGTCCTTCCGTTAAACGTTTTATGCTTGTTAATTCCAATCATACTATAGGAAGGCAGCATTTTACTATATGTCACGAGCTTTATCACCTCTACATTCAGGGAAACTTTCGATCAGAAAAAACAGGTGTTCACACCTTCGATAAGAAAGGAGATC
>CANJNY010000115.1 GCA_947475715.1 Prolixibacteraceae bacterium
CCAGATCTTTTATTCCCAATGCAAAAATAGTAGGGAACATGATTGACATAAAGAAGAAAACAGCATAGAGCGAAATCAGTGAAAGCCATCCCAGATTCAAGCTCACAACAGGAAGAAGCAGAATACATAATCCAGAATACAACGCCAGTATTCTGGCCGGTTTGTAGAAACTCATAATGTAACTACCCGACATCCGGCCGATCATGAAGAGGGCAAAACCTATCGAGAGGAAATAGGGTCCGTTTGCGACATCAAAGCGCGGTGATTGACTTTCATCGGTGACAAAGTTGATCAGGTAACTGAAAATACCCGTTTGTGCTGCAACATAACAGAATTGTGCACCCACACCCATTACAAAATGGGATTGTTTTTTTAGCGGCTTGTGAAAAGTTGGTTTGTCTTCTACACCATCTACTGCAATTCCATGAGCAACACCAACCTCTTCTTCCGATATCTCAGGGAGTGGAAGACGGAGAAATATCAGTGCTACGATAAATACGACCAGCCCGATCGATGCAAAGGGGAGAATCATGGAGGAGAGTTTCTCTCCCGGAGCAGCACCCTGGTTGCCGTAAATATATAATCCGATAAGCGGACCAATAACCCACGCCAGACCATTAAACGACTGAGAGAAATTTATTCGTTGTGCCGCTGATTCCTTGGTTCCCAGTTTTGTTGTATAGGGATTGGCAGCAGTTTCGAGGGTTGTCAACCCACATCCGAGGATAAAAAGACAGGAAAGAAAGATCCAGAATGATTCAAACGAAGTGGTTGCGGCTATCAGGAAGGCTCCTGCTGAAAAAAGTGACAGCCCAAAAACGATCCCCTTTTTATAACCGTATTTGCGCATGAAAAATCCGGCAGGCAACGCCATTCCGAAGTAAGCCCCGTAAAGTGCAAACTGAATAAGGCTTGACTGCGATTTTGAGAGTTGGAGGATTTGCTGAAAATGTTTGTCCAGCGTATCAATCATTCCGTGGGCAATGCCCCAGAGGAAAAACAGGAAAGTGATAAAAACAAAAGGTACCAGGTATTCTTTGGTAGTCAGACTGTGTTTGTTGGCCATTGATGTAGTTTTATTGGGTTAATGATATTATAAAATCAAGGTGTAAAAATAATGGTTAATTTAACATATAGCGTATACAGAGCCATTGATTTATGAATATTCCCTGGAAAAGGAATAAAATATCATAATGTGCTTAATATGAACATGATTATAATAATCGCGAGACAAATCAGCGAAATGACCTTGAGATTCTTTTCGATAATTGGTTTCACCCCTTCACCATATCGGATAATAAGCCAGCCAAAGAGGAAAAAACGGAAACCTTGAAAAAAGAGGGTGGAAAACAAAAAAGCGAAAATATTAAAGTCAAAAATACCTGCTGAAATGGCGTAAAACTGATAGGGAATGGGGAGAAAGATTGACAAAAGCAGAATGCTATATCCCCAGGTAACGAATAAACCTTGAATGTAATGATAGCTTTGGTCGGTGAAACCTGGTGTGTGATGAAAAAAGTAGAGGGCCAACTGAGTGAAATTGCCGTCAGGAAGCAGCCATGAATAATGGCCAATTGCATATCCAATAACAGAACCTGTCGCCATTCCCAATGTTGCGGAAACCGCATTAATATACGACCTTTCCGGATAAAGCAACGATACCGTTATGAATATGACCGTCGTGGGAAAGGGGAAAACACAGGCGTCGAGTAAAAAGGAGAAAAAGATAAACATCAGGCTGAACCGGCTTTTCGCCAGTCTTATGAACCATTGAAATTTTTGACTTAATAAAGCTTGCATAATTAACATTGATCTTTTATTCCCCTTTTACTGCTTGTAAAGGTATGAAGTTTAGCTGATAAGTGACTTGTAATTTATCACTGTTTTTGTAATTAATGGTGTTTCGATTCCAAAATCAGCCATCCCGCTTCAGCTAATTCAGTGATCCGTGAGATTACGAACATATTAACTATATTTAAAATCGGATTTAGCTTATCTTTTTTATCCAACACCTTCTGCCATTAATTATTCCTTTATTTGCCTTTAAGTCTGAAAAACAAATAATAAACAGATGAAAATAAATTGTCATTACATCTTCCTTTTAGTTTTAATATTCTGTTTCAATGCGGTTATTCACGGTCAGATCAAACCGGATACGACAAAATATATCCCTTATTATGTTGATGGATACCATGGAGGAAAGGTTGGGCACATGCCTGCCGGGAGCTGGCGCGATATTGTAAACGGATTGGAGCGTTATCCCTCATGGAAAATCTCACTCGATATCGAGCCCGTTTCGTGGGGCTACCTTAAAAACAGTGATCCTGAGATATTTTTGAAATTAAAACAATTTCTCAGCGATTCAACAGTAAATTCGAGGGTTGAAATAGTCTCTCCTGGATATATGCAGCCCTACTGCTGGAATATCAGTGGCGAAAGCAATATCCGGCAACTGGTTCTGGGATTGGAGGAGCTGCATAAATCATTTCCGGACTATCCGGTCCGTACCTATGCCGTTCAGGAACCATGCTGGACCAGTTCGTTGCCTCAAATATTAAATTCACTGGGCTTCACCCATGCAGTACTGAAAGATCCGGCCACTGCGTTCGGCGGATATACCCGGGGAATCAATAAGAGTACTATTTTCTGGAAAGGTCCGGATGGTACTTCCATACCATCGGTTCCCAGATATGGGTGCGAAAACCTCAATCCGGATGCCTGGGAAACTGAAAGCTGCTCAATATCGGAGGATTTTGTGCGAAAATGTCAGAATAACGGCATTAAATATCCCGTGGGAAATCAGTATCAGGATTTGGGATGGCCGGCACATCCGGCAGTTGACTCGACCGGTGTTTATGTTTATATCGATCCGGGGGTGAAGAAGTGGCCCGTTCAAAATCAATTTGACCATTACTGGTGGAATAAAAAATCAAATACCGGGCAGAATTATCCGCAATTAATTACCTGGCGCGAATACTTTAAAAATATAGCACCCGAACCGACAGAATACTGGAACCTGTCGCAGGAGGATATTCAGGTAAACCTCATGTGGGGATCCGGGGTTATGAACTCAATCGCTAAAAAAGTACATAAATCCGAAAAACAGATCCTGCAGAGTGAGAAAATTTCATCCCTGGCTTCGGTTTTGTCCCGTTACGACGTAGCGGATAAAAAGCTCGATTATGCCTGGGAGCAGTTGCTGATGGCACAGCATCACGACGCATGGATTTGTCCGGTTGCCGACAACGGTTCAGATCATTGGGCATCCTTTGCAACGCTGAAAACAGGGATTACAGATCAAATTACCTCCGAAATTACCGACCAGGCGGTGAGCGCAATAACCGGTAAATTCCAGACGGATAAACTTAATGGTGCCGGAAATCAAACGGTTTGTGTTTTAAATTCATCCGGTTTTGAACGATCTGAAAATATAGAGTTAATCACCGCTTTTGATCCTGGGGTAAGGCAATGTGAAGTCTCTGACAGAAGCGGGCTTGTGCTCACAAGTCAATTGATTCCGCTAAGCTGGTATGGCGATGGTAGTATTAATGGCGCAAAGGTTATTTTTAACGCGAAAATCCCAGCACTTGGTTACGATTTTTTTAAAATAAAGGGAATATCGGGGTCTTTAAGGGCGAAGGATACGCAAGGGTGCGGAATACGTAAAACATCAAACAATGAATACACGATCGAAACCGATCTATATAAATTGATTATCAATACATCCAATGGTGGTTGTGTCAGCAGCTTAGTCGATAAATCCATAAACAAAGAATTTGTCGACCAGTTCAATGACCGTTCGTTTAATGAATTCAGAGGTTATTTTTCCAATGAGCATCGTTGGTTAAGCAGTAAAGATTCAGCGGTAACGGTAAATATTCTTGAAAACGGACCATTGCGGGTAAAAACCCTTCTAAAGGGAAAAATCGGACGTTATGATTTTGAAACCGTGATAACCGTTGCAAAAGGGGAGAAGCAGATCGATTTTAAGACTAAATTCTTTTTTGATAAGGATGTCCTGATCGGTGAGCCATGGGAGGGTAAACGCCCTTCAAGGGGCGACCATCGCAAGCCCTGTTACGATTCCCGCTGGAAACTTCAGGCATTTTTCCCCTCCAACGTGAAAAATCAGGTGCTTTATAAAAATGCTCCCTACGATGTTTGCAGAAGTCAGCTGGATAACACCTTTTTTAATAGCTGGAGCGATATCAAACATAACATCATCCTCGACTGGGTCGATGTTTACGATTCGATCTCCAACGAAGGAATGGCGATATTCAGTGACCGGACTACAAGCTATTCTCATGGTAAGGAATATCCCCTTGCTTTAACGATGGCCTGGAGTGGCTATGGTTTATGGGAAGCATTTTATCCGATGAATCCTCTATCCGAATTTAATTATGCGGTAGTCCCCCATTCGGGAAAATGGAACGAGGTAGGCCTGAGTTCCATCAATGCCGGATGGAACGAACCTCTGATTACCCGAATTATCAATTGCGATCCAACGATTATGAACAATCCCTTTTCATTGATAAATGCTTCGGATAAACATATTGAATTTCCGACTCTATTTATGAAGGATAAAGCTTTATATGTTAGATTATTTAATGCCAGTGATGGTGCAACAAAAAGTGATATTACCTTAAATTATAAACCTCTTAGAATTGAATTAACTGAACTTGATGGGAAAGTAACCAAACAAATTAATATTCAGAGAAGCAATAATCACACCTTGTTTCATCTGGAATTTAGGCCGTTTGAGATAAAAACCTTGAAAATCGGGTGTGGTGATTTCTAAATTGCGGTTGTGATCGGGTCAAGCGAATTGCATTCGCTGTTGAGTTTATCTGTGCGCGGTTACAAACCACGGGACCCGGCAGTAAACCATACTATTTTTCTAAATTGCTGCAGTATAACACTACAAACCATGAAAATAATAATCTGTTTTTTTCTGACCCTGATTATCACCTGTTCGGCAATGGCAGCCCCCATTGATCGGAAATCACTGGTAACCAGGCATAACATCCGGACGTCAGCTATTAATCAGATCCTTGCTCTGGGGAATGGCGAATTTTGCTTCAGCGTCGATGGGACCGGACTTCAGACTTTTGGTGGAAATACCATGGCCAACTGGGCATGGCACAGCTTTCCCCTTCCTGAAGGTGCCTCTATGGCAGATGTCCCCGGGACAGGAACCGTCGAAACCGGAAAACTGGTAGGGCTGATGAAACATGCCTCAGCCAAACCGGAGGTGAGCAACTGGATGTTTCAGAATCCTCATCGGTACAATTTGGGAAACCTGCGATTTGTCGATCGTACCGGAACGGTTCCGGATAGTACCCAAATCACAAAATCGCACAGGACACTTGATCTTTGGAGGGGAGTTCAAACAGCAGAATTCTGGTTAAACGGGAAACAGGTTAAAGTAACCACACTGGTCCACCCTGAACAGGATATGGTGATCACCCGGATTGAGTCGGAGCTCCTGGCAATGGGAGACCTTGCTGTTGAGCTCGATTTCCCGTACCCTGAAGTGCAACGGAGACGTGGAGAACCGGGTAAAAACGAACACGATACCATTGAATTTAGCCATCAAAAAAATCGCACAGACTTTATCCGAAATCTGGACCAAACACTCTGTCATATTTCATGGCTGTGGTCTGATCCGAAAGCGACATTCAACAAAAGTCCTGGCAAGCAAACTTTCAGATTAACACCCGCTTCCGGCACAACGATTCTTGAGTTTTCTTGCGCTTTTGGAACGAAGAAAATCGAAAAGTTATCGGGGGTTGAGCAATCCATGAAATCCTGTGAAGCTTTCTGGACTAAATACTGGATGAGCGGAGGTGCAATAGATCTGTCAGCAAGTAAGGACCCGCGATGGAAAGAGCTGGAAAGGCGCATTATCCTCTCGCAATATCTGATGAGAACGCAGTCCGCGGGAAGCTGGCCACCTTCCGAGTGGTCACTGATGGGGGTGGATGACTGGAGTGCTCAGTTTCACATGGAAATGGTATGGTGGCATCTGGCTCATTATGGATTATGGGACCGATGGGAGATGGCCTCCAAGGCTCTCGAATGTTATCAGACCTTCCTGCCAACAGCACGTAAGCTGGCAAAACAATTTGGCTATACGGGAGCTAAATGGGGTAAACAGGTGGGACCCGAAGGTCGGACAGCTCCCTGGGATCCAACCTATTTGCTTCACTGGCAACAGCCGCATCCGATATTTTTTGCCGAGATGGAGTTCCGGCAAAAATCAGATCAGACAACCCTTAAAAAATGGGCAGATATCGTGTTTGAAACAGCTGAATATATGGCTGATTTTCCGGTATTGAAAGATGACGGCAAATACCATCTTACTCCACTCTGCACGGCTAATGAAAATGGTATCGGGGATGATCCTGCGTTTGAAAATGCCTACTGGCGCTGGGCATTGGGCAAGGCTCAGGAGTGGCGCGAACGGACAGGATTGACCAGGAATCCGAAATGGGACAGGGTGCTTCAAAACCTGGCCCCTTTGCCTCAGAATGAAGGTGTATATCTTTTTTGTAACGGTTGGCTAAACAGTTATACCAAATATAATCAGGGTCATCCCGACCCTTTGGGGGTATGTGCCTTCCTCCCCTTTACCGATGGAGTGGATAAGCAGACAGCTAAGCGAACAGTGGAAAAGATATGCAAAGAGTGGAATTGGGCCGACACCTGGGGATGGGATTTCCCGTGGTCGGCAATGGCAGCGGCTCGCGTCGGTCTGCCGGATATGGCTGTTGAGGTACTGCTCAAGGAGGTAAAAAAGAATTCCTACACCCTGAACGGAATCAATGACGGTTGGTATTTCCCCGGTAACGGAGGTTTACTGTATGCTGTGGCCATGATGGCCGCAGGCTGGGATGGAGCGCCTCTCAAAAATGCTCCCGGCTTCCCGGATAACGGGCAATGGGTCGTTAAGTGGGAAGGGCTGAAGAAGGCACTTTAATGGCAATAAATTTATACAACTGTTTTTAATTTGATCTAATAATCATAGCTAAAATCATGTTCACCGAACGACTATTTTTACCGGACTGGAAAGACAATTCTTAAACCCTTGCAGATAGTCAAACCACCCTTTGGAAGAGGTGATCTTATTGCCCTTATTCCAACATGCACCCGTATAATAAATCACCGGTACACTATTTACTGAAGAGGTAAATGCAAGGAGCTGCTGTTCTGTAACTTTAATATTCGTAACCGGATTGCACAGGATTGAGCCCACACCGGTTATGCCATCTTCGCCGTGCTGTGGCTCCCAATAGGCCATAATGCCCTGTTGTTCATCCAAAAGCATGGTGCCTGGTTGTTTCCGTTTGGCAAGCCCGATCCCTACAGGCAAGATTGGTTTTTCGGCGTAAATGAATCTGGCCTCCACCCTGCTAAGCTGAGAGGCGGCATCCAAAGAGATTCTTTTTGTGGCAGTTACTTGTGCCCCATTTACATTCCATTCGTCGTATTCCAGTTCAAAGGTGGTGCGCAACGGTCCATTATCCAAAACCCGCCATCTTCGGTAATTCTTCGAAAAGTAAATGGAATCTTTCACGCAGGGTGCAATATCTCCGGCGCCTAAAGTTAAACCCACCTGGTAATAATCCATTCCGTCCCCATAGTCAGTGTGGTATTCACCTCGCTTGTAACGTTCATTCAGGATAAGCCTGTCGGTCCGTTTTACCCAGACATCCATACCGTAAGCCATCTCTGCAGGGAAAAGTTCCAATGCTTTGCCATACATTCTGAAGGCTATTTTGTCATTCTCCCAGGCAAAATCATCCTTTCGTTCGGGAACATAACGGCCATAGGTTTTGCTTTTGAAGGTTTGTGACTTTCCTTCCTGAAGCTCCAGCTTTACTTCACAATTTTCTGCAAGGTCAGTCTGAATCAAAAGATTTTGAATAGTTTTCTCTCCCTTATGCTCCAGTTGCCAGGACAACTCTTTTTTGCTGGCAATATTGATGATTTTGAAATTGGCAGTATCAATCGAAGGATACCTTGACACAATATCGATCCAGCTGATCGATATCACCTCCTCATTCCTTTCGATGGGTAAGGGATTTTGAACGGAAATTACAACCTTGTTAGATTGAGTATAACCTGTTAAGGTGAAAATAGTGAATTGTAAAATTATAAAAATCAGAGACTTATTCATTTTAATTCTTCTTTTTTACCAGACGATAATTAAGTATAACCTGGCTTTCCGATTAATTATCCGCCAGTTTCATTGCCATTATTTTTCGGTAACGTAATAACGCCTCCAGATAATAATAATCGGCATATACCAATGGAACATCGATTTCCAAATTTCCCGGTTTATGACCTGTGCAATGCATCAGAATAAAATTATTGTTCTCCCCCTGATTCGCTCTGTATGACGAACCGGAGAGTGACTCCAGCATCTTTGAAGCCACCGCGATATATCCTTTCTTTTTTTTCTTATCCGAATATTGGCTTAATTCGAGTAATGCTGAGGCAGCAATGGCAGCAGCCGAGGCATCACGCATCTCTCCGGGTTTACTGTAATCCCAATACGGAATTTTATCGGAAGGGAGGTTTGGATTATTCAGTATAAATGCGGCAATTTTCTGAGCCTGAGTAAGATATTTAACATCTTTGGTCTCCCGGTACATCACTGTATAACCATATAATCCCCACGATTGTCCCCGGGCCCAGGGCGACTCATCAGCAGCTCCCTGAAAGGTTTTTTTTACAAGAACTTCCCCTTTGGGATCATAACAAACAACATGATAACTACTATTGTCACCTCTGAAATGGTTCTTTAACGTATTGTCTGCATGGGTTATACAAATATTATAGAAATCTTTATCGCCTGTCTCTCTGGCTGCCCAAAACAAAAATTCCAGGTTCATCATATTGTCAACGATGACTGGGTAGGTATATTTTTTTTGAAATAAATTCCACGACTTGATCAATCCGACTTTAGGATCGAAACGGGTAGCGAGCGATTTTGCCCCGTTTAGCATGATCTTTTTATAGGCATCGTTTTTTGTAAGACGATAACCATTTCCAAACGAGCAATATAACATGAATCCCAGATCATGGGTCCCGGTATTATACTGCTCTTTTTCAAGCGCCATAGTCCATCGCTCTGCGGCCTCTTTCCATATTGGATCGCCTGTAAACTCATAAAGATACCAAAGCGATCCGGGGAAAAATCCACTGCACCACCAGTCCGATGTCCGGTTATTTGGTGTTCCGTCGGGATTGGTTGATTGAGGTGATTGAGTCAGATCGGGATGAGAAGCCAACATTCCCTGATATTGTTTAGCAGCAAATTCAAACTGCTTTTGAACATTAATCTGACCAAAAACAGCTAATGAAAAAAAGATTGCAATAATTACCGAAACTGTTTTACGACGCATTTCTTATGTTTTATGAATTTGTTACTGCAATTTCTGAACTATTGCCAGGCATTTACGGCAAGTCTCCGTAATCACAGCGAAATCCCCATTTTTCAGCACTTCTTTAGGGAAAAGCTGCGAACCCATTCCCACACAGTGAACCCCGGCTTTGAACCATTGGGTAAGGTTCTCTTCATCGGGTGTAACACCACCGGTTGGCATAATGCTGGCATAAGGCATCGGCCCTTTCACTGCAGCGACGAACTCGGGACCTCCGACCGACGAACCGGGGAAGATCTTCACCACTTCGCAGCCCAGTTCATGCGCCCTTCCAATCTCTGTAACAGTGCCACAACCCGGGCTCCACGAGATTTTCCGTTTGTTGCAAATTCTGGCCGTATCTTCATCAATCATTGGCGATACGATAAAATTAGTCCCTAAGGCAATATACATTGCCGCGGTCGGGCCGTCAACAACAGAACCTACCCCTAAAATCAATTCCGGACACTCCCTGATTGCCCATTGATTGAGTTCCGAAAATACCAGCGTGGCAAAATCGCCCCGGTTGGTAAATTCAAACACACGGATGCCACCCTCATAACAGGCTTTGACCACTTTCTTGCAAAGCTCAATATCGCTGTGATAGAATACCGGAATTATGCCGGTCTCCTTCATTTTTAGTGCCACTTCAATTCTTGTAAAACGTGCCATATCGTTCGTATTAAATTTGTGATTATCGTGCTACGCGACCTGAGGCATCGCCACCCATGAGTTTTTCAACTTCATCAATAGTTACCTGGTTAAAGTCACCGTAGATGGTATGTTTAAGACACGAAGCAGCAACAGCAAAGTCCAGCGCCTGCCGGTCGTTGGGATAGGTCATCAATCCGTAGATCAATCCGGCCATGAATGAGTCGCCCCCTCCGACGCGATCAACGATGTGCGTGATTTGATAAGTTGTTGATTCATATAATGATTTGCCATCCCAGAGCACACCCGACCAGCTGTTGTGATTCGCATTAACCGATCCCCTCAAGGTGGTGATCACCTTTTTACATCTCGGAAAGCGCGCCATGATCTGCTTCGACACCGATTCGTAGGCTGCAGCTTCAAGATGTCCCCCTATCACGTCAACACCTTCGGCTTTAATTCCCAATACCATCTGGGCATCCTCTTCATTTCCCAGGATTATATCGGTTCCTGCAACCAGGGCAGGCATCACTTCACCGGCTGTTTTCCCATAGTTCCAAAGGTTTTTTCTGAAGTTCAGATCACATGAAACGGTGATCCCTTTTTCATTGGCTTTTTGAATAGCTTCCAAACAAACCTGGGCAGCACCCTGCGAAATGGCAGGAGTAATTCCGGTCCAATGAAACCAGCCTGCACCCTCAAAAACTGCATCCCAATCGACCATTCCGGATTTAATGTCAGCCATAGCCGAATGGGCACGGTCATAGATAACTTTGCTTCCGCGGCTTACTGCGCCATTCTCAAGAAAATAGATCCCCAGGCGCCCGCCACCACGAACGATGTTATTGGTGTTTACACCATATTTGCGCAGATCCATAATGCAAGCCTGCCCGATGTCATTCTCCGGAATTCGGGTGACAAAGTCAACCGGAATTCCAAAATTGGCAAGCGAAACAGCAACATTAGCCTCACCGCCGCCGAAAGTGGCAGAGAACTCTGTACTTTGCGAAAAACGTAAATAGCCGGGAGTGGCAAGCCGCAACATAATCTCTCCAAACGTAACTGCTTTCATATTAGATGTTTATTAAGATGATTGTCTGATGATTAACTTTGACGGAAGGACGATCTGTTCAAAAGGTATCGGAAGATTGGTATTTTGGATCCGCTCGATGATCCTTTGAGCAGCCAGAAATCCCATTTCGTAACCCGGTTGTTTGACTGTTGAGAGGGAAGGAGTTACTACCGCGCTGAAAGGTTCATCGCTAAATCCGACCAATGCCACATCCTCTGGGACTTTCAGCTTATTGGACCGGCAATATTCAAGCGCACTTAAAGCGGTGGTGTCGTTCCCACAGAAAACCCCGTCGGGAGGATTAGGGAGCGACATTAACCGCGCAAAGGCCGCTCGCCCTTCTTCGCGGGTAAGCCCCGTCACTTCGAGATATCCATCACCCACCGAAATCCCTGCTTCACTCAGTGCTTTTAAATATCCTCCCTTTCTGTCGAGATATATGTTTAGCAATTCAGGTCCGGCAATATGGGCAATCCGCTTACATCCACGCTCAATCAGATGAGCGGTAATCTGATAACCGGAGTTGAAGTCGTCAACGACAATCCGGTCACTCTCAATGGTTGGGCAAAACCTGTCAAAAAAGAGTATCGGAATATGATTGTCTGAAAATAGCCGCAGATGGTTATCTTCATTGGTTTGCATCGAAATCGAAATGATCATCCCATCGACACGGTTGTTATAGAGTGTTCTGACGCAATTCTCCTCCTTGATCAGCAGGTCATTCGATTGCGAAATGATCACATTAAATCCTTTGGTCCATGCATAGTCTTCAATTCCACTGATGGCTGAGGAGAAAAAATAACGGTCGATCCGTGGAACCACAACTCCAATAGTCATGGTCTTTTTGATCCGAAGGTTGGCTGCAAGAATATTGGGACGATAGCCCATGTCGATGGCCTTCTGCTGCACTATTTTCCTGGTCTTGATACTAATTCTTTTATTATCGTTTAAAGCACGCGAAACCGTTGAGGCAGATATTCTCAGCTCACTGGCCAGATCATGAATTGTAATTTCGGGGTGTTTTCTCATGATATCCGATTCTCAGCTATTTTCCGATTGTAGATTCAATTGAGACTTATTTATGCAATCGATTGCAAAGGTAGTCTATTTCTATTATGTTTGTACCATTATTCCCCTGGAAATACAATTTCAGAATAAATAAAATTCAGATGAGCACTATTTTTGAAGAGCGTTTTGCCACACATCCCCAGGATGCAAAGAGTTATGATACTGCACGATTACGGAAGGAGTATCTGATCACCAATGTAATGTCTGATGATCAGATCTGCCTCACCTGTTCACAATATGACCGGTATATTGTAGGGGGGGCAGTTCCGGTCAAAGGAAGTCTAAACCTTGAGCCGATAGATCCTTTAAAAGCAGCTTACTTTTGTGAGCGGCGTGAACTGGGAATTATCAATGTTGGCGGAAGCGGGTCTGTAACCATCGACGAAACAGTTTATGAGCTTGGATTTAAAGAAGCCTTGTATGTGGGACGCGGATCAAAGTCGGTGGTGTTCTCATCTTTCAGTGCTGCCCAACCGGCCAGATTCTATATTAACTCAGCCCCCGCTCATAAAGAATATCCCACACGCAAAGTTACTTTGCAGGATGCCGAAGTCGTTGAAATGGGGACGATGAACCAATCCAATGCACGGACCATCAATAAATTGCTGGTTAACACGGTGGTGCAAACCTGCCAGTTACAAATGGGAATGACCGAATTAAAGCCCGGAAGCGTCTGGAACACCATGCCGGCTCATACACATAGCCGACGCATGGAGGCTTATTTTTATTTTCAGGTTCCCCAAGGAGAGGCTATTTGCCATTTCATGGGCGATCCAAAGGAGACCCGCCATATCTGGATGCAAAATGAGGAGGCGGTCTTCTCGCCAACCTGGTCAATTCATTCGGCAGCAGGTACTTCCAATTATACGTTCATCTGGGGCATGGCCGGCGAAAACCTGGACTATGGCGATATGGATGTGGTAAAACCCAATGAACTAAGATAAAATTAGGCGGACTAGAATAACCTGCGACTGGCAGCTAGCAACTGGTAGCTAGCAACTTGTCACTCGCCAGCCGCCAGCCGCAAATTTCAAGACTAATAAATTTAATCCAACTGCAAATGAAAATGTTTGATCTGACCGGAAAAGTAGCCCTCATAACGGGTGGAACCCATGGTATTGGGATGGCTATCGCGAAGGCGCTGGCAGGGGCCGGCGCAAAAATTTGTGTGAATGATCTCTATGAAGAACGTCTTGTAGCCTGCAAAAAGGGGTATGCAGAGGTGGGCATTGATGTTTTTACCGTAGTTTTTGATGTTACCAGGGAAGAGGATGTTGACAAAGGGATTGGAATCATCGAATCAGCAGTGGGCCCCATCGATATCCTGGTAAACAATGCCGGAATTATCAAGCGAATTCCAATGCTTGATATGCCGGTTGAGGATTTCAGGCAGGTTATCGATATCGATCTGATAGCCCCTTTTATCGTTTCCAAGCGCGTTGTTCCTTCAATGATCAGTCGCGGTGGAGGCAAGATTATCAATATGTGTTCGATGATGAGTATTTACGGGAGGAACTCCGTTTCTGCCTATGCTTCGGCTAAAGGTGGTCTCAAACTTCTCACTGCAAATATGTGTTGTGAGTGGGCAAAGCATAATATTCAGACAAACGGCATTGGTCCGGGCTATATTGCCACGGCTCAGACCGAGGCAATCCGCGTCAACGGTCACCCGTTCAATAACCTGGTGATGACCCGCACCCCGGCAGGGCGTTGGGGCGATCCGGAGGATCTGGCAGGTGCAGCTGTCTTTCTCGCTTCGGCAGCAAGTAATTATGTCAACGGTCATCTGTTATTTGTCGACGGCGGTATTCTGGCAAATTTTGGATATGTCGAAGGGGAAAATAATTAAAATTTATGTCGAAATCAATCTTCGTTTTTCTTTTGTTTTTAGCCTGTAACAGTTTCTCGCAAGAGGTGCCAAATCATACCTGGAAAATTATTGTGAAAGATAGTCTAACTGCAGATCAAAATTTGGTTCTGGTTAGTCAAACATTATTGGCAAATGATTTTGCAATTGAAAACACTGATCCGGGATCCCATAAGATTAAATCAGCCATTAAACAGTTGGAAAATTCAAGCTCAACCTATTTTTTCGAATTTACAGCTCTTGCTGGAGCTATTGAGGTTACCGGTGAGTGGAACACCAATACGACAATCTATTTCCAGGGTGTCAAATCTAAAAGTACATTTAAACCCATCGAGAATAGGGGTGGCAGATCTGGAGAGGTATTTATTAAAATGAATGATTTCGCACTTAAAATGAGCGGATCATACTTTTATGTTTTTTAAACTATTAAGCATCCTGAGCAATCCCCTTTAGAAAGGAAGTTAAATTGTAAATTTCCATTTTGGGAAATTCTTCTATTGCACGATCCAGTAAAGGGAGGAATTGGGAAAAAACATCCAAAGCGATGGTTACAATATGATTTTCCACGTTGGCACCATCCTTTAAGCTATTTAATTTTTGTCCGGTAATAATATCAATGGTAAAATTTTTCTGATCAGCAACTATCTCAAAGGTGCTATCATCCAAAGTAGAATTATTTTTATAGTTTATACAATACTTATCGGAAATCTGTAGATTTTGCTCATGTATTGTTTTTAAAACTTTGATAATTAAATAAGTATCAATAATCAGGTAAAAAAGATTTGTGAAATTAGTTGGATTTTTAATTGTTACAGATCCTTTTATCTTCGACAATCCCTTTTCTAGTGTTGAATACGGTTTTATTTGAAAATAGTCCTTGTATATTTCCATTTTATCCATCAGGTTAATCGTTTTCAGTATTTTTTTAATGGGTTAATTTGATGATTTTCTATTCTTCAGAATAATAAAAACCTGCGAAAATAATATTTTAATTTACAAATTTTGATCTCTTCTTCTTTTTACCAAAACGAGTTTTTTTAATTGCCTCTGTTGAAATATAAATTTTAAAATATACATTTTCAGCAATTAGAATGGCTTATTTATCTCACATAAACAATTTGTTGTTTATGTATATATCTAATTTATAATAAATTAAGGAAAAATGCAAAAAAATTATGATAAAAATATATCTGTTAATAAATCGATTTTCCGGCCGGATACCCGGTAAGATGAGGAGTAATACGAATATATCTTGTTGACTTTAACCATAGAAAGGCCAGGGTGAACGGATGAAAAAAAATAAAATATTTTAAAAGAACGGGTTCAATCGGAAGAATTAACAAGCCGAATACCGATGAATAGAACTACGTTTATCCTGAAATCCCCAACGTTTAGAAATTCCTTTTTTTATTTCCTGATCAATTATATACATTTGAGCTAATTGATATGCTATTTTTTTTAAATCCAAAACCTAATGTATAGTGCTGTTATTATTGACGATGAAGAAGATGCAATTCAGCTTTTAGTGGAATTATTAAGCAATTTTACAACAGTTAAGATTAAAGTTGTCGGAACAGCGGGCAAACTTGAAGATGGTTTAAAACTGATAAAAAGCACAGAGCCTGATGTTGTGTTTTTAGATATTGATATGCCGGAAGAAAATGGCATGGGAATCTACAATCATTTTAAAGATCCTGGATTCAAGATTGTTTTTGTGACTGCTTTTCAGCAATATGCTATTGATGCTGTAAATAATTCTGCATTTGGCTATTTACTCAAGCCGGTCAATATCATTCATCTTCAGGAGATGTTGCAACGGTTATCCAAACAGCTAAAACATGAACAGAAGCAGGTCGAAATTGAAGAACGATTCACCCCCTTTTGTACTGCCGATATTGTTGGTACGAGCATTATTCTGGATGTGGAAAATGGCTTTCTGGTTGAAAATACCCGAAATATTGAATACTGTTATGCCAATCAGGCCTACTCTGGTGTGGCGCTGCTTTCGCGAAGAGAAATAATCGTCTCTAAACCGTTAAAATATCTCCAGGAGCTGCTGCCTGAAAAACTGTTTTATCGGGTACATAAATCCTATCTGATTAATGTATTCTTTATCCGGAAATTTGTAAAAGGAACTGAGAGCTATATAATTTTAAGAAGCGGAACTAAAATACCTGTCTCAGTGAGGATTAGTACCCATATTTCAAAAGATTTAAAAAAAATGTTACTGGGGTGAATAAGAAACTGTTTCAATTGCTGATAATTTTTCTTTTGGCATTTATCCAACGGTCATTTGCTCAAGGTGATAACTTTATTCATTTGACCGAGGATGATGGTCTGATCAATAACACAATAAAATGCATCTTAAAGGATAGTGACGGATATTTGTGGCTTGGGACTGAGAATGGATTGTCAAAATATGATGGGACTAAATTTATAAACTATCGCAAATCAGATGGCTTGCCGGGCATTGGAGTTTGGGCATTGGCATCAAATAAGTCAGGCACCATCTATGCCGGATGCTATGTTGGCGGATTATGCATCCTGGAAAATAACAGGGTGACAAAAATTTTGCACATCAAATCGAAATATCCCGATACGTTCAGGCGCCTCCTTTTTAGTCAGGAAAATAATATTCTGGTCGCTGGGACTGATTACGGATTATTTCTTCTTAAAGACACCACATTTTTTGAGGTTCCATTTAACAAAGCATCAGACAAAAAGACCAGCATCCTAAATATTTTTGAATACAAAGGTAATATTTATACCACCCATGCCGGAGCGCAAGGGGAGGGTTGTGGATTATTTAAACTGAAAATCGACCGGGATCATCCACAGTTGTCCACAATTGAAGAAATTGACAAAGAAAATGGCTGCTATTATTCGCTGGCGATCCTACATGATACCCTTTATACCAATAAAAGTTCGAACCTGATCACCGTTGCGGTTAATAATACCACCGACCAAAACGAAGGGATAAAACTGAAAAATAAATTCCTCCCCTGGATATCCTGTGCAATAAGTAATCATGAAATTCTTGTCGGCGGTTTTGCCAGTAATGTCGACAAAGACGGTGGCTTGGAGTTAATTGATTTAAAAACTAAAAAGGTTCAAACTTGCCCAATAGATTTGACCCGTTCTACGGTCAATGATATTTTTTGTGATACACTCAGTGGCGTAACCTGGATAGGAGCGGATAACGGACTCTATGGAATGTTTAA
>CANJNY010000116.1 GCA_947475715.1 Prolixibacteraceae bacterium
ATATGGCATAAGAGAAGAATTCTAAATCTGATGCATGAGCATGGACAAATAACCGCTCGTATTCTAAGCAAATGGCTTAAAATTAGTCTGCCAGGCTGCCTTTCCTTATTAAACGAATTAATATCTGAACGCTATGTAAAAAATTTCGGTACAGGGGATTCGGGCGGGGGGAATAAACCCTGCCTTTATGGATTGCCGGAAGATGATTTTTATCTACTCGTCTGTGATTTTTCACGCTTCTCAGCCAATATGGCAATTCTAAATTCATATCACAAATTTATTACTCCGATTACGACCATTGATACCCATATTGATGATCCTTTCGTGATAGATAAATTACATCAAACTGCTCAAAAGATTATTCAGGATCATTCTATTCCGACAGAAAAACTCTATGGAATTGGTGTCGACATGCCCGGATTAATCAATTACAAAACCGGTATAAACTATACGATAAAAGATAAAAGAAGACAAAATATTAGACATGAACTCGAAATTCGTTTTAATAAATCAGTGTATGTCGAGAACGATGCCAGGATGCATGCCTATGGCGAATTATATTTTGGTGCGGCAACAGCTTTTAAAGACGTCATTATCATCCATTGGAATTGGGGACTGGGACTGGGCATCATTGTGAACGGAAAACTTTGTAGCGGAAAAAACGGCTTCTCAGGAGAGTTTTCGCATATTCCGATTGTGGAAAATGGGGAGTTGTGTATTTGTGGAAAGCGCGGATGTCTTGAGACCCTTGCATCATCAAATACAGTCATCAGAAAGGTACAACTGGGAATCAAGGCCAATGTCGTAACCTCCTTAGCAACTCAATTTAAGGGCTATCCCGAAAAAATAACTACTGAGGATGTGATAAACTCAGCCCGCCAGGGAGACGAATTTTGCATTTCAGTTTTAAATGAGATTGGAACAGCCATGGGAAAAGGGCTTTCTTATATCATACAGCTGCTTAATCCCGAAGCGATTGTACTAAGCGGGCCGCTTTCGAAAGCCAAACAATATATATTATCTCCTATTCAACAATCACTTAACCGCTTTTGTCTGGAGAAAATCTCTGAAAGCACCAAGATTCTTATTTCAGATTTAGGCGATCAATCGGCCATGCTCGGAACTTCCAAAATGATCTTTCAAAAAATCTTTGATGAAATAAAATTTGAGTAATACATATAAAAATGAACAAACCCTAAATCATGAATATGAACGAAATTAATAGCGGATAAATAGCGACCAGCTTCTCCCACTTTGCAGCAAAGCAGGAGGCTGCCTGATAAAAACTTCAGGCACATCAGACCACAACTTACGGTGGAGCAAATTTTCAATTTAAATTAAAACTAAAATTAAAACTTATGCGTAGGATTTTATTATTGACTGTAATGTGCCTGGCACTGTTAGGCAGTGCAATTGCGCAGCATGCGGTAACTGGCCGGGTTACTGACAATGAGGGGACTGGGATACCAGGGGTTACGGTAGCAGAAAAAGGAACTACCAATGGTACAATTACAAGTACAGATGGTAATTACAATATCAAGGTATCCTCTGATAAATCAGTGATCGCATTTACCTTTATCGGAATGAAACCCGTTGAACAAGTTGTAAATGGCAGAATGACTATTGATGTTAAAATGGTTGCTGAAAACATCGGACTCAATGAAGTTGTCGTAACTGCCCTTGGAATCAGCAAAGAGTCGAAAAAACTGGGGTATGCTGTCACCCAGGTTGCGGGTGAAAAAATTGCAGCTTCAACAACGCTCAGTCCGGTTAATGCCCTTCAAGGGCTGGCTCCCGGAGTAGATATCGCACCAAGTGAGGGTGGTATATTTGCGGGTTCTAAAATAACCATACGTGGTAATTCGACCCTCAAAGGAAATAATATGCCCATATTTGTGGTGGATGGAGTAATTATCGACAATTCAACCTCCGGAGGTAGTGAATGGGGCGGTGTTGACTGGGGAAATGATCTGAAAAACCTAAATGCCGATGAATTTGAATCGGTATCTGTCCTTAAAGGGGCAGCAGCTACAGCCCTTTACGGATCGCGTGCCTTGAATGGCGTTATCGTCATTGCAACGAAAAAAGGAAAATCACGGAAAGATCTTGGAGTTAAAATAGCTCAGCGTTCCAATATTAAAACAGTGTATGCCGGACCTGCATTCCAAAATGAATACGGCGAAGGTGCTCCTCCGGGATATGATACCCGTTACCCCGACATGTATGCGCCACAAAAGTCGTTCTTAATGAACGCTCAGGATGAACCCTATATCGAAGGTATCTCCGGCGACTGGTGGGTTCCTTTGAGTTACGGCCATAAAATGGACGGATCGAAAATTCGTGATTATGAAAATAACTGGGTGAACTACGATCCGCAACCCAATAACGCTATTGATGCTTTCCAACAAGGATATCAGACAAATACCAACGTAACACTCGAAGGTGGCGGAGATAATTCCACATTTTTGGTCTCTTTGTCACATTTTGGCGAGACAGGAACTTTACCCCGCAATATTTTTACCCGCGAATCCCTGTTTGCAAAAGTTACACGCAAATTCAACAAAACCATCTCTACCGAGTTTACAACAAGTTATAATAATTCAACGCCCGAAAATCCTGCAGGAACGATGATGCAGAATTTTGTCACCGGTAACTGGGCCAGAAATTATAATACCTCATATTGGAGAACCCGCTACAGAGCTCCTCACGGAGGGACTCCTCAGACTCATCCCGACGGAACAATAGACCCGGGAGCGAGCATTCCCGATGCCGGCGTGTGGTTTAATCTTTATCAGAACAGCAGTAAACGAATCGAGGAATCGCTTCGTCTGACGGGAAAAATGACAGTCACTATAAATGATTGGTTCAACGTGGTTGCCGATGGATCATTGAATAATTACTATATAAAATCGGAAGATAAAATTCTTGGTCAGGGTTATCGTAATGAAGGTGGTAGTTATAGTCTTAACCATTCCAGAAAAGAACAATACGATGGAAAATTATGGCTGAATTTCCATAAAGCATTTAAACATGACCTCGATGCTTCCCTTTCTATGGTAGCGGAACACTGGGAATCAGGCAATAGCTATTCCGGTGCATGGACCAATGGCGGTTTAATTGTTCCCGGACAGTATTCACTCTCCAACAGTAAACAGGAACCCGGTCAGTCAGCAGGCATTGATGGGACCAAAATATTACAATCGCTCATGTTTTTTTCCGATATATCCTGGAAGAACCAATTGTTCTTAACAGTTTCGGGACGAAATGACTGGTCCTCGACGCTGACTTATGCTGACGGATCAGGCTCCATGAGCTATTTCTATCCTTCAGCCAGTTTATCATGGCTGGTTAATGAGACTTTCAAATTACCCGAAGTAATTGACTACGGTAAACTGAGATTCTCTGTTGCTCAGGTAGGAAATGATTATTCTCCGTATTCAATCAATCCGGGTTTCGCACGTACCGGTACTGTTCAAAGTTACAACGGCGATTTACCAACCTACAGTTATAAAAATAGCCAGATGCCAAATCTTGGTATCAAACCTGAAAATAAAAAATCAATCGAAATGGGTTTTGAAACCAGGCTATTGCAAAACCGTATCGGGATAGATTTCTCATATTACAAGGAAAACACCTATAATCAGATTCTTGCAATACCTGAAAATGGTTACACCGGGGTATCAAGTCAGCTGATCAATGCCGGTAATATTCAAAATCAGGGAGTTGAGGTTGCTTTAAAAACGACTCCGATTAAAACAAAAGATTTCAGCTGGTTTGTAAATCTGAATTACGCCCGTAATCGCAACACCATCGTTGATTTATACCCGGGTATTACCGAGTATGATCTTTATGGAAGCTGGAATTATGGAAACACCCGTGTTGGAACCGTTGCAAAAGTTGGTGGCCCATGGGGTGTCCTGATGTCGGATTCAAATCCTGCCCTTTACAAAAATAAATCAAATCCAAGTGATCCGCTCAATGGTCAGAAACAGCTTACCTGGAATGCCGGCCAAAGAGGTGGTTACCTTACCAGAAGTTACGAAAAACAAGTGGTTGGAAATATGAATCCCGATTTCATCGGAAGTGTTACAACAGGATTTGACTTCAAAAACTTCCATGTCGAAGCATTATTTGATATGAAAATCGGGGGTGATATTTCGACCTATTCGGGACGTTATGGTACGGCTTATGGATTACTGGCCTCAACACTTGAAAACCGGGATAAGGAACATGGCGGATTTGAGTGGTCAAGTGCTTGGACCGGAAATTCCTATGATGACGGTTATATCCCTGAAGGAGTTTTTGCTGCCGGAACAACCGTTAAAATGAAAAATTCTGCCGGAGCAGAAGTAAGCAACAATGTTGGTGGAATGACCTATAAAGATGCTTATGCCCAGGGTTTGGTTGATCCCGTACATGGTGCCTGGTGGCATTGGAAAAATAATTCATGGGGTGGTGGCGTTATTAATGATGCTGTAGTTCAGGAAAACTCTTACATTGGTTTCAGACAATTCACAATCAGCTATCGCATACCGGTAAATGTCTGCAAAAAAGTGGGATTATCTGCTGCTGATATCGCCTTCTTCGGGCGTGACCTGGGATTTGTTTATAAAACGTTAAAAGACAATCTGAATCCATTCAGCGTCAGAAGTAACGAATCCGGTTCGGCTCACGAATGGCAACAATCTCCGTACACGAGGACTTTGGGTCTTGCCGTCAATTTATCATTCTAATCAGTGTGTTGAATTGTAAATACTTAAAATTTCAAATTATGAAACAAAGAATATATAAAATATTATCGGTATTGCTCTTAACCATGGTATTGGTTAACTGTACTGATCGGTTCGCAGCTATAAACAAAGATCCGGGAGAGGTGACCGATCCCGATATTACCTATCTGTTTACCAATGCCCTGAATGGCTTAGGTGATGGTTATTTAGACTGGTTCTACAATAACAGTGTTTACTACTGGCGGTATTCCCAAATGACGGTGGCTCGTGGCGGAACAAACTCTGACTTTAATAACGTCGGAGCATTGGGCGGCGTTTCTCCTTATGGAATGCTAATCGACATGAAGGAAATCCGTAACCGGATTGAAAAAATGCCGGCTGAACAGAAAGCGGTATATCAGGCCTTCAATGCTGTTACTTACATCCCGGTTATTGATATTGCAATGAGAGCTTCCGACTGGGAAGGAAGTATGGTCTATTCAGAAGCAGTTGATGCAAGGTATGGTGGAAATATGAAACCAAAATTCGATACTCAGCAGGAACTTTATGATATCTGGATCAAAGAACTTGATGCAGCTATAGCGGCCCTAACAACCGCAGATTCCAAGCAGGTTCAGATTGGTAACCAGGATTATATGTTTAAAAGTGACTGGGAATCGTGGGCACGTTACGCAAATTGTCTGAAACTGCGCATCGCTGCACGTCTAGAGAAGGCCGATAATGCCAAAATGAGGACGTTATTGACTTCAATTGTTAATCAGAAAGACAAAAGTGGCCAGACCTTACTCATTACCCAGCTAAGTCAGCAGGCAGTCTGGGCCCCGGGCGCTACTGAAGCAGGACCTGGTGGAGGAAATAGCCTTTGGATTGAAAATTATGCTCCATCGAATAAGTATAGCAAGTTTATGCGTACTGCCAATGATCCACGACTAAGAATTTGTTTCAGAACAAACTCACTGAATGATGCAGCTATTACCGCCTTACAGGCAACTCCCGGGATAACAGTACCAAAATTCGCCACCAAACCGGTCAATGAGCCATGGGATCGTCTGGTTGGTGCGCCGGTAGCTCCTGACAGTGCAGGGATCAAGGATTACTTTGGTGCCACTTTAATTGATGCTACGGGTGCCACTTATCAAAGACTTCCATTTGTAGAATACAATTACATTAAGCCAAAACAAAATGGCCGAAATGGAGAATACCTTTGTTATGTTGTTGGAGCTCCTGAGATGTGCCTCTATCTTGCTGAATTTACCGAAAAGGGATATGTTTCAGGAATTGGAACAGCCAAAGAGTGGTACGAAAAAGGGGTGAATCTTTCGTTGCAGAATTACAATAACCGCGCAGCAAAAGCACAAATCCCAGACTTTAACACACGGGGTTTGGTATCAGGAGAAGTAGAATCACTTCTTGCAAAGGATAATGTAAAATACATTACCGGTGATCCAAAAAACATTGAGAAAATTATCCTTCAGGAGCTTGTAAACCTTTTTGATAATCCATATCAATGTGTTTCAGTTACACGCAGAACAGGCTTTCCTAAAAAAGGGAGTACCATCTGGCCATGGGAACCTTACACCGTTTCCGGAACAGAATTAAAACTACCCCGCCGATTCCCTGTTAATACCCCGACCATTGATAATAACAAGGCAAACTGGCAAACAGCCATTACGGCACAAGGATTTACACCCGATAATAATACAGGCGAAATACTGAATGCTGAACGGGTATGGTGGGATAAAACAGCTCCAGATTATGGCGGAGGACAGTAAGTTTAAAAGCTAATTCAAATTGTCTGATTATCATGACATTTTGAAAAATTGATTCATCAAAGAGGCTGTCTGAAAAACAGCCTCTTTTTATGAAAAATAAATCTATCTTTAGTAAAAAATACACCAAAAGCCCCGAAGAAATTACAATGAGACGACTATTTATTACCCTGGCACTATCTGCTTTTTTCCTCCCAAATTTCGCTGCACCAAAAAAACTAAATATAGCTATCTCTATCACTTATCAAACGGTGGTCAACGGAAAAACAAATCCCGGGGATACCAAAATAAGGATGGTCTGTTCTGCGGTGGCATCCAGATCATGGATAGCGAAAGATTCTGTCAAACTGCTCCCCTCCCTCGCCCAGGAAACAAGCTACATCGATTATATCCTGAAAAAAACATTCCAGGTTGCCCGGTTTAATTCAGGAACGACAATCCATAATTCACAGCCGTTTACCTACTACCCCGAATTGACCGAGACCAGTGAATCAGCAATTATCCTTGGATACTCCTGTAAAAAAGTAAAAACATCGCTCCGTTCAAATTCTATAGATATCTGGTACACCACCGAACCCGGTGTGAAGGGAACCCCTTCGATGGGATATGGCATACCTGAAGGGCTGGTTTTGAAGATTGTCCGCAATGGCAATTACGAACTGATTGCAACTGAAGTAAAACCGATAAAACAAAAAAATCCGGAACCTATCCTTTCTGACCAAATTGGCGAAAACCTCGACTTGCCGCTCTATAAACACCGCATCACCCAAAACCTGATCACAACAATCCCGATTTTTGTAAACGAACAAATCAGCTTCGGGAATACGATTGTAAATCCGGCGGATAGTGCGAGCCAAAAAACCTTTAAATATGCATCAGGATCGGTTTTGCTGAAAAAAGTGAAATTACCGGTTGTCCCTGAAGATACTCAGATCTATGCCGAGCTTTACCAACATTCAAATGGAGATGCCTACGATCGTACCGGATCGGTGTTTCTAATTCCCATGGATAAGGAAAAATCGTTTCTCGAAGGATTGACCAAAGGGGTAAATTCCCTTCCGCCCTTTCAGGGGAGAAACGGAAAGATGTATCAGGGGGTAACAGCCTCTGAACAATTTTCACCGCTTGTCGAAGTAATGCGATTTTTTACTCCATTTGGAATCGGTCAGTTTAACGATAAGGTTACCGTATATGGACAGCATTGGGAAGATTCAACCTACTATAAACAAGAGATCACAGAACTACTTCCATTACTTCAGGGAGAACAGTGGATCGGTATTTTCATCGGAAACTACGACAAAGGTGGGCATCGCGCCAGCCTGAGTTTTAAATACTATCCGGGTAGCAGGGAGATATCATCCAAACCTGAAAAAAAACGATGGAGCATGCCACTTTTCAACACCCTAAACGTTATGGAGATGGCGGGTCAGGAATACGGAACCATGTTCGACAACGACTCATTAACCACAGAGGTGACCATCCCACCGGGTGTTAAAAATATCCGGATACGTTACCTGACAACCGGCCACGGTGGTTGGGATGGGGGCGATGAGTATAACCAAAGGGTGAACACCATTCTGCTGGATGGGAAAGTGCTATTTCAATACACCCCGTGGCGCTGCGACTGTGCCACGTACCGCAAATACAATCCTGCCTCAGGCAATTCCTGGAATGGAATTACTTCAAGTGACGGCAGCCGCTCAGGCTGGTGCCCCGGTACTGCAACAAATCCTTACTATTATCCGATTAACTCCCTCGCATCCGGCAAACATAAATTCGCTGTGGCTATCCCTATGGGAAAACCTGAAGGGGGAAGTTTCAGTTCATGGAATGTTTCGGGGATTTTATTGGGAGATAGGGAATAAATTATAGAATGCGACTAAAACACTAAACTTCACCAAGGAAAATTTTGATTGGCGCAGGGAGGTGTCATTTGGTGCTATGGTGGCAAAGAGATCAATTAATCACCAATGAATTTAAACGATCGTAACACCTCTTTTTATGAAAAAAAGCTGCCCCCTTTCGGAGGCAGCTTACCATTAATCAACTATGAAAAAGATGGTACTTAAAAAATGGATTAGTGAGTTAATGATGTTTTAAAATTAATAAGGAAGAGTGGTACCCTGCAATAACCACATTCTTGAATAGGTATGATCTTTGCTTTGACCTGTCGGAACAAAACTGGTAGGCTCAAGTTTGGTAACAGCTGCATTATAATTAAGCAGATATTTCGGATCAAGCCCCGGTTCAGGATACATAAAGCGCAGAGGAAGTGCCGGACCATATTGAGTTACCGGACCAGTAAGAAGTACCGGATAGCCTGTACGTCGATAATCAAACCAAGACTCAACATTTAGCCATAAGGAAACCCATTTTTGGCCGATAATTCGTTCGAGTTTATTGGAAGCACTTGCCAGGCTTACTTTAGGATTATTGTAATAATTTGCAAAACTAAATCCTCCGGTACCATCAGCAATACCCCATCTTTTCATCGAAGCCTGAATCCCATTTTTATAGTGAGTATCAGGATCAGAAACAGAAAAGCCTCCGCGTTGAGCAGCTTCTGCGAGAAGGAATTCAACTTCACTGTAACACATTAAATCCATCCGGATGTAAGTCTCCTTATTTTCGCGGTACCTTCCATGAAGGAATGAGATCCACGGACTTTTTTCAGGATTCAGGGTGACAGGTGCTGTTCCCTTATTATATCCTACAAGGTCGATAACTGCCAAATTCTGAGGTAATCCAACAAAAAGGGAGGTGTCCAGTGCAAAATTCGTTGTAGGATAATAGATAACGGATTGGGTTTCGTTAAAAAGATTCGTGTATGATTTAGTGGTATTCACTAAAACATTACCATCCCATTTCTGATTAACCGGCAATACCCACCTTTTTAAACGCGGATCGTTCCTTGATTTTAAAGTATCTACAATTGTCTTGCAAGGTTTTGTAAGAAAATTCGGGTTCGCGGTATTGAGTAAACCTCCGGGTGCAGAGTTTGATGCAGCAACTCCAAGATAACTTACAAAGGCCTCGTCTGCATTGGCCGTAAAGGCAAAAGCAGAGGCAGCATTGAATTCCGATACAATGTCAACACCTAACGATGTCATATCTGCTTTTTTATTAATCAGACGCATGGCATATCTCATTCTCAAAGAGTTGGCAAATCTCCGCCATCCATCAGAATTTCCCTTGAATAATAGATCGGCATTAGGATCTATCTTGCTTGCAGATATTCCCGGATCTGCCAGAATCGCATCCGCATCTTTAAGATCCTGTAAAATACCTTTGTAGATACTTTTCTGATCATCGTATTTTGAGAAATAAATGCCGTCAGCCGCAGACATACTTTCGGAATAAGGGACGTCTCCAAATAAATCGGTAATTATACCATAATTAAATGCCCTCAATACCAGAGAGATCGCCTCGAAAAGTTTATTTTTATCGATTAGCGACTTATCATGAATGATTTTAATATTTCTCAGATAATCATATTGTGCACCCCAGGATCCTCTGGACCATGAGAATTGATTTATGGAAGCAGCACCTTGGTTGGTTCCATTCTGATTATACTGCATTGCTCCGGAAACATCAGAACCGACATCGCCCAGCGCAACATAAGCTTTCGAGGTTCCGGTAAGTACATAGGTGAGGATGAAATTAGATGAAACATTCTCCGGATTATTTGGACTCACATTTACCTCATTCAAATCAAGGCACGATGTAAGCTGAATAACCAGGATTAAAGCTGCAATTATCTGTATTTTGATAGTTTTCATAATAGATCTCCTTTTAAAAATCAAAGTTTAACTTAAATCCGAGTGAACCTGTCCAGGGCATCATATTGTAATATTCAACCCCCTGAGTCCATGCACCACCATTGGCTTTATAGGCTCTTTCAGGATCGATATGAACACCTGCTTGGGTCCATTCAAAGATATTTGTTGCCACAGCGGAGATGGATGCCTTCTGGATATTAACCTTCTGCATTAATTTCTTAGGCAGGCGATAAGTTAGAGCCACTTCCCTCACTTTAACATACGTGGAGCTGTAAATATTTCTGTTGGTAAATGGCCTGTTGGCAGCCTGATTGGCGTTAAACGGATCGAGCCAAACAGTTGAGGCTGTAGCTCCCAGATTTTCAACATAAGATTTTACTCCGCCGGTGACCACTTCACGAACTCCGGGATTAAAACTTGCATCAGCAAACCGTGCAAGAGGAATACCAGAAGCAGGAATCGGCCAAGCAAATCCGCCCAATTCGGGAAGTCGGCCTCCGACCCAATTCCCAAAAAAGTCATTCGGATTGGCTTTAATCTGATCGACTATATTTCCATTCTTGTCGTAAGGTGCTCCACTCAAACTATTATCTTCATTTACCCCATTATTATTCATAAACATTCGGGTAATTGAAAAGAATTGGCCCCCTTGATTCCACTCAACATTGGCATAAAGCGAGAAGGATTTGTAAGTCAAAGTTGGCTGAAATGCCAGAACAAAATCCTGATTAGAGTTTCCAACCTTTACAACATGCTTAGGATTCGTATCTGTTTGATATTTACCTGCTGATGAGATGATCGGATAGTTATAATAGGGTGAGGCCTGATCGGTTACCGTTAACATTGGTTTCATCCAGATATCACCGATAAGACCACCTTCATAGGTGCGCCAGATTCCATTCTCTGTCGAATAAAAATCGACATTGGTAATCCCCTCTGCCAGTTTTTTCAGATAGGTTCTGTTTCTTGTAAAATTAAAGTTCATATCCCATCTGAAGCTTCCGGCAATTACCGGAGTTGTATTTAAACCAAATTCCCAGCCTCTGCTCTCTATCAGACCAGTATTAATGAGCTTGCTGGTTGCACCTGATTCAACAGGTAACGAAATATTGAGAACCTGATTCTTATTTTGAACATTATAATAGGTTCCCTCTATTCCCAAACGGTTGTTGAAAAATTTAAAATCGGCACCAATCTCTTTTGAAATTGCCAGCTCCGGTTTTAATGAGCTGTTCTTAAGTGTTCCACTCATGTACATTTGTTTGGCCGATCCCCAGTCCTGACCCACAGAAAAATATTGGTTTAATGCATACGGATTGGTATCACTTCCTACCTGGGCGACACCGGCACGAACCTTTGAATAGGTAATCCATTTCGGCATTGTAAATATCTCAGATGGCAAAATGCTTAATGAGGCAGAAGGATAAAAATAAGATCTGTTTGCAGCCGGCAATGTACTGGACCAGTCATTTCTTCCGGTTAAATCGACATACGCCATCCCTTTATAATCAATTGATGCCATGCCATAAATACTATAAATGGCCTTCTGAGACCAGGAACTGTTATAAGTTACCTGTCCGGGAATACCATTTGATATGGTATAAAGACCGGGAATAACAAGACCTGCAGCAACATCTTCACCATATTTATTATAGGTATACATTCTGTTTGCCGCAATAAAACTATTGATGCTCCAATTTTCATTAATCTTTTTCTGATAAGAGAGATTAACCTCTAAATTGGTCTCTTTCCGGTACATATTCACAATATCGTAACCCCCTGATAACTGCCCATAGGTACTAAACGCCTTTTTTGATTCCCGACCTTCGGTATAGGCGTCTCTTGTAAAACGCCCCATCAGACTTAGTTCTTTTGTAATTTTGTAATCCATCTGAACCTTGCTGATTAGCCTGTCCCGCTTAAACGCATTGGTATTCTCATGGGCTACAAACCATGCATTATTCTGCTTGGCGGCATTTGATAATTGCTGAATCCCTTCCATTCCAGGTTTCCAGTAGTTCTTCAGTTCGAGAATGTTCACCTGTGCACCCTTTTCATAAAGACTCCTTATCACATCACTTCTGTCGTCCCCGTTAATATTGGGACGGTTGCCTGATCCGGACTCGTTCCAGTTAATATTGGCAGTAACAGAGAGTTTCTCTGATAACTTGTACATCGTATTCAGGTTGATAGTGCTCCTGTTCATATCGGTATTGGGAATCATGCCGGTATTTCTCATGTCACCTACTGACAATCTGAAATATCCTTTATCACTATTGCCATTAACAGATACATTATTGGTATAGGTAGAGCCAGTTCTCATGAAGTCCTGTATCCTGTTTTTATACGACACAAGAGGCTTCTTAACTCCGTTTGTGTTCCACTGAACCCACTCTTCACCTTTATCAAGCTGTGAACCCCAGGTCTCATTGTCACCTTCACTAAAGACATGTGCCCCGGCTTTTCCTGTCCCGAATTTTGACTGGTATGGGTAATAATCATAAGGAACATCGAATACAACTGAAGAGTTGACCGAGACACCGATACCATTTTTCCCCTTTGAACTAGATTTTGTTGTAATCAAAATTACACCATTACCTGCTCTTGAACCATATAAAGCGGCAGCGCTTGCCCCTTTCAATACTGAAACACTCTCTACATCATCGGGATTTAAATCCGAAATAGCATTACCCATATCGGCCCCCTGGTAGTAATTATTCAGATTATTTGCAACAGGAACACCATCAATTACAAATAACGGCTGATTATCATTACTTAATGATTTTGCACCCCGGATAATGATATTAACAGACGAACCAACAGTTCCATCCATTTGCGAAATTCTTACCCCTGACACTTTACCCTGAAGCGAATTCAATATACTTGGCTGGGGCGTTTCCGTCAACATTTCCCCTTTAACTTCACCAACAGAATAACCGAGGGCCTTTTTTTCCCGTTTAATTCCTAATGCGGTGACTACAACGTCCGATATTTCTACCCTCTCCATCTCCATCACGATATCCAAGTTACTTCGGGTACCACGGTTAACCTCCTGCGTTTTCATTCCAATAAATGAAAATTGCAACATTACGTTATCTGTTATCCCCGAAAGGGAAAAACTTCCGTTCGCATCAGTAATGGTGCCCGTTGTCGTCCCTTTAACAATAACTGAGACTCCGGGTAGCGTCACGCCACTTTGGTCAATAACTTTACCGCTGACCTTCTTCCCATCCTGAAGTGATTGGGAGGGGGATTCAGCCGGCATAAGCACAATATGACGGTCGATGATCTCATAGACCACATTCTCGTTCGAAAACAACTGAGCCAAAATAACCTCAACCGTTTTCTCTTCGGCCTTAACATCAACCTTTCGGGTCACATCAATCTTATTGTTGTCGTACATAAATGAAAATTCAGTCTGATTTTCAATTTGTTGTAGAACCTCTTTTACTGCGACATCGTTTAGATTCAGAGTCATTTTTGTATTTTGGGCATAGGTCGATCCCATACTACTCAAAAGGCCGGTAAAGCAAATCAATAAAATGATAAGTTTCATAGTCAGTAGGATTTTCATAAGTGGGAACTTTATATAATGAATTCCCTCACATCGATTGTTTTTTTTCATATTTTTATAACGATTTGATAGCATCTTAGTTTAATGTATAAACGCCAATAAATACACTATAAGATGCTGAATATTAAATTTATATACAATAAGCTGTACAGGTTTGCCACATCGGCAGACCTGTATTTTTTTAGTTTTGGTCCGTTCTAATTCATAGGCATTATCTTTTATTTTGTTAGTTGTTAGTCATCATATTTGATAGTTACATTTTTTCCATCAATTTTGTAGGTAAGCGGTGTAATTACCTGGAGCAATTTCAGTAACTCCCTTAAAGATTCAGTTTTAACTTTGAATGTATAATTGTGCTTCTTTCGCATTTTCTCTTCAATCTTAATATTAACTCCATACCATCTCTCGAGGTACCTTATCCCCTCTTCAAAAGGGGTACCATCGAAAATTAGCTCATTATTTTTCCAGGCCGTAACAATTTCAACGTTAACCTGGCTTAAATGTACCTGGTCAGCATCTGCTACAATAGTTGCCTGATCGCCTTTTATAAGGTTTGCCAGTTGGGTACCTCCTTTTAAAACTCCGACGTTACCACTTTCAACGGTGACCTCCAAATTTTTCTCATCACTATAATTTTTAATATTAAAGGCTGTTCCGTAAACCTCAACATTAATTGCCCCGGCATTAACCTTAAACATTTTTGATTTGTCTTTCTTTACTTCAAAAAATGCCTCCCCCTCCATCTCAACCTGGCGAATTGAGGTATTAAAATCACTTTTGTATTTTAGACGAGAGCCGGAGTTGAGCCAAACATTGGAACCATCGGGTAAAACAACCATCGATTTCTGCCCTTCGGGTACAATAATTGTAGTATACTGATTTAAAAATTCCGATGGAATCTTATCAGACCGGTAATATTGGAATGCAATTCCGATTAAAAAAAATAGAACTGCAGCTGCAGCGATCCTTGAAAATTGAATAAACAAGGAGCTGTGTTGGCGCGAAAAGGTAATCTTCTCTACTAATCTGGACCATGCCGCCTCCTTATCAGTTGTAATTGGAATATGATCGGGTAAAGCAAGGGCGTAAGAAGAACATATTTGATTATATATCTTCAGATTTTCTGAACTTTCATCGATCCAATAATTGATTATTTGTGAATCTTCAGACGAAGCTTTCCCCTTTAGCTCCTTTAAAATAAGTGACCGATAAAATGTTTCAGACATATCTGTAAGTTCTGTTTACAGATAAGACACACTAGTGGGAGATTCCCCCCAAAGGAAAATGAAAAAAAATAAAGAGAAGTAAAAATCCTGCTGATATTTCTATTTCTCAATTAAACTGAGTACCAGGAGTACAAAAAATTGATCATAATAGGGTGCCAGCTGCTCCTTAAGTTTCTTTATCGCAATGGTCATCTGGTTTTCTACAGTCTTTTCAGAGATATCCATTTTGGATGCAATCTCTTTGTAGGAAAAATCTTCATTTTTATGAAGCAGATAAACCTCGCGGCACCGGGGTGGAAGATTATCGATCGAACTTTTAATAATTTTTTCTATCTCATTAATATCCAGTAGATTATAATTAGGATTAATGAATTTATCACTCTTTGACCAGACTGCATTTTGAATTATCTGATGGCTTTTCTCATCCCTGATATGGTTCAGAAATTTATTACGTGCTGCCCGTAATAAATAGTATTTAACTGAAGAATCCATCCTGATAGTTTCTCTTTTTTCCCAAAAATAGATAAAAATATCCTGTACAATATCTTCCGAAACGCTCCTGTCACGAAGGTACAGATTGACATAATTGCACAGCTCATCATAATATTTGTCGAAAAAGAACCGCAAGGCGTGATGGTCGCCATCAGCCATACGCTTAAGGATAAAAAGCTCCTCAGAAATTCGATTAGTATAGTCAGCTTGGTGCAAATTCATTGCAAGGAATTCAATTTATGCGAAAATTACTAAGTTTTATTAATTAAATTGGAATTGACAGAAAAATTTTGAATATTGAAAAAAAATGTCAAATGAAACGTCTTGTTATTTTATCAGGTGCTGGGATCTCTGCCGAAAGTGGTATTCGGACCTTTCGGGATATGAACGGGCTGTGGGAGGAGTATGATGTAATGGAGGTGGCCAGTATTGAAGCCTGGCATAAAAACCCTGAATTACTCCTTCGTTTTTACAACGACCGGCGAAAACAGATGATTTCAAGCCAGCCAAACCGCGGTCATCTGCTGCTTGCCGGGCTTGAGAAAACTTTTAATGTTCAGATTATTACACAAAATGTCGATGACCTTCACGAAAGAGCCGGCTCGTCGCATGTACTCCATCTCCATGGCGAACTAACCAAAGCCCGAAGCAGCAAGGATCCTGATCTGATTTACGTTCTCGATGATCCTGAGATGAAAATCGGGGATAAGTGTGAAAAAGGATCGCAGCTTAGACCCCATATCGTATGGTTTGGTGAGGCGGTACCCGAGATGGATAAGGCGATCGAATTAACCCAAACTGCCGATATCCTCTGCGTGATTGGCACTTCACTTAACGTTTATCCTGCTGCAGGTTTGATAAATTATGCCCCTAAAAATATCCCTGTTTTCCTGATCGATCCCAATCCTCCGGCACATTTGCCCCGAAAAGTTCGGGTAATTCCGGAAAAAGCAAGTCTAGGGGTCGCCATATTACTTGAAAAATTAAAAGATGCTGCTGAATAATTTCAAACCAGGGGTGATTGAAGCCGGATGCGATGAAGCAGGCAGAGGCTGCCTTGCAGGACCGGTGTTCGCCGCTGCCGTTATTTTACCTGAAGATTTCAGATCAGAACTGCTGAATGACTCAAAAAAACTGACCGAAAAACAACGTTTTGAACTTCGCCCGATAATCGAAGAGGCTGCCATTTCGTGGGCAATAGGAAGCTATACCAATCTTGAAATAGATGAAGTCAATATCCTTAATGCATCAATTTTTTCAATGCACCGGGCTATTTATCAACTGAATATACGCCCTGATCATATTATTATTGACGGGAATCGGTTTAAACCGTATGAAAATATTCCGTTTACCACAGTGATCAAAGGAGATGGAAAATATCTCTCTATCGCTGCTGCCTCTGTTCTGGCAAAAACCTACCGTGATGATTATATGCTTGCAATTGATGAACAATATCCCCAGTATAAGTGGTATCAAAACAAAGGGTACCCAACACCCTTTCACAGAGCTGCAATTGTTAAATATGGAATAACCCCGTTCCATCGGAAAAGCTTTAAACTATC
>CANJNY010000117.1 GCA_947475715.1 Prolixibacteraceae bacterium
ACCCCTGAGGATTCGGTATTTTCGAACATTGAGTTAAGGTATAATGCCTTTACGGATGATATCGAGTTTAAGCAAGGTGAAAATATCTTCAATATAGCTTATAAAACGATCGTTAAGAAGGCTGAATTTGGGGGAAAGAGTTTTGGTTGCAGGAGTTTTGAGGCTGATGGCGTTAATGTCAGGGATGGATTTTTCGAAATTCTCACCGAGGGCAAGATAACTTTGTTGGCCAGGTATAAGATTAAGTTTCTTGAAAAAGAGGAAGCCCAGGCATTTTCAGATGCTCAGCCCGCCAGATTTGAAGAGGTGGATAAGCAATACTTTTTTATCTCAGAAGGTAATCCTGCCAAGCTGATCCCGAATAAAAAGGGGTTACTTAAAATATTTGGAACCAAATCGAATGATATGGATTCCTATATCTCAAAGAATAAACTGTCGGTTAAAGAGGATGAATCATTCATTAAAATTATCAACCATTTTAATAGTCTTTAATTGCAATTCTTACTTTTGTATTGATATTCTGATCGTACCTTAAATACATTGAACGTGAAAAAATTACTAATTCCCTTGGTTGTCATTTGTTTACTGGCATCCTGTGTAAAACAAGCGAAAAAAAATCCTATGATGAATCCGTTTTTTGAGGCCTATAGTACCCCATTTGAAGTTCCTCCCTTCGATAAAATTTTGAATGCACATTACTTGCCGGCATTCGAAGAGGGCATTAAACAGCATAATGCAGAGATAAAAAGTATTAGTGAGTGCGATAAGGCTCCCGATTTTGCCAATACCATTGAGGCACTCGATCGAAGTGGTTCACTTTTGACCCGGGTAAATCATGTTTTTTCAAATCTCAAAGAGGCGGTAACCAATGATTCGTTACAGGATATTGCCCGCAAGGTAGCACCGTTACTGTCGCAACACAGTGATGAAGTAAATTTGAATGCGAAGCTTTTTGCCAGGGTAAAGGGTGTATATGACTGCCGAAATTCCTTCAAACTTAATCAGGAGCAGTTGAGATTGCTTGAAGAAACGTACAAGGGTTTTGTGCGCGGTGGTGCTAATCTGACCGAAGATAAGAAGATCCAGTTAAAAAAGGTGAATGAGGAACTTTCGTTGCTTGATCTGACGTTCGGGGATAATATGCTTGCCGAAACCAATAGTTATAAGCTGACCATCGATAAAAAGGAAGATCTTGCCGGATTGCCTGAATCGGTTATTGCAGGTGCTGCAGATGAGGCAAAGGCTCAGAAACTGGATGGCAAATGGATATTTACCCTTCAGAAACCGAGCTGGATTCCGTTTGTTACCTATGCTGAAAATCGCAGTTTACGCGAAAAAATCTATAAGGCAATGTACAGCCGTGCTAACAATGGAAATGAACACGATAATAAATTGGTGATAAATAAACTTGTTAATTTGAGGTTACAGAAAGCCAATCTGATGGGTTTTGAGAGTTGGTCTGCCTTTGTTTTGGATAATTGTATGGCCAAAACTTCTGCAAATGTCTATAAACTATTGTATCAGGTTTGGACTCCGGCTATTAAAAGAGCCAAAGAGGAGGCAAAGGATATGCAGGATATGATCGCCAAAGAGGGTGGACATTTCAAGTTGGAAAGCTGGGATTGGTGGTACTACTCCGAAAAAGTTAGAAAAGCAAAATACGATCTCGACGAAGAGCAAACCCGCCCATACTTTGAATTGAATAATGTTCGGGAAGGGGCGTTTTCGGTTGCCAATAAACTATACGGAATCACTTTCTCCCGCCTCAACAATATGCCATTATACCACCCTGAATGCGAAGTTTATGAGGTGAAAGATGGAGATGGTTCCTCGTTGGGGGTTCTTTATATGGATTTCTTCCCACGAAACTCAAAAAAAGGGGGAGCCTGGATGACCAATTTTCGTGAGCAGAGTTACAGCTTAGATGGAAAGAATATTCGGCCGGTAATTTCGGTGACCTGTAATTTCTCAAAACCTACCGGCGATAAACCTGCCTTACTCAGTTTTGACGAGGTTGAAACCCTGTTCCATGAATTTGGTCATAGCTTGCACGGTTTATTGTCGCAATGCCATTACCCTGGTGTTTCTGGAACCAATGTTGCCCGCGATTTTGTTGAACTCCCTTCGCAGGTGATGGAACACTGGGCTTCTGAACCTGAGGTACTTCGAATCTATGCCAAACATTATAAAACGGGGGAGGTGATTCCTCAGCAATTAGTGGATAAAATTGTGAAGTCCGGAAAATTTAATCAGGGATTTGCCACCGTTGAATATCTGGCGGCTACTATCCTGGATATGGATTACCACACCATTACAAAGGGTGGGGATATCGATGTTGAGGCATTTGAAAAGATTTCGATGGAGAAGGCCGGATTGATTTCTGAAATTATCCCGCGTTATAAATCAACTTACTTCGCACATACATTTTCCGGCGGAGGTGAATATTCCAGCGGATATTACAGTTATATCTGGGCTCAGGTACTTGACTGCGATACCTTTCAGGCATTTAAGGAGGCAGGGAGTATTTTTGATCCGACGGTGGCCAAATCGTTCAGATCGAATGTTTTGGAACGTGGTGGTACTGACGAGGCGATGAAATTGTACCTTAATTTCCGCGGCAAGGAACCTTCAATTGAACCATTGCTAAAAAGCAGAGGATTGTATTAGAACAAAATTCCGTCACCAAATAAGAAATCCCGGCCTTTGGATCGGGATTTTTTATTCAGTATTCAGAAATATTGAATACATTGTGAGAGTTTAACGTTGTTGATTATTATGAATTTTTGGAATCAGGAAAAAACCGGTTTATGACAAAATCTATTCACCAGGAGTATTCAGATCAGATTGAAGCAACTTCAAAAATAAGAGTGAAATTCGTCCGGCGTGGACAGTTTTTGCCGGCAATAAGATTGACCTCCTTTGTGCTGATCCTAATATTTTTTTATAAATATCTGATAAATAATAATTTGGTTTTTGTCTTTGGCGCAATTACGACACTAGTGGTATTTATATTTTTAACATGGATTGATCAACGGATAAAACTCGAAATTCAACGGTGTGACCGGTTAATTCAACTAGGTATAAATGAGATTAAGGCACTTCAGGGAGATTATTCGCCCTTCGATCCGGGAGTTGAGTTTATTGATCCTGAACATAGTTACTCATTTGATCTCGATTTATTTGGAAAGCACTCTCTTTTTCAGTCTATCAACAGGAGCGTTTCCATCTTTGGAAAGAACAGGTTGGCAGAATACTTTCAAAAGGCCTTTATTTTTAAAGAGCAGATAGGTCCCAGACAAAAGTCGATCAGCGAATTATCCGGTAATTTCGAATTTCGCCAGCAGATGCAATTGGTTTTTTATGGTGTAAAGAGTTCTGAGACTGACCGGGAGGAGATTATAACGTGGCTGGGGACTGAAAATTCACTTTCAAAGAATCGCTATTTAACATTTTTCAGAATTGGTTTTCCCTTGATTACTTGCGGTTTTGTAGTTCTTACTTTAATGTGGTCTTTACCTGTGCAGATTCCAATCATGCTGTTTATTTTCCAATTACTGGTTGTTTCGGTCTTTGGCAGAAAAACAATTCACACGCAGTTGTTACTAACCAATAAAGTTGAAACCATTTCGCGGTATGCGCAATTTTTGCATTTGGTTGAACAAAGCAATTTCAAGTCTCAGTATCTTATCGGTTTGAAGCAGCAATTTCTACACAGCGGTGTTGAACCACCCTCGGGAATTATCAGGCAATTATTTCAATTGTTAAACTGGATGGATTCGAACCTGAATATTTTAGTAGCAGTGATTTTAAACGGGCTGTTTATGTTTAATCTCCAGTTACTTTATGCCGTAGAAAAATGGAAGACCAAATATCGTGACGATATTCCACGATGGTTTGAAGCCATTGGAGAGATTGATGCGCTGGCTTCACTGGCTAATTTTTCAGCCAATAATCCTGCCTATATATTTCCCGTTGTCGTTGAAGATCAGTTTATTTTTGAAGCATCTGATCTGGGCCATCCGCTTATATCGCCGAATGAATGTGTGACAAATAATATTTTAATTTCGGGGTGGAATCAGTATTGCATTATTACAGGTGCCAATATGTCGGGGAAGAGTACCTTTTTACGTTCTGTTGGGACCAATTATATTTTGGCAATGGTTGGAGCACCGGTCTTTGCGACTAAGTTTCTCTTTTGTCCGGCTGTTTTACACAGCAGTATTCGCACCAATGATTCGCTGGCAAAGAAAGAGTCGTTCTTTTATGCTGAATTAAAGCGTCTCAAAGTTATTATTTCTGAAATGGAGCAAGGGCAACGCACTTTTATTCTGCTTGATGAAATTCTGAAAGGTACTAATTCGAAGGATAAACAAGCCGGTTCGGTTGCTTTACTTGAACAGTTAATTAAATATCAATCGGTTGGACTAATTGCGACTCATGATCTGATTTTAGGTGATCTTATTTCAACCTATCCCGATAATATTCGTAATCTTTGCTTTGAGATTCAGATTGTAAATGATGAAATGCATATCGACTATAAATTACAAGATGGCGTTTGTCAAAACCTGAATGCGACCTTTCTCATGAGAAAAATGGGGATTTTGATCGATAAAGAGGTTCAAATGGACCGGTTTAGCGATTTAGTTTAAAAGTTTAATTTGTCATTATATGGATTCAGTCTGGAGAGAGAATTTTGAAGTTAAGTCGTTTAATGTTGATTTTCAGTTAAATATTAAGCCATCCTCGTTGATGCAGTTTTTTCAGGAGGTTGCCTCCAATCATGCTGAAACCTTTGGTGCCGGATATAATACACTCATTGAACGGGATCTGTTTTGGGCTTTGTCGAGGCTTAGCGCAGAAATTACACGAATGCCGCAGTGGGGCGAGACTATTCTGATTGAAACCTGGCCATGCGGCAGTGAAGGTCTCTTTTTCAGACGAGACTTCATCGTTTTTGACACGAATAACCAGGTACTCATAAGGGCTGTTTCTGGTTGGTTATTGCTTGCAACAGCAACGCTGCGTCCTCAGAGGCCTTCAATTCTTGGTATTGCTTTGCCGGTTAATAATGGGCGAAAGTCAATGGAAACATTTCCCGATAGGATTACCGTACAAACCGACCGGATGGCTTTTAATAAATCGGTTGCTTACAACGAAATAGATCAGAACCTGCATGTAAATAATACCCGCTATCTGGATTGGGCAACCGATTGCTTCGATTTGGAACATTATCAAAATAATACCCTTAAAGGATTTTCACTTGAGTTTTTAGCTGAAACCCATTGGGGTGATGAAATAGAACTTCGCATTGGATCCAGAGGGGTGAATTCTGATATTGAAGCCTTAGATCAAACTTCAGAGATCACACTTTTTAAGGCAATTCTAAATTGGGAATCAGTTTTAACTCTTGCGACATAATTATTTATTAACTACGGTAGGGTAAATGATTTCTGAAGCGGTAAATAGATAACAGCGAAACTACCAAAGTATCATTATCAAAGTAGCACGCTGTAGGATTATTAATCCTTTAAATGTCATTTATTTTGAAAGATTTGTCAATTATAACTGTCCATGATCGGGATTCGGAAACATTTTCCAGATATCTCGATTCTTTAGGCTCAATTACTGCCTCTTATTTTACATTTGAGGTAATTGTTGTTGACAATTCTAATCAGAATGAAAAAATGGCACAATTCAGACAGTGCTACCCAAATTTTAATTTTATTTCAAATTCAGGGAACTTTGGATTGGCACATGGTAACAACCTGGGTGCCGCTCAATCGAATGGGAAATACCTTTTATTTTTAAGTCCTGATACGTTGGTTTCTGAAAGAGCACTGATGGCAATGCTTGATCAGGCAAAAGTCAGTCGGGCAAATTCAATAATTTCATGCCGGCTGGTGAAGGAGAACTGGACCTCTTGCAAATCATTTGGTCTTTTTCCATCTGCATTAACACTTACCGGATGGAGCAGTAAATTGGCTAAACTCTTTAAGCTTATTGTCAATCCATCTCAAAATGAGCGGTTTGTTTTCCCCGATTGGGTATCGGGTTCAGTGATGATGATGAGTAAAACCACTTTTAATGCGATTGGAAAATGGAATGAACGGTTTTGGTTACATTATCAGGATATTGACTTATGTCTTCGGGCAAAAAAAATGGGTGGTTGTATCTCACTGCTGAAAACTGTTTCAATGGTTCAACCAATCGATAAATTATACCGATTCAATGTTGAACTTGAGTCATTGAAAAAAACTGAATTCAATATTTCGAGACACGAGTATTTTTCCATCCATGAAAATGGATTAAAGGAGGTTCTTATCCATATTTTCCTGGTTTTAAATAATCTTGTACTGGGATTCTTTTTAGCCATTCCAGGTTTGATTCTGTTTTCAAATAAACGTTGTATGATTGCTGTAAGGGCATACTATAAATTATTGCACTATTATTTTAAAGCTTTTCTGCTTGATACATGGATTAGTCCAAGGTCATTGAAGCATCCTGAAGCATTTACATTAAGAGTTGGAAAAAGTGAAAATTTTGCAACATTCAGAGACGACAATGGATAGAATCAATATTGAGAAAATTTGAGTGAATATTGTGTTTTTATTTAAAGGGCATAAATTCAGGGTTGCTGTGGCGATAGGGGTATTGAAAAGTAGAAACCATTTTGTAGTTTCGCACTGTTATTTTAAGTAATCGAAACTTTGACACGGGAGGAATTTAAAAAAATATTTGATACCCATTTTGCCGACGTCCGAAATTATATCTTTTATCGGGCAGGTGATCAGGAACTGGCTACAGATGTGGCACAGGAGACCTTTATAAGGTTATGGGAGAAAAATTCAGAACTTGTGACTGATAATCTGAAGGCGCTTCTTTATAAAATTGCCGGTGATCTTTTGATTACTCAGCTTCGGAAGCGCAATGTGATTTTAAGGTACAAGGGAAGGGTTGTCGAGGAACAATATAGTGAGAGTCCTCACGATTTAATGCGGTATAAGGAGTTATTGCAAAATTATGAGAAGGCACTTGAAAATCTGCCGGAAAAGCAAAGAACAGTATTTCTTTTAAGCCGAATGGACGGAATGAAATATTTTGAAATCGCAGAAGCTCTTGGTATAAGTGTTAAAGCGGTTGAAAAGCGAATGAAAAATGCGTTGCAATATTTAAGAAATGCGATAGGCGAATAATGAAAAATAGTAAGTTAAATATGGATTTAGTTATCAGAAACAGGGCTGACCAGTTTCCTGAAATCGAACTGGAGTATTCGGTTTCAAAGGAGAAGGTGTGGGAAAACCTGTTATTTAAACTGGATGCCCCCAAGGTGCATCATCGGACCATCTCCTTAACCCACTATTTCAGGATAGCCGCAGCTGCTTCACTTTTGTTGTTATTTAGTGTTACAGGGTTTCTGAGGTTTTATTCTAAAAATGTTATGGCTCCAGCCGGTCAACATATCTCATTTTCACTTCCTGATGGATCAACCGTCCAGTTAAATGCCAAATCTGAATTTAGTTTTCACCCATACTGGTTTGCAATTTCCCGAACACTCAAACTTGAAGGTGAAGGCTTCTTCGAGGTTAAAAAGGGTAAAGACTTTAAGGTGGTTTCCAGATTAGGCGAGACTTCTGTATTAGGGACAAGTTTTAATATTTTTTCCAGGAATAACGAATATAATGTAACCTGTTTTACCGGTAAGGTACGTGTTGTTTCTGCTCAGAGCAATGAAAGAGTGCTATTAAATCCAAATGAGAAGGCGTATATTACTAAAGATGGTTTCCTTCGCTTTGCCCAGGATGCAGATGCCCGAACGGTAAAATCATGGCGGGATAATATGTTTGTTTTTACAGGATCACCTATTATTTCTGTTTTAGAGGAAGTTGAAAGACAATATAATATTAAAATCCATTACCTGGCCAACCCCGGTTTAACCTATACCGGGAATTTTTCCAGATCTATGTCAGGAAAACAGGTGCTCGATTTGGTTTGTACCTCTTTAGGGATTAAATTTGATGCCAAATCAGATACCGAATTTCTGGTTAACTAATACCAGCGGAGGGTGAGGCAACGTATTACTATTTTAACATTCTTACTTCTATTGTCAGTTAAGCCCTGTTTTTCACAACAGGTTGAAATTGTGGCACATAATACCCCCCTGAACAAGATTTTAATCGGTTTACGCAGCAAATATCAATTGCAGTTTTCATTTAACGATCTGCTTCTCTCGCATTATAAGCTTTCCATTGATCATTTATGGGACTCTCCCGATCAAGCCATACAGGCATTACTGAGTAAACTACCATTGTCATATCGGAAACAGGGCGATATTTACATGATTCTGCCCAAAATAAATGAGGTGGAAAAGGTGAAATACCTGCTCTTTGGTCAGGTCGCCGAAGCAAGATCCAATGAACCGCTTCCATTTTCCCAGATTTTTATTGATGGAAGGGTTCTGATTTCTGATCTCAAAGGGAGTTTCTCCTATCAAAGTAATGGGGATAGTATTTTTCATCTCAGAGTCTCTCATTTGGGATATTTTATCCTTGACACAATCGTCGAAGCTGGTTTTCACCATCAGCTAAATCTCTCCCCTTCAATGATAGGTTTAAACGAAATTGTGATCAAAGACCGATCTATCGAAAAGTCAACTCATATTGGAAACCGGGCAGGAGTGATTAAGGTTAATCATCAAATTGCCAAATACCTACCGGGAAGTGGTGATAATTCGGTGTTTACACTGCTACGTTTAATGCCTGGAATTCTCGCCGCCAGCGAACAATCCAATGGTTTGATAATCTGGGGCTCCTACGAAGGTCATAGCCAGATTCTTTTAGACGGATTTACAATCTGGGGACTCAAAAGTTTCAACGATGATATTGATGCCGTAAATCCTTTGATTGCTAAAGAAATAGAAGTTTATAAAGGGGGATACGATGCAAGCTTCGGCGGCAGGGTAGGGGGTATCGTAAATATTTTGGGTAAGACCGGGAGTATGAAAAAACCCTCCTTTAGCCTCAATATTAATAACGTCACAATGAATGGAATGGCTGAGGTTCCCTTGTGGAAAAATAGTTCATTGATCATGTCCTTTCGCCAGACCTATTACAATTTATACAAAGGGAAAGATGTTTATCCGGCAAACAATGATAATGTGATCACCCCTGTTGAAAATAAACAGGCGAAAATTGATTATACGGTACTTCCGGATTATAACTATCGGGATGCCAATATCAGATTTACAACCCGAAACGACAAAGGTTCTCTTTTTTATTTAAGTTTACTGGGTGGAGAAGACCGATTCCGGTATACCATCAAACCATTCTCTGCATACAATGGTCTGTTTAAAATTGATGCAGAGAATAATTACCAGTTTGGGGCCTCTGCATTTTATGGCCGTACCTGGAAAAATGGGAGCATTACTAATTTTACAACCTCCTGGTCCTCACTTGAAACGGAATTATCAAATATCCAGAGTATCCAACGGAAATTAAATGTGTTTGATAAGATTGTCAATAATCAAACATTTAATAAGATGGCTGAATTCTCCGGCAGGGTTGACAATTTCATTAAGCTTTCACCAGCACATAAACTTGAAACAGGATTTGGTCTCGATCGCAATGAAGTTGGATTGCAGGCCGACTCAGCCGGATTTATTCAGACGGACCTCAAAACACAGGTTACCCGTATTAATGGGTATCTTCAGGATCATGTCAACCTGCCAGGGGAGATCGAACTGAAATTTGGAATTCGTGCAGATTTTCCTTTCACCCTCAATAGGGTATATGTTCAGCCCCGGATTTCAACAAGTATCAAACTTTCAGAATCTGTTAAACTTAATGCAGCCTGGGGGATTTATAATCAGTTTATTTCCAAAAGTTCCGTTATTGATAATCAGGGAAATTACAGGTATATCTGGACCTCCTGCGACAATTTAAAGATTCCGGTCTTAAAAGCGACGCATTATGTTCTTGGCAGTTCTTATCATAAAGATGATTATACCATTAGTGTAGAGGGCTATTATAAAAGTAATGAAGGAATAACCCGCTTTATAAATTCAAATCAGAATTATAAAGATTTGATTTACAAGGGCAGTGGAAGAGGCTTTGGACTTGATTTTTTCATCAGAAGAGATTTTGGAGAGCATTCTGCCTGGGTATCTTATACACTGAGCAAAGCAGAAGAAAAATTTTCGTATTTCCCCAAAAATGAATTTCTTCCTGCACCACAGGATCAGCGACATGAACTAAAAATAGCAAGCTTGTTTAATGTAAAGCCATTTAATTTTTCGGCAATTTATGTCTATGGAACAGGATTCCCATTATATACAGGTGCAGTGCTTAATTCATCGTATACTTCAACATCATACCACCGATTCGATATTGCGGTTAATTACAGGTTTAATGTTGGAAAAATCTCCTGTGAGTCAGGTGTATCGATCTTAAATCTCTTTAATACCCGAAATATCCGCTATTCCAATTTTGAAAGGGTTCCTGTTGATCAATCAGCAACACTTAATATCTATTCACAGGCAGTGCCGTTCTCTCCCCGTGTTTCTTTGCGACTATTCTATTAATCAATTAGCTGAATCTCTTCTTTCTCAACTTCTCCATTCCTTATCCGGAACGATTTTATATCAGGTAGTTCAGCAGCCAGGGAAATTATAACATAACTGATATCCGGGTCAAATGCAAGCCGAATATCCTCAACTGACGGTCTTGCCGGTGTCTCCGGATGACTATGGTAATTTGCCAGGATCACTTCTCCCGTTTTGCGCACTTCCCTTACAACCTGAAACTGTTCTGCAGGATCGAATGAGAAATGTTCAGGGCTGTGATCGATGTTTGTAAGTTCAAAATGGCGTGTCACATCCCGCTCTTTCCCTGCCAAATATCCGCATACCTCCTCGGGAAGTCCGCCCTTTGCATGTTCAAATAACTGATTGATAATTTGCTGTGAAATTCTGAGCATAGCTGGGATCTTATTTTTCGATAAGCACTTTGTGGACTAAACCCTCGACATGGGATACCTCTAAAACTTTATACCCTTGTTCTCTGGAACTCTTTGGTACATTTTGAAGCGGTTCACCCTCGACCAGTAATACTTCAAGAATATCACCCGATTGAAGTTTTGAAAGGGCGATTTTCGTTTTTACAAAGGTCATCGGACAATGCTCTTTGGTGATATCTAATTTGACTGTTGACATGGTAATGCTAATATTTAATTTGTTTGTAATTTAAGCTGCTTGCTGCTTGAAAATGACTTTGGTATTTTTGACTGTTTGGCACTTGCTGCCAGTTGCAAGTTCCCAGCTGCCAGCCGCCAGCCGCCAGTTACCAGCCGCCAGCCGCATTAAATAAACAATGTCCTTCCCCCCTCCGAAATATCCAGGAAGGTTGCAACACCTAAAACGTCCTTTACTTCGTGAATGAAATCACTTTTTTGCAGCCCAAGGATGTGCATCGCCATTTCGCAGGCATACATATTTACTTCAAGGGCTTTTGCAGCTTCAACCAGCTCCTCGAGAGTGGCAACATTTTTCTTGCGCATCAGATAACGAAAGATCCCGGGGCTTATTCCGCAAAAATTTAACCTGCTCACCGGGGCGCTATGCAATCCACCCATTAAAAATCCAAATATCTTTCCAAGGAATCCCTTACCGACAAAGGCTCGTCCTTTTTTCTCCTTGATGGCATCAAGTCCCCAAAAGGTGAAGAAAATATTCACTTCATACCCCGTTGCTGCTGCACCGGTTGCTAACGTGAATGTTGCGACCAGCTTATCAAAGTCGCCACTGAAACTAATGATCGAAAGTTTTTTTGGCTCTTTCGGCTCGATTAGTGCTGATAATTCTGTTGTATCCATTATTTAATGATTGCTTTTAATTTCACATGTTGCCTGTTCGTAATCTATGAGGTCCGTAATTGTGGGATGATCTCCACAAACCTGACATTTATGATTGTGTTTTACCTTGATAGTTCTAAAATCCATTGTCTTGGCATTGAAGGTGAGCAGTCTGTTTGTGAGCAGATCACCCACTCCGGTGAGATATTTCAACACCTCGGCTGCCTGGATTGTCCCCAGCATTCCCGCGATTGCACCCAGCACTCCGGCCTGTGAACAGGTTGGAACCGCATTGGCAGGGGGAGGTGCATGAAAGACACAGCGGTAACATGCCGTTCCCGGAAGAACTGTAATGGTCTGACCATCAAAACGGAGTATTCCTCCATGTGAGAATGGTTTTCCTGCCTTAACGCAGGCATCGTTGATCAGAAATTTCACGGGAAAATTATCTGTCCCGTCAACAATGAAATCGTAATCTTTTATAATCTCAAGGGCATTGCTTGCTGTAAGCAGATCATAATAAGTTATGACATTGACATCGGGATTCAAAAGATTTATCTTCTCCTTCGCCGACTGCACCTTTGATTTGTTCACATCAGGGGTGAAATGGATCACCTGCCGTTGCAGATTGGAGAGATCGACCACATCGCCATCAATAATCCCGATTGTTCCAACGCCGGCAGCAGCAAGATAAAGTGCTACCGGAGCACCTAAACCACCTGCACCAATAATCAGAACTTTACCGTTACTAATTTTTTCCTGACCTTCAACTCCAACATCCTGAAGCAGGATATGTCGGCTGTATCGTTGTATTTGATCTTCGTTAAAATCCATAGCTTGTTATAATTTATTGATTGCCTGAACCAAATCGTTTTTAAGATCATCAATATCTTCAATCCCCAATGAGAGCCGGAGCATGGTGTCACCAACATGGAGACTTTCCCGTTTCTCGCGGTCAAAGTCACAATAGATTGTAGAGGCCGGATGAAGAATCAATGTTTTATTATCATATACATTGGTGGCCCTTCGAATGAGCTCCAGGTTATTCATAAAGCTAAAACACTCCTCTCGGGTTGAAAAATCAAAGGTGAGCATAGCACCCGGATATTTCCCAAACTGCTGTTTGCTGATTTCATGAAATTCAGAACCCGCGATACCGGGATAATTTACCTGCTTTATCTGAGGCAGTGTAAGGAGGAATTCTCCCATTTCACGACAGTTATTGGCTGCTTTCTCAAAACGGAGTTGCAGCGTCTCAAGGCCCAGACTTTGAAGATAAGCAGCAAAAGGGGAGAGGCAGGCGCCCAGATTTCGGAATATCTCCCGTCTTAGTTTATAGTTAAAGGCATAGGGACCAAATCGCTTGGCATACGAAGCCAGTTTTTTCGATTTACTCCAGTTAAAGGTGCCATAATCGACAATAAGCCCACCGACACTTGTGCCGCCACCCGAGATGCATTTGGTACTTGCAATAATCTCAATATCAATCCCAAAATCTTTTGCATTGAAGACATTGGGAGGCGTGAGTGTTGAATCTGCAATACAGGGAATATTATGCTCATGAGCGGTATCAGACAGACTCTTAAGATTAACTACCTCAAGTTGCGGATTAGTTATCGTCTCAACAAAAATAGCTACGGTATTCTCGTCAATATGGGCCTTGACCTCTTCATTATTTGTCAGATCACAGAACCGGGTTTCAATACCAAAATCTTTGATCGTTGATTCGAAGAAGACGTATGTATTTCCAAAAAGATGTTTTGAGGCAATGATATTTGAACCCGTCGAAGCGAGCATAAAGATCGTATTCGATACGGCTGCCATTCCGGAACTCAAAGCCGTTACATTCAGGGCACCGGTTATCTGTTTGATGCGGAGTTCGAAATTTTCTACGGTAGGGTTCGATATCCGGGAATAGGCATGAACCGGAAGGCGACCCTGAAAGGCCAGTTCCATCTGCTCAGCTGACTCAAAATCAAATGCGGCATTGCTGTAAATGGGTTGATGCAAGGCACGGTGGGCATCCTCCCTGGCATAAGGTGTATGTATTATTCTGGTTGTAAACCCATTGGGTTTGATCATCGGGAACCTCCTCCCATGAAATAAAGGAAGTCAACCTCGTCGTTGGCGTTGATTTGTGTAGTATCGAAATTACTCCGGTCCACAAATTCACCGTTTACCTGGATCGAGACCATTTCAGGTTGCTCAACGTTGTTTTTCTTGATTAATTCGATCAGGGAAATAGGTAATTCCACCTCCTGAGTTTTGCCGTTTACCAGAATTGCGCTCATTATTTTTGTATTAACTGTTGTGTGCGAAAGTAATAAGAAAAAAATACTTATGAAATGCCGTGATTAAGGCATATTGTATACCATAAATAGGGTAGAAGAGTCTGGCAGTGACCGGATGACTTTCAATGCCTGAACCTATTTTTCAGGTCACTAAATGTTGTTGGAAATAGTAATTACGCGGTTAAAAACCGCAGAACCCGTTTTGTGGCAACTCTATGGAGAGTTCTGACTCGTACATGACTCGTTCATGTATCGTCCTGATAAATCCTTGAAGGTAAATAAAGAAAAATTCCCTGCCATGATTTTAATCAGTGACAGGGAATTGGAGGCGAAAGGGGTATGAATGGATTTTAGGAATTGAATTTTTTTATCGCAATTTTGAAAATTCAAGATTACTGATCCCCTTGTATTGGGGGCTTTTGGCTCCAAATGCAGATTTAAGTTCGCCAAGTTTTTTGTTTAAACCTGCAAGAGAGATATCCGTTTCGTTTGGCTGGTAATTTTGTATGCCGGATAAAAACTGAATCAGTTTATTCAACTTTTCAATTTTCCTCTCCATTGTAGAGTTATGTAATGTTATTTGCCTGATCTCTTTTCCATTTTCTTTGGCTGCCAGGATTTCGGCCGCAGTAAGTTTTGGAGTGGCCCTTTTACCGCGAAGTTCACGTACAAGATTTTTTTTTTCGTTTTTATTGATTCAAAGAGGTAATCCTAATTTAAAGATGGTATGTGATTTATTGCTATCTTTGGATACCGTAATTTAAAATTTAACGAATTGAATTTACTGCACAATGAAAGATAATAGCATTAGACCTCACTAATCTATGATATTCGTTCATTAGGTCCGGAATTATTATCATAAGATTATATTAAATATTTAATACAACCTAATTATTCATCGATGAACCTGATTGCAAATAAGCAGGAATACTCCTGGTTCAGAAGGATTTCACTTCAGTTTATCACCGAAAAGGAGTTTGAAAAACTCGAAAAAACATCGGTCCGGCTTCATTTCAAAAAGGGGGAGACGATCCTTAAGCAGGGGGGAGTCCCGACCCATATTGTCTACCTTGAGAAGGGGATCGTCAAGTTTAACTACGAAAATGAGATCAGTAAAAATCTGATCCTTACCATTGTCTCGGCACCTAAAATCCTGGGGGGTGCGAACCTGTTTTATAAGGACAATAACCTGTTTTCATTTGTTGCCGTTGAGGATTGTGAAGCTATTCTGATCGATGCGAAGGTCCTTGAGGAGATCCTGGTTGAGAATTCCAAATTTGCTATGATGATGTTTCAGGTGGCCTCCGAGATGTTTAAAAAGGCAATCATGAACTTTATCAGTCTTGCCCATAAACAGAAGGAGGGGAGGATTGCCGACATCATGCTATACCTTGCAGCAGAAGTTTATCACGAAAATTCTTTTCTACTATCACTAACCCGAAAAGAGATTGCCGAATTTGCCGGTTGCTCAACCGAAAATGTGATCATGACCCTTTCGCGGTGGCAAACCGAGAAAATTATTATCATCGACGGAAAGAAGATTGAAATTATCGATCTTGAAAAGCTACAATATATCAGTAAGATTGGTTAGAAAAACTTGAATAAAGTATCACTAGTGTCTCTTAATTTATGTTAACGCGCATCGAACTCCAATTGCAACTGCCCGTCATCCTGGGTTTGCTCCACCTCTACAGGCTGGAGCAGGTCCCTTATGTTGTCCTTTGTCAGGAGGGAACTTCCCAGTATTCTCATGACTTCATAGATGCTTCTGTTGAGTTCAAGTGTCCTTTCAATTATTGCAACAGTACAGTACGTGACGATAGCCACATAAACCTGTATCCGTACAGCATTCTCTGTATTTCCCCAAAAGGACTTAATGCGCAGGTGCCCCTTCATCCATTTGAAGAAGATCTCCACGGCCCATCTATTTTTATAAAGGAATGCAATGTCCTTGGCCTTCAGAAAAAAATTGTTCGTATAGTAAGTGAAGGTTCGTTTGAGTTCAGGTTCATAATATACTATTCTCCTGATTTCGGACGGGTAGTTTTCTGTGTTTCCCCTTGTGGTGAACCTCACAGTGTTATCTCTGAGGATATTATCCGTACCCTCCAGAAGGTCTTCTCCGTCCACCACCTCAAACTTTGGTCTTCGTTTTTCCCGTATGACGAAGAACGAGTTGAGCATCTCGATACGGTACAGCCTGTCCAAATCCCAGTAGCCACGGTCAAAAATATAGCAGGCAAACGGCTCATAGTTAATCCAGTCCATAGCATTCACATCATGAACGGCAGCTTCTGTGATATTGAACGATACTGGGATCTGGGTCACTACATCAAGTTGTGTGTGTACCTTTATGCCAGACTTGGTACTTCTGAACCTTGCCCATTCAAAAAGAGACATACAGAGATCTATGGTAGTGGAATCAAAAGCATAGTACTTCCCGTTGAGTTCAAACTCTTGACCGATACGCTTTTTCTGGGCAAGTTCTACCATATGATAGGCAAATTCTTCAAAAATATGATAATCACGAAGTTGATTCACTCTGGACAGTTGCGTTCTGTTAATGGGTGTCCGACCAAAACCAAGGTGAAAGGATTTCTTGGCGTGTGCGGTAGTTATGTCAGTAAGTTCACGAAGGCTATTACAGCCATCCAACTGACCGAACATCAAAACAAGCATCTGATTCCAACTAGTCAAACTCCATTGACCCGTCCTATCTTTGTATTTTGCCATAATCCTTTCGAAAAATCGTTGCGGTATGAATTCTACAATCTGACTGAATATATATTTGCCTTGGTTCATGTCTACCTGACTTTATGGTTTCAAACAAATATAACCATTTCAAAAGGCCGACAAGGTTATTGGTAATAATGATATTGATTATGAGTATTTTACAGAAGTATTTAACTATTTTTAAGAGACACTAGTG
>CANJNY010000118.1 GCA_947475715.1 Prolixibacteraceae bacterium
AATATCCCCGGTACAGTTTCCGTGGATTATACCATTACCTCAGGGGGAACCGGAACATCAAGTAATACGGTAACCCTGAAATGGATCACCACCGGAAATAAAACAGTAACAATCAACTATCAGAACGATGCAGGATGCTCAGACACAGTAGCTGTGGCATCGCTGCAAACCCTTGTGAGTCCTCATGCGGTCGGCGGAAATGCAACAGCCACTGAAACTACAATTTGCAGCGGAAGCAGAACAACAATCTCAGTAACGGGATATACCGGAACCATTCAGTGGCAACAATCTGATAATGGCAATAACGGATGGGCAGATGTTACAAGTGGAAGCGACGGAAACAACGAAACATACACCACACCTAGTCTTACTGCAACTACCTTTTATCGCGCTTTAATAACCAGTGGAGGATGCAGTCAGGCAACCAGCAATTCCCAAACCGCATTAGTAAAACATTCATTCGTAATAACAAGTGCACCAACAGGATATACCGTTGCACAGGGAGCTGTTGTTCCCATTTTAAATGTTCAGACCGACAGTAATGAAACACTTCATTATCAATGGTACAGTAATACCGATGACAGTACCACCGATGGAACGGAAACAGGAACCGACAATTCAAGCTATACACCTGATATATCATTTATTGGAACATCATATTATTATGTTGTTATAAGTAATGCCTGTGGATCGGTCTCAAGCTTGACTGCTAAAGTAACGGTAACTAAAGCACCCACACATCTTGTAATTTCGGTAATTCTGGAAGGTTTTTATAATTCAGGTAATAAGGAAATGAATACGACGCTTAATTCAGCAGGTCTCATTCCATTATCTCACCCTTATAACGTTGCACCATGGAACTACTCCGGAACCGAAAGTGTTGCTGCAATTCCGGCAGGTGTGGTGGACTGGGTATTGGTTGAGCTTCGTCAGGCGGCCACGCCGGCAGAGGCCCTACCGGACACAAAACTACCAGGTTGGCCTAAAGCCATCTTCCTCAAATCAGATGGCTCCCTGGTAGACCTTGATGGGTCTACGTTTCCGGAAATCGGTAATGCAGAAATTACCGACAACCTCTATTTGATCATCTCGCACCGTAACCATATTGCCATAATGAGTGCCACGGAAATGGCTGGTACCGGAAATAATTACAGTTATGATTTCACTGTTGCCCTTGACAAGGCGTACGGTGGTGGTGCAGGGTATCGAAAAATTAATCCGGGAGTCTTTGGGATGGTGGCTGCCGATGCCGACCGCGACGGGAATATTTCGGTACTCGATTTCTCGGCATGGGCTACTGATTTCGGAAAGATGCATATCTACATCCCATCGGATACCGACGGTGACGGCGAAGTATCGGTATTGGACTTTTCGAAGTGGGCGAGCAATTTTGGGATGGAGAATGTCGCTCCATTAAAAAGTGCAACGATTCAGGGAACAGGAAATAATTTAGTGAGTAAATTCAGGAGCCGGGTGCCGACTTCAGCTGCGCTCAGTAAACCATGATTCAGAAAATTGCGAGGGCACGAGGGTACGACTGCACGTGGGCACGATGGCTCGATGGCTCGATATAGAGCGGAATTTTAGATGATTTTGTATAGAAAAATAAAAAAATCTAACTCCCTGCGAAACTTGCTACGAAATTCAGTGATCAAAAAATAAGAATAAAACCAAAAAAGGATGTCTGCAAAAACATCCTCTTTTGGTTTTTTACCATGGCATGAAAAGATCAGATAAAAAGTTATGGCAGCGAAATTTTGAAAATAAAGTTTAAAATAAGGGCAATTCTCAGATGTATAAAAACCTTATTTCCATTTTTTTAACCTTAGTAGCGCCCGGGAAATACCCCCCATCCCGTAAACCTTATTAACCTTATTTTTCAATATTTATATCTGAGATCTCCCTACTTCAACTTCGCTCAGCAAAGATTGATTTAGATAATTACGATAGCACGACGGCACGAGGGCACGACACAGAACAAGGAGAGGGATTTTGTGAGGGTACCTAATCCTGACCCACGTTTACACAAAAAGTAAACAAAAATCAGTACTAGTCCTATTCAATGAAGAATCCAGACGTCCTTCCAAAAGCCACGTAGTGGTGACATCTTGTTCAATCCAAATGATTTTATCAATGAGGTTAACCAAATAATTGGCCGTTAGCAGGTTTCACCACTATGTGGCTTCGAATCTTTTAACAATATTGGCTCCTGCAAGGATATGACTGCTACGCGGGCAAAATTTTAAGAAGTTGTGTTAAAAATGAAAATTTTACTGAGTAAGTGTAAACCTGAAACTCACCCCAAAATTAGAGTTAGTCGTTCTGTAAGAGTTCGAGATAAACGGACTGTTTACCAGGCGGTCGTAAAATAACCTGATAATAAATGCCTGGCTGAGGTTATAATCTGCGGAGAACTTCACCGAGAACGTCTCCTGCCCCGCCGTAGTTTGATTGTTCTGTTCTACAAGCTGCCGTAAAACAGTTTTATTTTTGCCGTAGGTAAAATCCAACCTAAGATTCAAATCGTTATTCAGGGTCTTTTGGGAAGACTTAGTTTTTACAAAGATTTTGGAGTTATCGAACCGGTAGCCAAATCCAAGACTAGCCTCATTATTATAAAGCTCCATCGCCTGGTTATTAATCAAACTCAACATGATATTCCGGGTTTTCCGGTACTCAAACCGTGAAGTCAGATTGTTCAGCCAGGTAATGTCGACATCGAAAAGGGGGTTAAAAGTCTCATTGATATTAATCGTCCCGATATCGTATTTTGAAATAAAATTATCCTGTTGATCTCGAAAGTAACTAAATCCATCATTGTCCGGAGAATAATCAAGATTCGAAATATACGAGCCGATGCTATAGGTCGATTTATAATCATGCATGATACTCATCGATTTCATAATATCCTTTAGTCCCGGAATTTTATTTACCACTCCCGAATACTGAATACGCCAGTTAGGCAGCATGAATTTGGCTGATGGGAACGGTGATAGCGGCACTTTTTCAGCACTGTTACCCGAATAGGCAGCCAGAAAAGCAGGTATTAATACCTCCTGCGACGTTGGTCCATAACCCACAGGGAAATTAGTCTTGGGATCAAACTGTCCCGGGGTATAGCCCATCCCAGGATTGGCCACCCTTGATTGGTCGAGACGACGGGCAATAACCTCGCGGTTTTGGGTAAATTTATTCCACACTTTCGAGTCCTGAGCTACCGATTTTCCAAGACTTTCGAAAGATGAGCCGAGCGAAATGATCGTCATACTAAAATTTCCGTTCATCATCTTGTTATAATTTCCCCAACCGTTTTGTTCATTATGAATCAGAAACTCGGAGGAGTTACTTGAGAAACTTTGATTTGCAATCAGATCAATCTTTAGATCGGGTATAGGAACCAGCTTGGCCCTAAAGTTCAGCCGTGTATTCTTGCTCAGTAAATAGGGTTTATTGAGGATTGAATCGGTTGATATCCAACCCTTATTAGCAGCCTCAAGTCCAAAATTAGCATTTTGCTCTCCAAAGATAAAGGGTAATCCCGGGGCAAAATACTTATCGCCGTTGCTCCCCTGATAATTACTTGATCCAAGAAAACTTGATCCTGGCAAATAGCCGTAAAGACCTGTACCACCGTTTTCGGAGTAGGAAATATTTATATTATAAACACTCATTGCCAACCTTGCAAGGTATTCATCGGGTTTAAAAATCCATTTGGCCGGCTTATCTTTACCACCAGTAACTTCGATGATTGCCTTTGGACAATTTACTTCAGGGGTAAACTGCACCCGGTTTTCGTTGATAACCTTTATTTTCCCATTTATAACTTTCCCTTTATCATCGGTTACGCGTACGGTGACTGCCAGAGATCCTAACTTGTGAAAAATAGATTGTGGTACATTTTTTCGCATGGGCACTTTGGTATCCTTGAATTTTGAAGGAACCGTAAGACTTACCGGTGCAGCAGCCTGCCCCCTTTTAACCTGAGCATCTCTTCGTCCGCGACTGAATTCCCCATATTTCTGGTTGATTTTTTTCAGGTAAGGCACCCGGTTATAGAGCCTGATCAAATCGGCCTGGCCATTTAACTGAATCGCATTTGAATTACTGATGTTATTTCCGATTACATAATTTGACTGGGTCAGCGGGGCTACATCCCAGTCGTATCCGGCATGATAAATTACGGATGACGATATCCAGTCGAGCAGCGGTAGTTTATTGATCGGGATCGTATAGCTAACATTCCAGTTATGATGGTAATGGGTATTACGCCCCCCGTCCATAATATTTTGCCAGATTGTGTCCCTTCGGGACTGATAACCGGTTAAATTCTTATCCATAGAACCTATTGGCTGATCAATTCGTGATGAATTCATTGCAGAAAAATCAATCTTAAGGCCACGGGTTAGATCATACCGAAAGTCGAAATACCTGTTCCAGATAAAATCTGCAAGATAAGCTTTAGGTAGCGAGAAGGTAGGATTTGTAATATCACGGTATTGAACAACACTATTAGTGCGGTTCATATCGGAACGAAAGGAAATCTGGCTGGGAATAAAATTGAGGTTGAAATCACGTACTAATCCCAAAGCAGGCGATTTCAAGAACTTAATTTTTTTAAACGGATCAATGGATATTGGTCTGGTTACAAAATTATAATTCAACAGGAAACGTGTATTGGTAGTCTTATTCAGTTGGGTGGTAATATCACCCTGAGCCAACAAATTATGGGCATAGGTCAAGGAGAAATTTGCAACGTCATAAATTTTGGATTTCCCGGTTTTATTTGGATTATCTATTTGAACGTTAGTGAGATTAATGCTTCTTCGTTCAGTAAATGTCTGAGCAATCTGGTTGATTGAGTCTCGTGCATGTGCGCTTCCCGCACTTGAAAGGGCATCTGCCATTTTCACATCCTTATCTAATGGGGAATATTCGGGTGTGGCAACCGCTTTTGAGATTCCAAAGTAGAGCGGAATTCTAACCCCCGATTCTTTTCTAAAGAACTTACCTAATTCAAGATTGGCAGAAATATCGTACTCCTTGCTATCGGCCAGAGTCCGCTGTCCCATTTTGGAATCGATACTTCCAAATCCGGTTGTGGTAACTCTTCCGGCAACCGAGTAAGTTCCCAGATCGGCCAGATTACCAGAAACCCTTCCGATGGCTGCCCATCCCCCTTTTTCTTCAAAGTTGGTTAATCTGAGTTCATTCACCCACACCTCCACCGATTTTGGTCCCAGGGTTCTCCCTTTTCGGTTTCTAATTCCTACCAGGCTCACTTCGACCTGACTTAGGTCAGGATTTCCCTTGACTTTGATCATATTTTTGTTCCCATTGACCCCAGCATGAATCTCCTCATAGATATTGGCGAGCGTAATTTGGGATCCTGCCTTGCGCATCTCAGTGTTTCGTTTTAATTTTAATTGGATGAGGGTATCCAACGGAATATAAATACGATTGGCTTCAGGCCATACGGCGAGCTGGTCGTCCAATACATTCGGATTATAATCGCTACGCGGCAAGGTTAGGGATAACGGGATTTCGTATTCATAGTAATTATACTGAAAATCAGATCCTAACCGGACAAACAGATAAAGATCATCATCCTTCAAACTGGATTCCACCATCTTTTCTGCATGGACTTCCAGTTTTAGCGTTTTGTATCTTCGCATGTCGATCTGCATGGTTTTGTATGCACCACGGGCATCACCCGGCTGCAAATCGATAGTCCGCAGAACCATAGCCTGCTCGTTGAGTTGAATTAACTGCGGATTTGAGGGGTCAATAGCGCGGCTCACACCCGGTGGGACGACATAGTTAATTGGTTTTCGGTTACTGTTCTCCTCCACATTTACGGCAGAGAGGTCAAACCGGGTAGCCGGACTCGGAACACTATTATCTTCGGTAAGATTTTGATCATATCTCCTCCAGTTGGTCCGAACCAGATCGAGCGAGGCAAATCTCATTACAACAGGTTTCTGCCACCCTTTGAGAAACATTCGGATAAAGCGGATCGATCTGAAATCACTGATTGAACCGTAAACTTTATCGGGAGAACTCACCGGGATCCGATATTGGTACCAGGTTATCGAAGACTTTGCACCACTTAAAAGCGTAACATCTGATTTTTTGATATCTGCAATATAATTCTGACCGATTGCCATATTATTCTTATCCATCCGCAGATGGTACTGGTAGTAGGCTTCAGTTTCATTCAGCGTGTTATCATCATTAATATCCTCAACGTCAGGTATCGATGTCGCAGCAGTGGGGTAATTCTCAGGAGATTGCCCTGAAGTTGGGGAATTACCTTCAGTGCGGCTAAAATATTTATACCTTTCGAGGACGTTTTTTTTCTGCTGATCGTAATCAGTTCCGCGGAAATAGTGGTAATCGTCATTTGAAGGATCCTTAGATGCCATATCAAGGGCGGGACCGCTAACTAAACCACCAAGTGAATTAATATAATTGCTGAAGAATGTTTTTTCGTCGGTTGAATTCAAACCATCGATACCTACATCCTGGTTTTTACGTGCCTCAGGAGAATTGTCGAATGCTTTTACGAGTGATTGCTGCTTAGAAACTGTTCCCCAGACGGTTTGGTCGGTAAGGGCAGGATTTCCGTCAGGAGGTAAACCATGTTCGAAGGATTTTCTGCCATCGCGAAGTATATCTTCAGAAATATTTCCAAGGTTGAAATAGAGATCGCCACCGGGATTCGGATTATTAATTGAATCCATTGCAAAAGGGTCCATCACCCAGAATTCGAGGTATTCGACATTCGCCGTTTCGAAATCACTGGTTTCGATTTTTCGCATGATACCACCCCAACGTGTTTCGGGAGAATTGAGCAACCCATTTCTGTCAACACCTGCAGAATGAGCCCCGGGGAGATTCTCATAATTATAGGAACCCTTTTCTTTTGGAAAATAGGAGAGGTCAAGGGTGGGAATATTAGTCGGTTGTCCGGCAGGGGTTTGGCGATCCGGAAATATTTCCCGCTGGAAAACCTCGCGGGTTCGATGGTCATCAAGCTTTTTGTCTCCGAGCAGGTACGAGGGGGCTGTACTGCGTTGCATATAGGGATCGATGATGTACCAGGATAAATGCGCCCTGTTATAACCGCTTGAAAGATCATTAATTAAATTACCCTCAGGAAACAGTTCGTTAAACTGAGGAACACTGGCCATCGACCAGCCAATAAACGACTTCAGGCTAATTGGAGTTTTTGCCCCCTCAAAATCATCCAGATAGACTGCACCCTCTTTTGAAATCACTTTGGAATGTCCCGGAAGTAATCTTGCATATTCAGCTTCGATCGCGATTTTTGACTCTTCTGCAGTTTTATGAAATGGAAGGACATTCGCCAGTTTTGTGATCAGCCCCGAAGTGGTATTGTATGCGCCATTTAAACCCAGCATTAAATTGGAAATTGGATCTTCGCCGTAATTTACTTTTTGGTAGAGAGGTTGTTCATGCAAATACATTAAGGTACCGCCAACGTTAAAATTTTTACCGAATTCATAATTCAGATGGGTCCCCAGCAATGTTTTTTGCTGCATGCTAAAAAGATCCTGGCTTTCTGTTGAAATTGAGATCGGAGTTCCCGATTCAAGCAGTCCCTGATTAATAACCTTTACCTTTCCCTGGGTATAATCGACGATAAAGTCAACATCTTCCTCAAGCTGCCTCCCTCCGGCCAGCACTTTAACTGAACCTCTGGCGATGTTGATCGCATCGAGTGATATTTCGGTATTGGATGATCCTTTATAGCTTCCGATGAGTTTGTATTTATTTTTTTCGGCATCCTGAATGGCCACTGTTTTGGTATTGTCATATAAACTCCTGAAAACATATTTATTGATCGAAGTGGCATCGCCCTTCAGTTGTCGTTCGAGGTTCGAACCAAACGGCTCAAGAACAGGAAACATAATTCGACCTCGCTGCGAGTTTATTGTAACCCGTTCAAGAAAATCAAAAACGCCATCGGGATATGGATCAAGTTGTTTATTTAAGTGATCCAGATTCACCACCCCAAGAAGGATCTTCTCCTTAAGCGGACCATCGGGGAGGTAACTCATATTAATACCTGCGGCGTCATTTCTGAAAAATACGTCCAGTTTAAAATCTTCGGCCGAAATTCGCTGTCCGTTAATGTTATAAATATTCTTCATCATCAACCGCCAGTTTTTGAATGTAGGATTCAGATTGGTCCCTTTAATTAATTTCAGGATTAAAGTATTTGGAGCAGCTATTCCATCGGTTGAAAACTCCCCAACCTGAAATTTCTCCCCATTAACCGTGTACTGATACGCCACAGCAAGGACTTCATCGGTATTGAGTGATTGAACCAGTGAGATATAGCCCAATTGCCTGTTGATGACATATTCGGTAGAATCGAGTTTTCGTGCGTTTTCGATCTTTTCATAATCGCGGCCACCAGCAAAATTTCTGGACAAAAGCGGGCTCAGCACTTCGGTTATTCGTGATATCGTGCGAATACCCGAATAGGTTGAAGTCATCTCTTTATAAATTCCGTTTAACTCATTTCCCGGATAGGTATTAAAAGGGAAAGGGAGGGGATTTTCGCCAAACTCGGCAATAGTCTGATTTTGCCTGTTAGTCCCTTTCTCTCCCAGATCGAGTAATGCCACAATGTTGCGGGATTCCTGAAAGCGGCTTGATTTATTGGTAACCCAAACCTCAATTTTGTTGATGGTAACCGCTGATTTAATAATAGGGAGATCTTCAAGCGCCTTATCGTAGTTTTCATAAAAAAAGTGGCCCAACAAAAAGTGGCGGTTTGCATCGTAGTCTGTTGCATTAATTTCAAACTTCGATTTGGATGCTCCCCCTTCGGTATTGATAACTTTTGTCTCCCCTTTCTGCTGAGATAGTACAGTTGAAACAGATAACTTCCCAAATTGCAGGTCGGTTTTGACTCCAAACAGATTTGTCCCTCCCCGGATCAGAGTTCCCGATAATGGCATGGAGACATTTCCTGCCTCCACTTTTCTCAAAATATCATCCTCATTCCCACCGAAATCAAGTTTTATCTTATTCTCAAAATCAAAGGTTGCATCTGTATTATAATTAAACCTCATTTTAAGCCTTTCACCAATCTGTCCATCGAGATTAACATTGATTTTTTCGGAAAAATCGAATGTGGTATACTTCTGCATTCTCACCGGGATTGAGGGATTTTCGATTCTGTTGCTTTTAATCCCCAAACTCATCTCGACATACCCCTGTGGCCGTATATTTACAATGCTTGAACCAAAAACCTTATTAAATGCAGCGCTGTTAATCCGAAACTGTGGAAGCAACTGTGATTTTTGATCCATCGAATTTTGTGACATTTTCTGTCTCCAATAACTGTCGATCGATTCACGAAGGTCATTTTTGAGGTATTCACCACGACGCAGTGCAATTGGAAGTCGATAATCGAGTGATCCTATTTTTTCAGAGATCAGGTAATCTCCGGAAACGGGGTCATATTCAATGACTGTTCGAATATTCGAAGGCCTTTTAAGATAAAGTGCGGCGGTATCCGGAGATGTAGGTTTGGCAAATGCTTTTTGATCCTTGAATGGATAAGCGAGTGGGCCGAGGGTATCCACCCTTAAAGTATCAGATGGGAACAGGAGAGCAGATCTCATAGCTTCGCCATTTGATATATCCTGACCTACCCAGGCAAAAGTATTGCCTGTTATAGAGGACATTATCAATAAGGACAAAACTATCGCCGTATATAATAGGACGCGTTGCAATATATATTTTTAAAAACTTTTTAATGCAATTTTCAGCAGTTGTTCTACCGTAAGATCAGGTTTTGTTGATAAAATCTGATCGACAGAATTTTCTACCAGTTTCTTGTTAAATCCTAACATTTCCAAAGCACTTAAGGCCTCACTGCGCACCACCCAGTTGCCGGTCTGAAACAGTTTATCGGAGGCTACCCCTTTACCAACCTTGTCCTTTAACTCGATAATAACGCGTTGGGCTGTTTTGGCTCCTATCCCCTTAATGCTTTTGAGAAGATTCACATTATCTGTTAAGATTGCACTGCGGAGATCATCCGGCAGATAAGATGAAAGCATCATGATTGCAATTGCTGCTCCAATGCCATTAACCGCAATCAACATCCTGAAGAAATCGCGTTCTTCCTGATCTGCAAATCCATACAGTAAATGAGCATCCTCGCGGACCACCTCATGAAGAAATAATTTAGTCTGCTCATTCCCTTTAATCCGGGAGTAAGTATTGACAGAAATATGCAAAAAGTATGCCAAACCTCCGGTTTCGATAACCACCCCAGCTGGTGTCAATCCGGAAATTGTCCCCTTAATATATTCGTACATAAAGATGCTTTTAAATGATCATCAATAAGACTATTCTCCTCCTGTCCGGTCAATCTCATGACGTTGCAACGGATTTTTGGACAACACACTAAAACGTTTTCTGTTCTCAAAAAGGTCAATTGCCAAATAGAGTGCGTTACGGAATGATTCTTCGGATGCCGTTCCGGTTCCTGCGATATCGTAGGCAGTTCCATGTCCTGGTGAAGTCCGGATAATTGGTAATCCGGCGCTGTAGTTTACCCCTGAGTCAAAAGCAAACGACTTGAAAGGGATCAACCCCTGATCGTGGTACATTGCAAGTGTGGCATCAAATTTTTTGAAATCTCCTGCACCAAAAAACCCATCTGCGGGATAGGGACCCAGGGCAATAATCCCTTCGTCATTGGCCTGTTTGATTGCGGGGATGATAATCCGCTCCTCCTCATTGCCAATAACCCCGCCATCACCTGCATGCGGATTGAGACCAAGAACGGCAATTCGTGGTTTTCGAATCGAAAAGTCCTCCAATAATGTTTTATGAAGAATCCTTAAATTAATTAAAATATTCTCCTTTGTAATTGCGGCCGCGACCTGTGATATTGGAATATGTCCCGTGACAACTCCGATTTTCAGAAAATCACTGATCATAAGCATCAGGCAATTCTTTGTACCAAATTCTTTGGCAAAATATTCGGTATGACCAGGAAATTTAAAACTGTCAGATTGAATATTTTCCTTATTAATTGGGGCTGTTACAATGGCGTCAATTTCGCCCGATTTAAGATCCCGAACAGCAGCCTCCAGTGCTGCAAATGCAGCCTCGCCAGCCATCTTTGTCGATTTGCCCAGTTCCACCCTCACCTCATCATTGACACAATTGATAATATTGGGACGTTTGGAATTGGCCTCTTTGGCCGTATTTACTGTATTAAACGTGAATATTTCATTATCCATAGTTTTCCGATAATAGGCGGCAACCTTTGAGGAGCCATAAACTATCGGAGTACACATTTCCAAAATCCGGCTGTCAGCCAAAGCCTTAATTATTATTTCGTAACCAATGCCATTAATATCACCGTGGGTGATCCCCACCTTAATCTTATGTTGCTCCATTCCAAGCCTTTTAAAGGTTATTAATCATCCGGATTATTCACCGTTTGACTTGTCAAATATAGGGTTTTAATTTGAGAAATGGCTCAGGAAATCAATCAGTACTCTTACACCTGAACCGGTTCCCCCTTTTGTGCGATAATGGTCCGCAGAATTTAGGAATGCCGGTCCGGCAATATCGAGATGAATCCAGGGATAATCAACGAAATGTTCGAGAAATTTTCCGGCAGTAACTGCTCCCCCCTCGCGGCCTCCAATATTTTTAATATCAGCAATATCAGATTTTATGGATTCGCCATACTCCTCCCATAATGGAAACTCGACAATCCGTTCATATACATGCTCACCCGCCTCCTTAAGTAGCTTTAAAGTAACCTCTCCGGCATTCCCCATCCCCACGATACCATGATGACCAATCGCCATAGCCGCAGCGCCGGTTAATGTTGCCACATCAATCACCAATTGAGGATCATAACCCTTTGCATAACTTAATGCATCAGCCAGAAGCAATCGTCCTTCAGCATCGGTATTCAGTACCTCAACGGTTTTGCCACTGTGCATAACAATAACATCCCCGGGAGCATAGGCATTGCCATCGGGACGGTTATCTGTTGAAGGGATCATGGCAACGAGGTGCAGCGGCAGGTTACATTTGGCAGCGAAATAAATTACCGCTGCAACTGTTGCACCACCGGCCATATCACATTTCATAAAGTCCATTGAATCTTTGGTCGGCTTTAAACTGAGCCCCCCGGTATCGTAGACAACACCTTTTCCTACCAGGATTATCGGTTTTTTATTCGTTGCTGTGTCAGGATTCCAGGTAAGAACTGAAAATGTTGGCGGATCAATACTACCCTGGTTTACCGCCAATAGTCCCCCCATTTTTAAAGCTTTGATTTTTTCCATATCAAAAATCTCGGTGTCATAACCTGCAATCACCCCCATGGCTTTAAATGACTTAGCCATATCAACCGAATTGAGGTGAGATGCCGGCTCATTAACCAAATCGCGGGCAAGAAAAACCGCTTCTACCAAAACGGAGAGCTGATTGACAATAATACCGGAAAATTCGTTTCCAACAAAATTTATTTGTTCCAGATTCCAGGGTAATTTAGCCTCTGCAGATCTGTATTTGAGAAATTGATAACTCCCCAAAGAGAGCCCTTCCGCCAGCGCGATTGAACCATCCGCCTGATCGGTTGTCAAAACCACATCGATGCAGCTGATTTTTTCGTTTCGCAATATCGCTGAAATTTCATTTCCTCTTTTTCTGCACTGTTCCAGAAAAATAGTCTTCTGTTTGGAATTATCACTAAAGGCGATTAGAATCAATTCGGTATACCTGTTTATTATAACGAGATCATTTTCAGCCAATTGTTTATTTAAATAGGTCTCTTCCGCCTCATTTAATGATAACCCCCCGAAAGATTGCCGGTTGAAAATCAGGTATACTCTGGCAAAAGATTCCTTTTCAGTAGTTATATTGAATTTGATATTCATAGTTGCTATTTTTACAAAGTTTTTGATGATCCAAAAATACTACCTTTATCGCAAATTTTGAGACTGCACAAACAAGTGATGCAAATTTGCTTTAAGACAACTCAATTTAGGAGAGAAAGGGGAGATTTTAAAGGTTATTGAAAAATATAAAAGATTTCATCTGTATAATTGGAAAATAATTATTTTAGTTCCGGCAAATTTAAATAAACTTATACTTGCCAGCGTATTAAAAAAAGAAATCAGATCAGTAATCAGTAGCTTAAAATGAACTGTTAAACGTTTAACAATAAGGTTTTACCAAACAAAAGTATTATTAATGAGAAAATGGCGGATCGAGGACTCAGCAGAGCTATACAACATCAACGGATGGGGAATTAATTATTTTTCGATTAATGACAAAGGACATGTTGTTGTAACGCCCAGAAAAAACGGCGTTGAAGTTGATCTGAAAGAGCTGGTCGAAGAACTCCAATTGCGCGATGTATCAGCTCCTATGCTGATTCGTTTTCCCGACATCCTTGACAGCAGGATCGAGAAAATGGCGAGTTGTTTTAAGATCGCTTCTGAGGAATATATATACAAGGCTCAGAATTTTATCATCTATCCGATTAAGGTTAATCAGATGAGACCGGTTGTAGAGGAGATCGTGAGTCACGGAAAGAAATTCAATATTGGCCTCGAGGCAGGATCAAAACCCGAATTACATGCAGTAATCGCAATCAATACCGATAATGATTCACTGATCATCTGTAACGGGTATAAAGATGACGATTATATCGAGCTTGCACTTCTGGCTCAGAAAATGGGACGACGCATCTTTCTTGTGGTTGAAAAATTAAGTGAGCTTAAATTAATCATAAAAATTGCCAAGCAGTTTAAGATCCGTCCGAACCTGGGAATAAGGATCAAACTTGCCAGTTCCGGAAGCGGGAAGTGGGAGGATTCAGGAGGCGATGTGAGCAAATTCGGTCTTACCTCAAGTGAACTGCTCGAAGCTCTGGATATCCTGGAAAAGAATAAGATGAAGGATTGTCTCCATCTGGTTCATTTTCACATTGGGAGTCAGGTGAATAAAATCAGGAGAATTAAAATAGCGATCCGTGAAGCTTCACAATTCTATGTGCAGTTGCATCGAAACGGATACAACATCAGTTTTGTTGACATTGGCGGCGGTTTAGGGGTTGATTATGATGGGACCCGATCGTCAAATAGCGAAAGCAGTGTCAATTACAGCATTCAGGAATATGTTAATGATGTCGTCTCCACAATGGTTGATGTGAGCGAAAAAAATAACCTTCCCCATCCCAATATCATTACCGAATCTGGAAGATCACTTACGGCACACCATTCAGTGCTCATTTTTGAGGTCCTTGAGGCAACAAGTCTTCCAATCTGGGAAGAGGAGGAGGAGATAGATCCCAATGATCATGAATTGCTGAAGGAGCTTTATCAGCTCTGGAATGCCCTGAATCAGACCCGGATGCACGAAACATGGCACGATGCACAGCAGATCCGTGAAGAGACGCTGGATCGTTTTAGCCTTGGACTGCTGGATCTTCAAACCAGAGCCAAAATTGAACGGCTGTTTTGGTCAATCGCAAAAGAGGTTCAGCAAATGACAAACGGATTAAAGCATGTCTCAGAGGAGCTTCTAAGCTTACCTAAATTATTGTCGGATAAATATTTTTGTAATTTTTCGTTATTCCAGTCACTGCCAGATTCATGGGCAATAGACCAGATATTCCCAATTATTCCTATTCAACGACTTGATGAGAAACCCGACAGGTCGGCGACTCTTCAGGATATTACCTGCGATTCGGATGGGAAAATTGACAATTTTATCTCTACCCGTAATCTTTCCTACTACTTGCCGGTTCATTCGTTAAAAAATAAGGAACCCTATTATATCGGGGTATTTCTGGTAGGAGCTTATCAAGAGATATTGGGTGACTTACATAACCTTTTCGGAGATACAAATGCTGTTCATGTCTCTGTTGACGAAAATGGTTACAGTATCGATCAGATTATCGATGGTGAAACAGTCGCAGAAGTGCTTGAATACGTCCAGTATAATCCCAAAAAACTGGTTAGAACAGTCGAAACCTGGGTAACATCTTCTGTAAAATCGGGTATTATTACGGCAGAAGAGGGGAAAGAATTTCTTTCAAACTACCGATCCGGACTTTATGGATACACTTATCTGGAATAGTACCTGGTCATCTGAATTGCAATAATCCAATTTTTAACGGCTCCATTTTATTGAACTTAAAATTCACTGAAATGGAGCCGTTTATTTTAGCCCCTGGAAATAGTAACATCGGTCGCTCCTCTCTTCAAAGTATGGATTTAGCTATATTTCATAATTCATTTAGCTATTAGAAGTAATATTGGATTGCCGAAGGTAACAATATTGAGCTAATCCCTATTATATACTACATTTTTTAAAACTTAAAAACCAAAATGTTTTAAATTTCTATTTCTAAAAATATAAGAATAAAATTTTGCTGATAGAAATAATAGATCCGGATATCTATCATTTCTATCAGCAAAATGAGTCAAAAAGAATATAACTAATTTTTATTGTGCAATATACATCTACAAGTTGAGTCTAATCTAGATTTATATTATTCCAGGTAAAATATATTCATACTTAAGGTCTACTATAATTGGCATATACATATTATCTTTTATTTGTATAATTATGTTAAGGTATTATTTTTTGTTTAAGTAAATTTTTTATTTACTTTTCCTTTTTCTTAGGCTTAATTTTTACTATATTTGCAACTAATGCTTGAATATTATTCACTATTAAAATTTTACATACGAGAAAACACAAATATTTTTACAGTATGAATATTGAAGCTACCTAAGCTTGTCTGAAACATTCGAGTAACCTAAATCTGATTTATTAACATTGAATTGCCCTGTTGTGATATACTTGTGTTCAAAAAATGACCAAGATAGAGCAATTAATATATTTAAAATGTAAGAATATATTTATATATAATTGATATTCATAATATTACGAAATAACATCAACTAATAAAAATCTTTATAAACGCATCAGAACTTTATTGCAATACAATTTAATATTGAATACAAAGAACCAACTAATTATATAAAAAGTTTCATCATTATTGTCTAAAATCCCAAAATAATATTTCATCATTCAAAATATCAACATATTACATAATAACCAAGATAAATTAAAATTAATAGTCAAAAATTCTTAGCTATTTAGAACCCTGGTAATCTTGCGAATAGTCTTCACCATATTAATTGTATCTCTACTATGTAATGGGAATCTGTTATATGGATCAGCGACTAACGGTGAAAAAGCCACCTATACTGGCTTCCCTGCTTCCTCTCTGCATAATTCAGGATTAACTCCCCCTATATTTGAACTTTCCGAAAATTATCTGGCCCCTGATGTTACCTATACCATAAGTGACATTAATTGTTACGGTTCAGCTACAGGAACTATAGATATTACCGTTACAGGAACACAAGGTGTTGTCAATTATGCCTGGTCAGATGGTCCAAAGAGTGAAGATCGAACAGATCTTAGCGCCGGTACATATTCCGTTACCGTTACTGATGACAATGGCTCAACCGTACTAGGTGTTACAATCACAGAACCTTCGGCAGCGTTGACCGCTTCTGTGGCAAGTCAGGTGAATGTTGACTGCTTTGGACAGTCGACCGGTTCGGTGGTCATTACACCCGCTGGCGGCACAGCACCTTATGTGATTGCCCCAGCACAGACAGCACTTGCAGCGGGAGTGTATACCTTCACAATCACCGACAGCAAGGGATGTACCACAACGGTAGATGCCACAATCACAGAACCTTCGGCAGCGTTGACCGCTTCTGTGGCAAGTCAGGTGAATGTTGACTGCTTTGGACAGTCGACCGGTTCGGTGGTCATTACACCCGCTGGCGGCA